>CAYSIR010000163.1:0-9182 GCA_964431105.1 uncultured Leptolyngbya sp. | reverse complement strand
AGTTTCCATCAAACCAAGTTTCCATCAAACCAACACGAATAAGCCGATTTACCCTAGCTGCACGGCTGATGAGTGTATCAAAAGGCGGCCCAGTAAATCAGTGTACCCCAGTAGAACCACTGCTGGAGAAAAGAAGAGACAGTAGACAGATTATTCGCGTCATCCAGCATCAGTCTTTTTGGGGAAAAGGTCGCGATCGAACCGCCATTAAGCAGAAATGGGGTTGGCAACCCCTCAAACTCCAATACTCCATACTCCGACTAAATAGAGTAACTATAGCAATTAAGTGAGTGACATTCAAAACAATTTTGGAACAGCGAGGGATAATGTTTCGTATGTCTGATAGTATCCTACAAATTTCACTGTCACTCACGTTCCAACCTGAATGAGCTATCCAAGCCCTAAGTTGACTGCCACAATGGTTCAAATCCTAACTACCGCGCAGTCTTGGAAACCTGACCCTACCTTGTCTGAAATCTTGGAGGGGCACGATTTTCATGCCCAGTGCAAAATCGTTGGTCAGTTAAGCAGAGTCAAACGCTCATGATAGGTAACGGACTGACGAATGATTTTAAGAAGTATTCTACTTCTAAAGCCATATTCCTAAAGCTATATAGAGAAATACTACCTCATCACAATCTCAATCATTATCTTAAACGATTTAACTTGCTGAAGTCGAATGATTTGTAAATCATTGTGCCATGAATAGGTCTAGCTGAAAAAGCAAATGGCTGGCTATGAGAAGGGTTTAGTTAATGTTCTCGAAACGATGCGTATGTTTTAAGCAAACGGGAAATCAATACGTTCAGCAACGCTTTGCACCATTCTCCTGAAAAATTGCCGATAACCCGTGGGCTAGATTTTGTTTTTTCAGCAGGCTCCACTTCGATTGTGCAAAAGATTTTTTCGGAAATTTCCTCACAACGTCCATCTCATTCACAAATCAGGTAGTGATTTCATATAATGATTTTTGGTGGTGTGGGCGTCGCCCACACCACCAAAAATCATTACCAATAGACGACTACCCACAAATCATTTAGAACGGTTCAAACGGCTTAAGCTTAGATTTGAACGAAAATCGGCGCGGTTATGAAATGGATTCTGCTCCATCCTCCAAATGACACTGGACATGATACTGGACATGATACTGGCAGTTTAGAATAGGATGATGCACCCTAATATCTGAATCCCTAGGGCACTGCTGTGACTCAGTTTGGGCGATCGCACAATCGCTGCAAAACGGCATTAGATAGCTTAAGGTGACTGATTTCCAGTCAGCTAGCATCGGAGCAGGCTAGAACCGATGCAAAGCGTCATAAAGCACCCTCCGAAAGACAGGAACCCCTGCCGCAAGCCAATTTCCCCATGGGTTGGCAGAGCAATGGGCGATTTTCAAAAGGCGATCGCTAACAACGTTACAATCCATACATTTTTTGGCAAGTATTGATGATAATCCTGTTGTGCCTTGCTCAAGTCATTCACTGACTGCATTGATTCACTCACAAACCAGCCTAAAATTCTGCATTGACTCACCTGTAAATTGGTGAGAGATATTGCATAACAGTCTACAGAGTATCCTTCAGAAATCTCTGAATTTGCAATTCACCGCTGAGCATCTATGGGGATTCTGAAACCGCTATACTACGTTAACCATTTGGTTTGTCTTAGGTTAACTGTCTAGACTTGCAGTTTTTTACTGGATCAGAGATGCTAGGATTCATTGTAATTATTATTGGGTCGCTGTGTTTGGCGTCTCAAAATGTTCTTTTGCGAGTTATCTTCTCAGAAAGCGCAATCATGGGGCAAATGCTCTGGGGCGGTTTTTTGTCAGCGACCGTTGCGCATTCGATTTTGGTGCTGCAACTGCGTTCCATCTTGATTTTACCGATGATGTTGGTATTAGCTCCACGTTTTTACCCAGGTACTCGCTCCGCCCTACAGCAATTGATTCATCCATCTAAGCGATCGCTTCTGTGGCGGGTCGTAGTCAGCAGCAGTTTCTTATTTTGCGCCCTTGCCTTCTTATTTGTTGCGATCGCATTTATTCCGGCTGGGACGGCTACTGTCCTGTTTTTTACCCATCCAGTCATTACGGGTTTCTTGTCTTGGAAGATATTTGGCGATCGCCCTAGCTTATTGCGAATTGTTGTCACGGGTGTTGTGTTGACTGGCAGCATCTTAGTTGTACCCAGCACAAACGGACTAGCGGATGGCGGGGTCATAGTAGGTGTAGCGGCAGCCTTTGGGGCCTGCATTACTTACTCCATTCAGGGCATTTTGGCACAAACCTGCTTTTCTGAAATTCATCCCGTTCCCTTCACAGTCGTTAACTTTATAGTCATGGCAATCCTTTCAACAGTCTGCTTAAGCGTCGTTAATATTGATGTGCCGCCGGATGCATGGAGCGCTGTTTGGGGAATTAGCATCGTTGCATCACTGCTTACCTTGACAGGGCAACTGCTCTACAACGTGGGAATTCATCTGATCAGTGCTGCCATCATGTCCATTGTAGCGGTCAGCAATCCTATCCTAACAACCGTTATCGCTTGGATTCTATTGCAGGAAAACTTGAATATTCGCCAAGTCGTTGGAGTATTGCTGGTTGTCCTCAGTATTGCTGTCCTAGGGTATGAGAAAAGCCAGCAGGCTAAAGCGGCTGAGTCTTAGCAGACCGCCGATTGTCTTAACGACACACGTTGGCGCGCAGGGCGTTAAGGAAATTCTTAGTTACAATCGCTTGCAGGTACAGAAAAGCTTAATCGCGCCGAGCTTAGTAGGCACCATCAATTGATGGGATTCATTCATCCTGCTAAGCTGCTATCGTCAATTCTATTTTCTTATTCAAGTAATCCGACCCAATGGAAACTCCATCATATCCCCAACTTATCTGCTAATCGCCATCTACCGACAACCTAGAGATTCTCGCGTATCCACCCCGGTCTTTGGATTCACGCCGCTAGCCGTTTCGCAAAGGTACAAGACTTGGTCGCGATCGAGCATCGCATAGCTGAAGTCTGCTCCCGTGACCGTTGCGTTGCGAAAATTAGATTTCAGCATCATAGCAGAGGTGAAAACCCCATCGGATAGATCAGCCTCGCCTAAGTCGCTCAAGTAAGCGATGCCGTCTGTGAAATCAATCCCTTCTAAATTTGCACCCTTCAGCACCGAGCCATTGAACACGGCTCCTCGTAAATCAGCCCCGCTAAAGTTTGCACCGGCTAGCCTTGCATTGTTAAATTCTGCCTGAACCAAGCTTTCGCCAGAAAAATCCTGACCCGTTACATTCACGTCATCATAGGCTCGAATGGCTGCTGAACTCGCTGCCATGACCGCATCAGGGCGCACACCAATGATCATAGCGATCGCTAACAGTACTGGCAACGCACATCCCATTAAACGCTGAACCGTAAACATAACATACCTACGAAGCAACTTCGTTACTAAAGTTAACATAATTATTGCCCTAAGTTGAGTCTTCTGACTCAGCATCTTGGTAGTCCTCTATTGGTGAGTATTTTGGCTGGTGTGAGCGTTGCCCACACCAGCCAAAATCCCTACATGAATACCACTACCAGCATTTTTAGCGACGATGCTGCCTAGCCGAGCGAGTTCGGTAACATGACCACGTCGTCCCGGTCTTTTGTCTTCAGCCGATTGCTCTGCCCCTCTATTGATGAATCAGACGTTCGGGGTCCCCTTAAAATGGAGCGCGCAGATCGAGTCGCTGTCAGGTTGCATGGAGGTTTGGCTGGGGGTTAGGCGGTTCTTGAGTGATCCTGCTGTCCAGACGTCATGGCAGTAGCCATTTTACCTAGGACATCAGGTTTTCTGAGGAGTGCGCCCTTCTCAAACCATTTCAAGCTATCTGCTTAGCACGATACCATCCAGGAATATAGCAATCCTATTTGGATTGTGAGAAGGATTCCGCAGGAATCCTTCTCACAACAACCATTCTCACTTCACAACTCATTTAGGATTGCTATAGTGGCATTCATGTAATAATTTTTGGTGGTGTGGGCGGCGCATCACTAAAAATCGTCACCAACGGAGGACTATCCAGAAATACTGTCCTGAAGAAAAATCCTGGCGATGTTGATCTCATCACCAGGATTTCTTATTTCACTCAATTATCCGATACAGGTTAAGCTCTGTTTTTAGCTGGATTGCTGGGCGTGACGAACACAGTGACCAATCTGTGTATCAATAGTCATGATGTGGCTGACTAGCCAATCAGCCAATTGGGTATGGGCAGCTTGGGCGATCGCTTCACTGTCGCCACTTTCCCGATACTGCCGTCTCAGATTCTTGAAAATTGATAAAAACTTTTCATGCGCATTTTGGTTGGTTTGAGCGATCGCACATTTATGTTTAGCTGCACAGCTTTCCTCATGCCCAAAGTGCCACTCGGTAAAGTACTCCATGAAAGCCAGTAACTTTTTGATATAGCTGCCGCCATTCCCCTGTTCGATCGCATCCGATAAGTCATTAAATGCTGCAAACAATTCTTTATGGTGGGTGTCAATCATCGGCACACCCACACTCAATTTCTCAGTCCATTCAAACTTTTGCACAAGAAATCTCCAAAAATAGGTTAGAAACAAACAAGATGATGCGAATATACTCAATTCAAGTTCATTAGGATTCATTATTGAGTAAAAATTAGCGTTCCGTGAGATACGTCCCACTCAGTCGATCGCCGCTTCCTCAAATTAAGCAGACGGTTCTCAAGGTTTTGAGGGGTTAGGTATAATTCACGCGCTGCATACCAACACCAAGCCTCCAAGGATGGGAAATCCGACCAATCGCCTAGGTCAATATGTTGCATAATGTCGCGATCGGTTTCATCAAACCCTACATTATCTAGTTGAGTTCGAGACTGGAGCGATCGCTCAATATCACTCCAGTCATATCCGGCACAGCGTCGCAAGGAAATAGGAGACTCAGCCAGCGCCATCAAAACATCTTGTGCTGGGTTATCGGTAAAATAATGAAATGCTGGCGTGAGTAAGTCCAGTAGTTCATACAGCCCTTGGCGCAATTCTTCAATAATATCATTTGTGATACCGCTAGTATCGCTCGTAGCCAGATTACCATCATTATTACTCAAAAGATCCAAAATTTTCTGTTTCCGCCGCCATGGCTGTATCTTGCCAACATGAATCACACCATACTGACTCAAATCTACTGCCTTCATGAGCATAGCTAAGAATAAGAAGGTTTTAGCCGTAATTGAAGTAGCAGAAAAGTCGGCATCTGGAAACCGAAATTCCAGATGGAACGGCAATACATCACCCATTTCAGTAAACTCCAGATGTTCGAGATTGATAAAATTTTGATGTTCTGGAACAATACGGCTGTGGTGCAGCATTGCTTGGATGTTTTGCATTGGCATGATCACAGGGGAATGCTGCACCATTTCTAAGTGGCTGTTGTGGTTGCGGCGACGGCACAATGCTTCGCGGCGATCGCCACCGCTCATCAAAAACTTGAGTTCCGGGGCGTAGCGACGAATTAAGTTCCATAGGTTAGCCAAAATGACTTCAGGAACTGGTTCTGCTAGCCCAGGGGAGAGCAGATGAAAATGTAATCCGCAGGTGGCTCTGGGGCGAGCGCCATAATTTTGCAATACCGATAAGATATTGCGATACTGAGACTGTAGAGCTGAAAAGTAAGGTTGCCGACCAATCACCTGTACTTCAATGCCACAATGTTCAGTCACGACATCAACGACGGCATTGGGGCCGAGGTTGCCAAAGCTATGAGATGGTTGGAGCGATCGCCGAACATTCTCTTCAAAAACCTCACGCTTTACTTTTTTGGGCGGAGAAACTTCAATTTCAGTCCCAATTTTAACGACTCTATATAAAAGGTCTTTCCAGTATCGGTTTGATTCCGGCGATAGTGGATGCTTGTGTCGGAGCAATATAGGGTCTTTCATGCCGTTATCCTATCCAATACAAGAAATACGGGGGGTGATGCAATGATTTTTGACGTTTCGGCATAGCCCCTACTATCAAAAATCATTACCACTGAAGGACAACTGAAATCCAATAGCTAGCGAGGTTGAAAGATAGCGATCGTTAAACCTTGTAGCTCAAAGTAATCAATAGCTTATCAGCACATCTCCACTCTTTTCTAATGTTCTACTCACCAACTCAGCCACTTACTCCAACAAATAGCCAATTGGGTTGTGAGAAAGATTCCGCAGAAACCCTTCTCACATAAATTATCGATGTTTACAAACATTTGGAACGGCTATACAAACTCTGGGTAGGTTAGTTTATTTAACCCATAGTAATCAGTGTGATTATCCTTGTTTGTACACCAACGTGTCTTTGATGCGAGTACAGAGCCAATACAGAGATCGCTCTCAGCCATTTCTCAGGAAACAAGCTATAGCAATCCTATTTGGATTGTGAGAAGGATTCCGCAGGAATCCTTCTCACAACAACCATTCTCACTTCACAACTCATTTAGGATTGCTATATGCGGCTGGGGAGTGGCGAAACGACCTGATTGCCCCAGCCATCGGCCACCGTCTAGACTGAGGTGAACGAGATAATAGAACCACGTCCTTCTGTCCATTTTTCAACATCTTCATGAACCCTGTAGCCCATACGTTTGAGTGCTGAACGACAAGCATTCATAATTGGACAAACAAATGGCTTCTCGACACCGGCTGCCATGAGTTTGTCTGTAAAGTTACGGTTTACGCAGTTTTTGACTTTCAGTTGGAAATGTTCATTATCTTTCACTACAACTTCAATGTCAGTTGCAAATCCGTATTCATCAATAAAAATACGGCTGATTTCAGTCATGACGGCTTCAGGATCTTCTCCAGCAACTTCTAACCCCATTTCCTGTTCCATGGCCTTGAGAATTTCGTCGCCCATTGGTCCAGAAAATGCATTGACCCCTTTTCCTAGTACATCCCATGCACCAGCCGCTAAGCTCAGGAGGGCCATATTAGAAAGGCGGACTTGGTTGAGTTTCTTTTGTTCGTCAGTAGCCATGATAATGACCTCTAAGGTAAGTGATAATTTGAGCGAAATGTGCGTTTGTTATTGGGTAAAGCAAGGATTGCTCTACGTTTTATGTTTGAGAAAACCCATGAGATTGTTTAAGAAAGAATGACTCATTTGATTGGGTGCTGATGCAGAATCTTGGGGCTTATGTGATGATTCAGCCGCCGCCGCGATCGCATCGCTACCTTCATCTGCGTCAACCTTTTCAGAATCTGTTGGGGCAGGGCATAGCACCATTGGTACATCTTCAATTAAACCAACTACACTCAGCCGAAAAACAATTTGTTGAACCTGTCGGATCGGGAGTTGCAGTTGTTTGGCGATCGTCAATAGCATTTCATTACCGTTGGCGTACTCCCAAATCTGCCACTCAGTTGAATTGAGATGCAGATGAGGCTTGCCGTCAAAAACACTGACAATGGTTGACAAAGGATCAGGTAATTTACTTTCGAGAGCCGACCAGTCTTTCAGAACCCGCAGCCCTGCCAACGTAACTTCTGTAGCGGGTGCGCTAAGTCCAGTCATTTCATCCATGGGCAGAATTACTTTACTGTCAAAATGAAACCAGCCATCTAGCAGCGTAAATAATGCACAGACTCGCCGCATTACCTGAGTATAAAACAGCAGTTTGACTTGCTCAGCACTGAGAATACCTTGAGACTTGAGATACAACCCAAGGGGAACTTTGGTGCCACATTGTTGAGCAAAACGGCTAGCGGCGTGATCGCCTAACCATCCACGATGACTGATAATGCTAATCAGTCCATGATGATCGGATCGGTTGGCTGCCGCTACAATCCGGCCCTGTTTGAACCAGATGTAGTGAACTTGATTTTTGGGGGTGGTTGGTTCTGGCTGTTCAAATACAGTCAGCAGCCCCGTTTTGTGCCCTTGCTCTAGAAACTGGAAAATTTCGGCGAGGGAAAACTCGATTAGGTGTCCAGTAATGGCCATGATGTTCCCTTCTGAATGTCAAATGTCAGTGATTGGTAGAGCGCCTAGATGGTGATGAGTTGCACGACTATCGTACAGGTTGCGGGAGGCTGGCTTGTGATTCGCAGTAGTGCTGAATTAAAGCCATAACAGATTGTGCAACTGATTCGGGCTGAGTTGGGTTAACCGTGATGACCGGAGGGTGCTGCTCGGTGAGATAGCCCAGCGCAATGAGAACATTTTCTGCATCCCATGGATTGGGTTGGTCGGTATGGGTTAGCCCAATTAAGACGGGAGCTGGCGATCGCTGTCGCATGAAGGTAAGGATTCGGCGTGCATATCGAAATTCTTGAGGACGATGGGCAGCCACTAGGAGAATATAGGCATGAGCCTGACGAATCAGAATGTCCCACATGAAATCAAACCGAGACTGTCCAGGTGTTCCATACAGATGGAGCGCCATATTCGGTGAAAATTGGAGTCGCCCAAAGTCAAATGCAACAGTCGTTTTATGTTTAAGGAGCGTTGTCTCGTCTGTTGCCCGTCGGTCAGTATCGACTACTTCAATTTCGCTGACTGAGCGGATGAAGGTTGATTTTCCTGCACTGACGGGCCCAGTGACAACAAGGCGCATAATTTCCATGAGTAAGTCACCACGTTCTGGCTAACTGAAGCATTATTGAGGGACGAGAACCCTGGAATAATGCCAAAACTAGATAAGTATGAGCTTCAATTCGGAAATTACACGCTTGATTTCAAGCATCAGGATTCCCTGCTTAACCGCTTTGCTGGCAAGGACAAGAAGAACCGCATCTTCAGCACAACTGGTCAGTACACCGTAGCCGGTATTTCCTTCAACATAAATGCGGTCGATGTTGCCGCGAGCTAGTTCACTACCGATGCGTTCGCCCAAGGACAGCATGGCAGCAGACATGGCGGATACTCTTTCTTCATCCATTCCAATCGGTAAGCTATTGGCGAGGGGGAGACCATCGGGTGTAACCAGAGCTGCGCCTTCTACGTCGTTGGTTCCGGTTACAAAGTTTTGGAGAATGGTGCTGAGTTTTTCGACGTTAATAGCCATGATCTGAGATCCTTAGTTAGGGGTTAACAATGAGGGGATGGGGGGCAGTCCCTGCCGGAGTAAGCGGAAGCGATCGCAGGTAAGCTCCCAATTTGTTTGTAGATAACCGCGCTAGCGTATCTATGAGCGGGTGAATGGTA
>CAYSIR010000162.1:0-9205 GCA_964431105.1 uncultured Leptolyngbya sp. | reverse complement strand
AATCCTTCTCACAACAACCATTCTCACTTCACAACTCATTTAGGATTGCTATATATAGTGATAGTTACAAATACAGAAAAATGATGCAGAAATGGCACAGACGGATTCCTGCCGACTCCTCTTTACCAAATAAACAGATTACAGTTATTAAAAATGCCAAGGAGAGTTGGCTCAACCTGTACAAAAATCAGGAACTTATCTAACTTGAACTCGTGTTGGTCAGCGTTGAGGCATGAAGAGCTGATTTAAGGATCTGGGTAGGTGTTGAGTAGGGTAACACCTCGAATCGCACCGGCTACCGCTAGCGCTGCCGGAACGATCGGCATAATAATTCCGGCAACAAACAGTAACCAACCGGTTCCGCCAAGTAGTAGAATCTGTCCAGTAACCAAGCCAATCCGCCAAGATTGAGACTGCAGTCGGGTAACTATTATGGCAGCTATCAGTGCCCATCCTCCTATCCAAACAGTATCTATTGGCTGTGGTGCGCTACGCAGCAGAGGTCGCCCATCTAGAACCACACTGATTAGATGACTGACCATTTGGGCTTGAAGATAGATACCAGCACTGTCACCCATCGGCGTCAGGTGAAAATCATTGTAACTCTTCGTAATGTTCCCAATTAGAATAATTCGATCGTGGATTAACTCAGACAGTCGATCATCCCATTCCCCCTCCAGTAATTCTCGAAGCGGTATAGTTTTATAGGCAATATCTTCTGGTGTTTCGACGTTTCGATAGTTTAACAGTACTGAATATCCGCGCAAGTCAACTGTGTGGTAGAAGCCTAGGTGTGATGCAGATTGAGGTAAGATAAAAGCTAACTGAGTTAATATACTGATACTGATTGAAACTTGTCTGCTATTTGATAACTTATTGCCTAGCGATCGCTGCAAGAATAAATTAAATTGAACTCCTCCATTCAATTCTGGGGAGAGAACTGCACTCATCAACAAATCACCATTAGGCAATCGCGTTGGTTCAATTTCATACCTCTTAAGGTAATGAGTAGCAACCTGAAAACTCAAGGATTTATCCGTTTCACAGCCTTCAATGTCGCGGGTCATTCCAAAGAACTGCCGACGAATGATTCTATCTGGGTCAGTCGGCACGTTACTAAAACCGACCCGATCAATCGGGACTTCTACTGGAGGTGCGATCGCCTCAACACCATCTGATTCAATGGCACAGAGCGCAATCAAATTTTCGGTATCTTGTAAAAGTAAACTTAAGCGATTTTGATTACCGGATGGTCGTAGATTACGATAAATATCTAACCCAATCACACTTGGCTGGTGCGGCTGTAATTTTAGGAGAATTTGTTCTAGCGCTTCGTTGGATAGGGAGCCGCGTCCAGTCATTCCCTGAGTATCCTGATAGGTGACGTCATCAGCATCTATGGTAACGATAATCAACCGTTCATCCGATGGTTCAGTCAGTCGCCAACTGAGCATTCGGTCATACAGCCAAAATTCAAACGGTTGCAGCAATCCTAACAATCGGCACCCCATCACCAAGCTGGTAACAATGAAACTAACGGCAAGCATTGCAGGGAGCGATCGCCGGATAAATACATTACTCTTCGGTGAAGCCGGTGGATCGGAGGCTTTAAGTTCTGCTTGTAGATCAACAGCTACATCCGGCTTTGACCATGCCAGCGGTTTTACATTGGGTTTCTGCACCACAGCAGGTAGCCATGTCGCACAAGGATATTCATGCTCAATAGATTGCAAACGTTCACGCGCAGTTCGTACAGATTGGTAAAGTAACTCTCCTTGGCAGAAGGTATCTAGAAAATATCTCAAAAATTGCTGTGCAACTTTATCTGGAACTGGTTGCCGCATTACAATCATAGTTGACAGTTGCAGCATCTCCAACTCTTGAGCAATCCCTAATCCATCACAGGAGTTAAAAATAGCCAGTTGTAGGCCATTGGCGATCGCCCGTCGAATCCCGTAGCGCAGATCCTCCATCGTTAAACTATCTGATGGATTAATAAAAATACGACCTTGGGTTTTGACCGACTGACTATGCCCAGCAAAAAATAATATATCCCACGACTGTTCCCACAGCGAGTCATGCACTTGCTGCCGTGTCGGTTCCACCAAAAATACGACATGGGCATTTGGTAAAGCTTCAATAACTTGGCGATCGCATTCAACATCAATTCCATCGCTATGTCCCAAAATGGCTAAAATCCGCATCTGCCGCAACTCATCTGTTTTTACAGAGCGATGCTGAGTAGAAGAATTCTGTACAATAGGTACATCTGGCGCAACACTGAACCCAACTTCCAAGTTGGGGTAGCGATCAACAATATCCCAGTAGTGCCAGGGTAGGAGTTGAATGTGGCGATCGCTACAACGAATCATCAGTTGAATTGGATGTTGTCGCTGTAATAACTCACGAATAGTGCGATCAACCGGCAAAAATCCTGAATAAGATAACCACTGGAGGAATAATTCTCTAAGACGTTGTGTAGCAAGCTGACAATCTGCAATCGGATTGATCGATCCACCGTAGATAACTTCCTTTGGTACAATTCGGTGGGGGCTGTCTCCAAGATGATGATAGGCATCTCGCCAATTCTCTAAAACATATTGCAACTCTTTATTTTCAGCTAATCGTCCGCTAGCTTCACCAATCAGACAAGACGAACTCCTCAATGAGTCCATTCCACCCTCCAGACGAGCCTGCATGGACACCTGAAAACCATGGTGCTGAAGATTGCCGTCAAGTTTCACTTCAATGAACGTTAGCATCATCCTCATCTTCCCTTCATGACTGACCAACCTAAATCAACTCAACCGCCTAAGCGTTCAGTAAACTTCCCTCCAATGATCCACAATCTATAGCAACCCCAAATGAGTTGTAAACAAGAATAGGCGATGCGAGAAGGAGTCCTACGCCGCCTTTTCATAATCTAAATAGGATCGCTACAGAAGGCTTCACGCCCAACGTAGAATCTTGTATCAGCTAGTTCGCGCATTCTCCCTAACCCTACTCAGTCTACTATGATCAGCAATGACATTTATGTAGGGATTCTGTATAACATGGAATACGCTCCATACAACGTCTTTACCGCTAGAGAACCATCTGCCATCAAAGTCGTAAAATCTAGACCGTAAAAGATTCAGTCATTGACCAATTATTGAGCGATAGACGTAGACCAAAAGACTCCCCATAAGCGCATTGAAATCGCAGTTGGATCATATTCGTCTGTCGAGACTGAGCCTGCATGACAGCGACTCCCTGTACATCCAAAACCTGAATCAGTAAATCATGGGGCAAATGGTCAACTGTTGCAATCGGACAAACCCGCACCCAAACTTCCATCTCAGTATCTGTAGCAGGTAAAATGCCAACAAAAAGAATAAGTTGTCTTTCAGGCGTATCGATCTCCAGCGAGTAGCGCTCAGAAATATCTGGCAGTGCCGGTAACATAATCACCTTACCGCGCGTTGTCCAAGTTTCATCAGACGATTCAGCCGACCGAAAACTGAAGGTAGGTGTGCCGTCTATCAACTCATCAACTGTTTGCCATCCACTCGCGATCGCACCCTGCAACCACTGTCCAAGCTCAGTTATAGCCGTTCCGAGCTGCTGGCTCACCACTTCCGATGGTGGTTCAAGTACATCAAGAAGCGCTTCGATAGAGTAGAATCGAGTGAGAGGAACCTGTTCATTTTCAACCGAAGGTAAAAAGCCAATAATGCTGGCTTCCGTCAACTCAGCATTCACTTGAACAGCAACATACCCTAAGCGATCGCTCCAGGTTTCTGGCGGTATCCAGCAGGTTTCTGCATCAGGCAAGACAGGTCTACATTCCAAAATACCATTAGGCACCCACAAACCAGACGACTCTGATAGCATCTGTAGGCACGGATTCCATAGCTCGCTATCTTTAAAATCAGCATGAACACCGATACAGCGTAGATAATCTGCGATCGCTTGAACCACTAGGGCATTTAGAAAAACCTGTTTTGCTCGCAAGCCGGCATGATGTTGCCGCAGTTGATCAGCATAATAATGATGCTGAAGCGTAAGAGGCATCGTAACCAGTGACGCAGAATGAGTGAAGTAGGACATATCAGCTTAGGGGAATTAGAGTAAATCGTCTTTGAAATAGGGAGTAAAATCTTTAAGCCGTCGTTGATAGAAACTACTTAAGGTTGGTACAGGAATCTGGAACTCCTGAGCGATCGCCTTCCACGAAACCCCTTCCAAGCGCCGAAGCGCAATCGACTGAAAAGTTACGTGAGGAAATCGATCCACATGGGTAGAACAAAACAAACCTCTAGGATCATCTTGGATATACTGAGCTATCTGTTGAAATAGAAATTGTTCTTGATCAACGATTGACTCAGATGAGATATTGTATTCTAAGTCATCCAGCGAAAGCCGCTGCACTGACTTAGGATCCATACCTTTAGGTAAAAGCGGTCGAAACTCCCGACTAGCCTCAATAAAAAAGCGACGGGTTAGCAAAAAGTTCACCCACTGTAAAACCGTTCCCCTATCAGGATTGTAGGCATCAATGTGTTCACAAATATAGATAAACAGTCGCTGGACAGCCTCCGAATAGACCTCTTCATAAAATCCTTGAAATAGATCCCGTCGCGGCCGTGCCAGCTTGTCCCGCCGCAATTGAGCCAAGAGTTGCGTTAACACTCGTTGCCGTTCTCGGCTTCGAGCAGGGTACTCCTGCGCCGTCCGCACAAGGGCAGCGAGTTGTTCATCAAGACCTAGGACATCAGAATCCGAAAAATCAGAACGATCTGACATAAGTAACAGAAGGGAGTCTCCCCAAAATGAGTACAAACGAGCCGACTTCAGGGACTCCGAATGATCTTACCGGTTTGATGAGCAAATGTGCTGCCATCTGATAGTTACTCCCCCAAAAACCCGAGATTTTATGCGACAGGGAAAAGACTATTATTAACTTTCGTAAAATTTGAAGAGTACTGCATAAAACCGGAGGAACGTAACTGAGTAGTTAGTGAAGCTACTGAACGATCGCTTACATCAGTCCGCTTCATCTCAGTTGAGTTGTATGAGTGAGCTATGGAAATCTCCGGCTGCCTATCAGAATTTTCATTTCCAGAATTACTTCAATTTTTAGGACGACGTAGCATGACAGGGCAATTGTCCCTAGAAGTTCCTTGTCACAACTTTCCATCAAAAACAGAGATTTACCATGTCTGGCTTAATCAGGGGCACATCGTTGCAGTGGGTAGTCCTTCATTGGGTAAAAACTTACTGTCATTTATCACCCAGCACGGTTGGCTAAGTGAACGCATTATCTCTAAACTTAGTCATCTTTTGCCCAATGATGTGCCCGCTGGCATTTATTTACAAAAGCAGGGCTGGTTGCGTCCTCAAGAAGTGCAGCTCTTGTTTTACTCTCAGGTTAAGCAACAGATTAATGTACTAGCACGCTATCACCATGGAAAATTTAGATTTGACTCTAATTCAGTCTTACCCATGGAAGAGATGACTGGATTTAGTATTCCTGCTGGAAAAGTAGCCTGGAATAGTTTGCAGTCTCATGGGTGGCAGACAGCTACACCACTTGCAGCCCCATAAGTACAGCACTGTCTATCTCATCTAAAGGATATGCAACTTCATGGATTTCCTATTGCATAGGCTTTGTTGCATGATTCAGATTGCTAATCCGGAGAGTGTCTTGGTAGAGGCGTAGACCGCGATAAGCAATTGAGGGATATCACTATTTCTTATCTTAACCATGCAACAATGCTATTCACTCTAGCAAATTTGATTTTGATGACTGGATTATGGCGAGCATCGAGAACGGGTGACCAAGATACACTGGTCTTACCTTGCGGACACCTTGCCTGCTGCTGTTGCCAATCAATTTCAAAGTCAGCCGTGGCAAAGCCCTAACCTGTTCTGTTTTGCCAACGGCGATCGCGTCATGTTTGGGCATAAACTGAATCAACCGCCATAATGAAGCTGATCCTTGTGATGGTGCGATCGTGAAGCATTGGTTTGAACGCAGGACAATCTGGACATTGAAGCGGATTTGGAAGAGTCTCACTATTTTTGTGGTGACGCTGTTGATTGTGCTGGCGATCGGCTTTGGACAGCCGATGATGCCCAGCGACCCAACACCGGAGCAAGCGGACTTCATTGAGGAGATTCGAGATTACGCTGAGTTTGATGCCAGACGAAGTGGAGAACCGGATGAGGCGGCGATCGACGATTTCCAGGGACAAGCGGAACAGTTTGGCATGACCACGGTGGAGGTACGGCGCATCTACCTGGAAGCATTTGATGGCATCCGAGCTGGTGCAGCGCCGAGTCCTTGGCAATCAATCTTGGATGCAACCGATCCTAGAAATATACTCATCGGCTTCCTGGGACTCGTTATTCTCCTCACACAAGAGTTCAGTCGAACCATTATTAAAGCTGGCATCGAAAAGACCGGCGAGTGGTTTTATGTGAATGTTTTAGCAGGGAACCCACTGGCGGAAAATGCATCGCTGAAGCGCTATCAACAATCTTTGCTGAAGGCGCACAAAACACTCAAGATTCCGTTTCGCCCAAATCGACCGCTGGAGATGGCGGAGGTCTATGTGCCGCTGAAAGTGGCGGGGTCACAGGGCGATCAACTGGAGGCCCGCAAGGCGGTGGAAACCTGTAGCCGATTGATGGTGACGGGGCCGCCGGGGTCGGGGAAGTCGATTTTGCTGCGGAAGCTGACGCTGGACTATGCCAGTCAACAACTGATCTTCGATAATCGTGTGATTCCGGTTTTGTTGCCGCTGCATCGGCTGAGTGCGATCGCAACTGACCTGACAATTGATGGACTGATTCGAGAACTGGTCAAGATTTTTGTTGAAAATGGATTTTTGAAAGCAGATCGCTTTGTCCGCAAGGGATTGGAAAAGGGGCGATTCCTGCTGCTGTTTGATGGGCTGGATGAGGTCAACAGCACTGCGCGCCGCCATGTCGCTGACAAAATTCGTGAGTTCTTGCGCCAGGAGAACTATCAAAACTGTCGAGCGGTGATCACTTGCCGCACCGCTGTTTACAGCAACGAGTTTTTCCAAGTTGTTGACCAGACTCTAGAAATCGTTGAGTTTAGCGATCAGCAGTTGCGTCAATTTCTCAGCGGTTGGAAATCGGATATGCGCCAAGGCAAAACCGTAGAGCGGCTATTGGGGATGCTGAAAGATCGGCCGCGGATTAAGCAACTGGCCCGGAATCCGTTGTTAATGACCATCATTGCCTATCTCTATTGCGATACGGCGTTTGTGTTGCCCCAATCGCGCACTGAATTTTATGACAAGGCAACTGATATTTTGCTGGATCAGTGGCAGAAGGAAAAAGGGGTCAACCAGTACAAGGCAGTCACCAAGGCAAGAGTGCTGAAACATCTGGCATTACAGAATCAAGACCGGGCGACCCCCGCTCAAAAAGATCGCCGCAGCGTGGAGTATCAGACCCTGATGAATGCAATCAAATCAGTGTTGCCCAGCTTAGGACGCGATCCAGAAACCGATGTGGAACCGGTGCTGACGGAAATTGTGGAGCGCAGCGGGCTGCTGCTGAAAATAGACGGAGGAGAACGATATCAGTTTGCTCACCTAACATTGCAGGAATATTTTGCGGCGGCGGCATTGCGCAATGACAGTGCCGGGCTAATCCAGCGGTTCAGGAATGACCCCACAGCATGGCGGGAGGTGGTAAAGCTGTGGTGTGGGTTAGCGGAAGACAGTACAGCGGTCGTCGAGGCAGTTTATGCCGTCGATCCGGTGACAGGGTTTGAGTGCTTGGCAGATGTTCAGCAGATTGAATCCACCTTGGCGGATGGGATTGTGACCGCCAGCCTAAGCTGGATTGACGATCCAAACGCTACAACCACCCAAGTTGATGCTTTTGGCACCGTAGCATCGGATGAACGTCCGCGAGGACAAACCGTATTTAAGGAATTGGCGCAGCGATTGGGTAGCAGCCGAGCTACAACCCTGATATTCGTTGCCAATGCTCTCGCCAAAACCAATCTGCCCCGTGCCGCCGAGGAATTGCTGCGATACCGCAAAAGCACCAGCGTCTATCTGGCATTGCTAAGCATGGGAGATGTGGCGGTTCCGGTCATACAGCAGCAGATCGAGAAACTCCTGAATCAAGACGCTGGAGGCGGCCAATTAACTCATACAACTGAATTTTATCGACTCACTAACGGACTGGTGCAAATTGGCACACCGGATGCGGCTGTTGCCATCCTTGATCTGGGCTTACTGTGGCGGGATGAACCGGACTCCATTGGCTATCGAGTACAGGCGGCTTGGTTTTTGACGATGCTGTTGCCGAAACCGGGAGTGGAAGAAACGCTAAATCAGTATAAATTGTCATCCGAGATTCGCCACCATAGAGATTTCGCTTGGGTATGGAAACCGTTTGAGTTAACCCAATCCACTCGTATGGGCATAATTGCTAGTTATATCGTGGCTCATCTTGTCACCGCTCAATTCCGTTCTTTTCCAGCCATGACAGAGTTGCCTGATCCACGATTGATTCTGCCAGCTTGTACCGTCGGGTTGAGTCCATTCATTAAACTACCGAAACAACAATTAGCGGATAAGAGCAAAGCGGCGTTAGAAGAGTTTCAAAATACTGGAACACTCACGGATCAGCATCGAGGCATCATTGAACAGATTATTCAGCAAACCACTGATGTCAGTTCTGAAGCCTACGTTGGACATTGGTCAAGCTTGATTCAAATATTACCGCCTGAGATGGCGCTGAAGCTGTTGGCACAACTTTTGAACAATGACAACAGCCCCAAACCCCGCGACTGGATTGAGATTTTTAAGCGATTCAACTATCAGTTTGCTCAAAGCTGGCACTACTGGACGGTGGTCGTCATTGCCATTGGTTTATCCGTGAGCACCTTTGTGGGCATCGGATGGCTCTGGATTGATGCAGAACAGGCGACTAACACTGATTCACTCAATCTAGGTGTCTCAGTCATTACAACCATAACCCTTCTGATTTTTTGGCTTGCTTGGTGGCAGGGGATTGAGAATTCCCGTGAACCAAGCTTATTCCTACAGTTGGGCATTCATGGTATCCCAACATTTATAAGCGCACTCAAGCAACTTTATACTCGACAAACGCTATGGCTGGGCATCCTGGGCGGCATCATCTGGTGTGTAGGTATGTCTTTCAGTATGCTGGC
>CAYSIR010000161.1:0-9267 GCA_964431105.1 uncultured Leptolyngbya sp. | reverse complement strand
TAATCTAGTGTGGAGGGTAGCAAATGAGAATAAGATGGATGGTGCGATCGCTAGGCCGTCTGAGTATGGGTATCATCACGGCTGGGGTAGCAGCGGGGCTTGGGTTGCCCGGCGTAGCCCTGCCGCCACCGGACGATACCCCTGAAGAAATTTTGCAAACCGAGATCATTACCGAAGCGCGATCGCCCCTGAATGGAGAACCGTTAACCGCTGCTGAATATGCTGAATTGGTTGCTGAACTGCAAGATGGGCCAGACATCCGTCCAGATCTTGCCCCCGAAGTCGAATACATTATCTATACATTGTACTTGCGGCGAACCATTCGCAGTATATTTCCATTCCTGCTGCGGTAGCGCTCGGCATGAAGCCAATTCGTCTATCTAAGCACGCCTACGGGTACACTCTCAGGCGCGGATTTTCTCTGGATGAAGTACAGGAAGCCATCCGCAAGAGTACCTGGAAATCCATTGGCACGAGTCAGTTTCAGTGCCAGCATAGTTTCCCGTTTCAGCAAGAGTGGAATGGCAAGCTATACGCGACGAAGCAAGTCAAACCTATTTTTATAGAGCGATCGGCTGAAATTATTGTGATTACCGTTTACACACAATACCTCTAGAAATATCTAGGCAGATTGGTACACTTCGATGGATCTAAACCCCATACAAGTTGACTGACAAAACGGGCTAAATCCCAGCCATCTAAAAGGTTAGGAAACCTGGCTCCTGTCTGGACTAGAATTTCCTAGAGACCGGTTGCCATACCCGATAGGACTAGCCAATCCGATTTCTGTACTTATCTGTTTGCTATACACGCTGTATTTCATACATTTCATATACGTTTCACATACATTTCAAGTGATGATGAGCCTTCCCCCCCTAACGACAGATACCCTTTGGGCAATTTTGAATGATGAACTGGATGATGCAACGGTTCACCAACTGGTGTGGCATTATTTGGGGTATCGCCCGACGGAGGACGGCTGGGATACTAGCAATGTCCCTGCAATATGGGTTGAGAACTATCCAGAACCGCCTAATTTCATTGAAAATCGTCCGGCTACGGTGCAACTGACGCGATCGATTCCTAAGGAAAATAAGCAGCTTCTTAAAGAGCAGCTTGGGTTCAAGGGCTATTCGGTGGATGGGCTAGTGCCGCGCAAGACTCGCCGTGCCACGATGGCCAATTGGTTGCTCAGCTATGCCCGCGATCGCAATCTCTCGCTGGACGGTTAAGGGCGGTATGGAAACGGTTGGTTTGAACCCTCTCTCTGCTTAACTCGGTTTACAATCAAAAGCAATCCTCACTTGCAAACGTCTATGAACTGGTGGCAGAAGTTTTCTAAAAATTCCCTCGCCCGCTATGGTGCGATCGTGCTGTTGGTGTTCTACATCACTGTTATTTTTGCAGATTTCACCGCACCGTATGACCCGTATTTTTCCCAGCCGGATGGCTCCCTGCTGCCGCCTACGACTGTATACTGGCGCAATCAAGAAACCGGTGCCTTTGTCGGCCCCCACGTTTATCCTACGGTGCAGGGGCCGGTTGACCTAGAAACCGGTGAACGAGAATTAATCGAAGATTTTAGCCAACCGTCTCCTATTCGGCCGTTTGTCAAGGGTGATGCCTATCGGTTTTTGCGGATTACACTACCCACACCGGAGGAAATTACCATTTTTCCTGGCATTCCGGGCGATCGCCATTTATTTGGCACGGTTGGCCCCGGTCGTTGGAACATTGTCGGTACAGACGAGCAGGCCCGCGACCAATTGAGCCGATTGGTGCATGGCGGCCGCATTAGCCTCAGCATCGGCTTAGTTGGAATTGCTATTTCCTTCCCTTTGGGGATGCTAGTCGGCGGTATTTCAGGCTATTTGGGTGGCGCTGTTGATGCAGTTTTGATGCGCTTAGTAGAAGTGCTGATGACTATTCCCACGATTTACCTATTAGTGGCGCTGGCGGCAGTGTTGCCGGTCGGGTTGAGCAGTTCGCAACGGTTCTTACTGATTATTTTGATTACCTCTTTTGTCAGTTGGTCGGGCTTGGCGCGGGTAATTCGCGGACAGGTGCTGTCGATTAAGGAGCGGGAGTTTGTCCAGGCAGCCAGGGCTATGGGAGCAAAGCCGCTTTACATCATTGTGCGCCATGTGCTGCCCCAGACGGCAACCTATGTGATTATTGCGGCTACTCTGTCCATTCCCAGCTTTATTATTGCCGAGGCGGTGCTGAGTTTGATTGGGTTAGGGATTCAACAGCCCGATCCATCGTGGGGGAATATGCTGTCTTTGGCGACCAATGCATCGGTGTTGGTGCTGCAACCGTGGCTAGTGTGGTCGCCTGCGATCCTAATTGTGTTGACGGTTCTGTCGTTTAACTTGCTGGGCGATGGTTTGCGGGATGCCCTCGACCCCCGCACCCTCCAGCGTCGCTAGGTTCTGACGCTGAGCTACAGCAAGTCACTAACGTTCCAGAGCTTAATGGTTTTATCAGAACTGCCTGTTACCAATGTTTTGCCATCTCGACTGAGGGCGATCGCATTAATAGCATCTAGGTGAATTCGACGGGAACGGATCAGCGATCCATCCTGTACGTTCCAAAATTTCAATGAAGCATCGCTGCTGCCTGTCATCACTATTTGCCCATCTGGACTGAAGGCGATCGCATTCACATCGCGATTGTGACCACGCAGCGTATGCAACAGCGTTCCACTGGATAAATCCCATAAATTGATTGTTCGATCCTTGCTGCCGCTAGCCAATACTTGACTATCAGAACGGATGGCTAAAGCATTCACCGAGTTGCGATGGGCAACCCATGATTTCAGTTGTTCGCCGGTTTGTAGACTCCATAGCTTAATTTTGTTGTCAAAGCCGCCGCTTACCAACACTCGCCCGTTGGGACTGATAGCGATGGATTTAATCATGCCCGCTACCCCAAACAAGGTGCGGAGTAGTTCTCCGGTTCCCAGTTGCCATAGTTTAATGGTGCGATCTTCACCACCGCTCACTAGCAATTGTCCACTTGGGCTGATAGCCAAAGCGTTCACATCCCTGGAGTGCCCCTTCAGGGTGCGAATAACGTTGCCTGTAGCGAGATTCCATTCTTTGAGGGTATAGTCATCGCTGCCGCTAATGACTCTTGTACTATCTGGGCTAATCACCACGGCATTCACCGCACGAGTATGACCTGTCAACGTAGCGATCGCTTCACCGCTATTGAAATCCCACAGCCGCACTGTATCATCAAGACTGCTGCTGGCAATGAGTCGATGATTCGGACTAATGACCAGACCGGTGACCCAAGAGGCATGACCGGTCAATACCTGTAAGCAGCCCTGCTCAGTTGGCCCAGACGTTGGCTGACGAGAAATAGGAAACTGAGGCGGGGTAGAGGGTTGACTGCTCAGCATCGGCGATTGTCCGTTTGGGCTGAAATTGACCAATGAGGTCGAGGCATTGGACACATCAGACGGGGCAGAGGATGGAGCGGCTGCACTGGCGGATAATCCTTGGGGTGGCGGCGGCGGCGGTGCGATCGCTGTCGCCATAGAAGCGGGTTGATGGGTCAGGGCGTGCAAGACATCTGCTGCTGATTGATAGCGATCGCTGACCAAATCTTCTAGCATTCGATCCAAAATTGCCGCAAAGCGATCGCTAATGGAACCGCCCTGTTGCAAGAACTGCTCCCGCCAAATCCACTGCCCACGCAGAGGATCATAAAGGTTATCAGGGCGCACCTGGGTCAGCAAATATAGGCACGTTGCCCCCAAGCTATAGAGGTCACTAGCAGGATACGCGCGACCGCTGCGAAACTGCTCCATCGGCGCATAGCCCTCGGTGCCAATGCGCGTGCCGGTCATCTGGGCACTCTCATCAGTAATCTGTTTGGCTACTCCAAAATCAATGAGAACAAGGCGATTATCAATTTGCCGCCGCAAAATATTCATTGGCGTAATGTCTCGGTGAATGACCTGATGCTCATGCACGAACTGGAGCACTGGCAATAAATCTAGCAGCACGTTCCGAACTTGGTCTTCGCTAAAGCCCCCCGATCGCCGAACCTGCTGAGCGAGACTCTGACCTTTAATAAACTGCTGAATGAGATAGAGATAGTTATCCTGTTCAAAATAGGCGAGCAACGTTGGAATCTGAGGATGTTCTCCCAACTCATGCAGCCGCACCGCTTCTTGGTTAAATAATCGCACCGCCTTCTGCATTGACTTTGTGCCCTGCATCCGTGGCGAAAATTGTTTGATAACGCAGCGGGTACTCAGACGATCTTCATCGGTGGCTAGGTAGGTGCGCCCAAATCCTCCCTGTCCAATCAGCTTCATCGGCCGATAACGCCCTCGCAATTGCTGAATCAAGGGTTGATTGCAATTGGCACAATGGGAGGCATCGTCCGTGTTGTGTGGGTTCGAGCAATTTGGGTTAAGACAACACAGCATAGCTTTATTAAGGAACCGATTCACCCTGAGGGGATTGACGGCAGATTGGTAAATGATCAGGATTGAGATTGGCGGATATCTAGGGATGTTCGCCAGCCATCAGAGAGGGATTATTCCACCTTTGCAATTCCCTCTTTCTAAATCGCTCTCCCAAGGAAAGCGATTCCCTGCGCAGAAGTTGCTGCATCTCCGATGCCTAAGCTAAGTATCTGAAGAACGGCAGCGCTGCATTTTGAGGCCGCACTCGAAATGTCGGCAGTCACTTCCCTAGGGAAACGGAATGGGGGGATAAGGGCAACTGTACAAACGTGGGCGGCGCTCATCAGGCAACCGTCATTGAGTTGATAATAAATCGATAATACGACTGTTGCGGCGATCGCGATCGCCGTTCATCGATAAATCGGGCAGCAGTGCATTCTAGCCCGTCCATAAAGCCGTCAGTAGTTAACTGAGTGACGCTGGGTATGGCAAGGTCGATGTCAGGAAGCAAACAGCGATACTCGGTGCCGGCTCTCTTGGACAACAAAACCCTAGTTAACCGATAAAAGGCTGAATATCCTTGAACTCTTCCCATTTGGACTGAGCAGGGCATTCAGTTCGTAGCGGGTCTGTTCAACCCAAGCCATAGCAGCGGTTCTCTCGATCAAGCCGCAACAATCACCGGACTGGCTTAAGGCATACGAGCCGACAGCCGTGAAATCTGATGCAATGATGGTAGAAGGTGGACTATCAACTCAGGATGGATGACGCCCGTGAATTTATCATAAACGGTGTTCAGCGGGGATCAAATCAGATATTCAAAATGGGGCACTGCCCCGGTCGAACCCCGCTGGCGCTCAGCCTGTATTCCGCATTCCGGCTGCAATGCCGTTGATGGTGAGCAATGCGCCCCGCAATAATTCACCCCGGCTGTAGCGAGAACGAATGACACCGGACTGGCTATCGGATTGGTGCTGTCGGAGTCGTTTCAGGAGGGCAACTTGCAGGAAGCCCAGTGGCAGAATAGTATTGTTGCGCAACTGCACCGATCGCTGAAGGTCTGGATCGCCATCCAACAGTCGCTCATGTCCGGTAATCGCCAACACCAAATCGCGGGTGAGATAATATTCGCTAGCGATTTGATCAAACACCCGATTGAAGCGATCGCGGTCTTCAGGAGGCGATAGCTCCTTCACATAGTGATGGGCAATCTGCAAATCCACCTTTGAAAGCGTCATCTCAACCTTCGACACCACCATACGGAAGAACGACCACTTGTAGTAAAAATAGCGCAGCAGCTTCAGATGCTCTTCCGGAGCCTGCTGCACATAATCTTGCAGCGCAGTACCCATCCCATACCAAGAGGGCAGCAAGAATCGAGTTTGCGTCCAGCTAAAGACCCAGGGAATGGCGCGAAGGTTGCCCAACCCCTTTTTGCCGCCGCGCCGCGCCGGACGAGAACTAATCTGGAGCTGGCTAATTTCAGCGATTGGCGTGACCTGGTGGAAAAAGTCAATAAAATCGGGCTGTTCGTAAATTAAATTGCGATAGTGAGCGCGCGATCGCACCGCCAGTTCTTCCATAATTTCACGCCAGGGCTGAATATCGTCAAACCCGTTGCGTAGCAAACTTGCCTGCACAACTGCTGTCGTAATAGTCTCCAGGTTATACAGCGCTAAGTCGGGCAAATTATACTTTGAGGCCAGCACCTCGCCCTGTTCTGTGATTTTGATCCGTCCGGCAATGCTACGCCCAGGCTGCGCCAAAATAGCTTCATAGGCTGGACCACCGCCACGACCCACCGACCCCCCACGACCGTGAAAGATTCGCAGCGATAGACCATAGCACTCTGCAATCTGCTGAAGCGCCTGCTGAGCTTTATGGATTTCCCAATTGCTGCTGAGGAAGCCAGAATCTTTATTGCTGTCGGAATAGCCTAACATCACTTCCTGCAATGAGCGATCGCCCTTGTAGGCTGAGGGTTCCTGCCCGCTAGGCAGCGCTAATCCATCCATAGTCGGCTGGCTTACCGTCTGCGCTGCCATTTCCTGCGCCCTGGCCTCATGACCGCCAGATAGAAATGCGCGATAGAGCGGCAGTTTAAACAAATGATCCATCACCGCTGGAGCCCGCTTCAGGTCTTCCACCGTTTCAAACAGCGGCACCACACGCAACTCCCCTGCACCCGTTGCCGGGTCGTAAAGCCCTGCCTCCTTAGCCAATAGCAACACCTCCAGCAAGTCACTAACATGGTGACTCATGCTGATAACGTAGGTTTGGCAAATCTTTGAACCAAACTCTTGATGCAGCTTCCGCACCATCCGAAACGTCTGAATCGTCTCATTAGCCTTATCTGAAAAAGGTAATTCTCCCGGAATCATGGGGCGACGAGTCTGCAACTCTTGGGTCAGCCATGCCGTCCGTTCATCCTCAGACAGATCATCATAAGGTTTCGGCAGTAGTTGCAGATAATTTGTGATCTCGTTGATGGTATCTGAATGGCGTGAACTTTCCTGCCGCACATCCAGATAAGCTAAGTTAAAACCGTAGATTTCTACTTGGCAAATTAAGTCATCTAAAGATTGACACGTCAACCCGGTTTCTTCCAAGTTATGCTGAATTAGGCGCAGTTCATCTAAAAATTCTTGCCCAGACTGATAGATGATGGCCGGGTTCAAAATCGGGTGCTTGTCTTGCAGACAATCACCGTTGTACAGTTGGATGCTGCGATCGCGGGTATTTTCCAAACGCTTCTTGATATAAGCCATCTTCAGGCGATAGGGTTCCTGACGATAGCGAATGGCAAGCTGCTCATACACCTCTGGCAGATGCATTTGATCCTGCTCTAAAGAATCTAGCAAATCTGGCAGCACGTCGCTCCAGTGTAGAGACAGACTGAGCAGTTGGGTCAAATGATCGACTGAGCCAATGTACTTAGAAATCACAAGATTACGCTGAAAGCAAGCAGTTTTCCAAGTCACCTCCGGCGTAACTGACGGGTTGCCATCTCGGTCAGACCCTACCCATGATCCAAAGTGGCAAAAATTGTAACGCGGCGGCCGCAGCCGAGGAAACGTACCCCTAAGCGCTTTACAAAACCGCTGATACAGCTTTGGCATCACATCAAACAGCACTTCATCAAAATAGTGCAGCGTGTGATCGACCTCATCTAACACGGTCGGCTTAAACTGATGCAGCTCATCAGTGCGCCACCAAAGCCGAATTTCTTCCGTGAGTTCTTCCCATAGTTCATTTACCTCAACGGACAGCGACGAGGCAAAAGAGGGTAAGCGTTCTTCAATATGGTCAAGCTGGCGCAAAACGTGATCGATGCGCCGTTGCTTATCGCGGATAGTGTGCCGCACGATTTCGGTGGGGTGGGCTGTAAAAACTAACCGAATCTCTAAATTATCAATCAGCGTTTGGATTTGCCGGGGCGGAACGTTGAGCTGGTGGAGCTGCGGGAAAAGACCTTGCAGAGTGCGCGTATTATTTTGAGCAGCAATGGAGTCTTTCAGACTGTTCTCAAAAATTTCGGCATGGGCTCCTCGTTCAGCCGCCTTCGCGCCATTCGGCTGGGATTGGCCATAGGCGCGGCTCAGACTTTGGAGAGTGGTTCCTTCGGCGGCTAAGTCCGCATAGCGCTGGGTGGCTTCCCGATAATGTTCTTGCTGTCCGCGCTGTTCGTAATGCTGTTCGACGATATTAATTAGCTGAAAGTACAGCGCGAAGGCGCGCGATGCGCGAATAGCTTCGGTGAGATCCAAATGCTCAATCAGTTCTAGGACGTTGGAGGCATTTTCACCCGTCACTGCATCTTCACCTGAACAGACCGATCGCAGGGTTTGCAACAGAGTTAGGGTTTCATGTCCGCATTCCTGTTGTAAAACCTGCTCCCACAATTCTTCAACAACACGCAGCCGATGGCGAAACAGTAGATCGGATGTTGAGGTTGGGGAGAGGTCTTGCGCTGGGGCTGCCGATTGCTCGATCGCCATTCCAGAGCGAAGTGCATCATCAGAGGAGTGAGAAGATGAACTCATAATCTGTCCTAGCAATAATACTCGATGATTTTATGATTTTTTCTAGAATTTTCACGTCTTCTTTGACTTAATCAAAGACTTCCGACAAGGGTAGTCCTCCATTGGTAAAAATTTTTGATGGTATCGGCGACGCCAATACCATCAAAAATCTTTACATGAGTACCATTCCCCCAACAAGGATGTAGTTGGTGTAAACAGCACCGATCGCCTAGGAACCCATGACCCATAGACAAAAAACGACATTGCCTACATCAGGCCTGCCAGCGGCGGTGTACTAGGATCGGCAGAACCTAGTATCCCTCAGAACTCCATTTCATCCAATAGAAATCTCAGCCGATCGGCTCAGACTTCAAGAATCCCTGACACAATCCAGGTTCAAGACTCTGTGGTGGCACGATCGCTCATCGGAACTTTCAACACCGGCAGGCGATCGCCTCGGAATATTTCTTCACTGGCTTGCCCTACGCTGAGCATGAGGTCTGCCATTAGCTTTGCCCCCATCAATCCGACCAACATAGGCGGAACGGCAAGGCTTAGGGCGATATCCACTGAAAATTTGGGTGCTGTAGATGGCATTCTAGATCCTCGCGGCTTTCAACACAAACGGGCCCCTCACACGAGCCAATTTTGAGAGCGGGCAAGGGGCACAGTCGCCAGCTATGGCATGAGTCATCGTTTCTGATCCTGAGCAGATGGGAATCCAGCAATGTAACCCTCGCATTCCCTTTTTGCTTCTTAAGGAAACATTTTGGTTTAGCTGACAAAGTGGCCGTCATGGCAACTATTCATCAGGATTAAAAG
>CAYSIR010000160.1:0-9304 GCA_964431105.1 uncultured Leptolyngbya sp. | reverse complement strand
CCCGCAACATCCTGAAACATTTGAGCCAGCCGGTGACTGTGATGGGGTAACGGCCTGCCCTAGGACTCAGCCATGTCGTAGTTTCGTCCCCGCCACGATCGCGGTGTGCGGCTGGCAGACAGGGCAATTCGCAGCACCGCTAGCGGGTCAGCCAGTGGAGACAGTGCAAATACCCAACCAGCGCGAGTTTGGGAAAAGTCATAGGATGGCGCGATCGCGAGCAGCAGCGCAAACCGCATCACGAGCAATGCACTGTTGATGGCTAACGCTAGCCCCACAATTGGCAAGTGATACCCCATAGCAAACAGCACTGCTAACGTAGGGGTCAGCAGAATGGGGAAGCCTTGGGTCAGCGCCAAAAATGCTACATCGCCCCAGGTTTGGGCCCGATGAGTCGCATCTTTGAGATCCAGCGATCGCCCCCACTCCGTCCAGGTTTCCGCCATTCCTTCATACATCCGCACCTTCAGCACATTGGCTCCGTCCAAAAAGCCAACATTGGCCCCGGTACTGGCGGCATAGCGAGCTAAGGTCACGTCGTCACAAAACGAGTTGCTGGCGCTAGAGTAACCATCAATAGCCTCCAACAGCGATCGCCGACAGAGAAAACATTGACCATTAGCCATGACGCGATCGCCCGTGTTCGAGCCACCCGACGGCCCAAACCGATAAATTAAGGTCATCAACAGCGCTGGCTGCAGCCACAGTTCACCCGGATCTTTGAGAATAAAGCGTGGCGACAGAGAGACAAGATCAAAACGACCGGCATCGGCTGCCGCCACCAAACTCGCTACTAACCCAGGTTGGGGCTGCGTATCGGCATCGATGCCCAAAAACCATTCGCTATGCGGGGAGGTATGGAGAAACCCTGTATGCAGCGCCCAAGGGCGACCGACCCAATTGGGCGGTAGGGGATCGTCAAAGATAACCCGAAAGCGTGGATCAGACCGCTGCTGTTCTTTCACTAAGTCAACCGTGCCATCCTGCGATCGGCTGTCCACGATAATGACCTCCCGCACGGCATAGCTCTGGCGACTCAGCCCCTCTAAGCAAGGCGAGATGCGTTCGGCTTCGTTGAGGGTTGGAACCACCACACTCACTTTGCCGTACTGGTGCAGCGTGGTGGGCTGGGGCTGTAGCGGGCGCACACGGGTCGGCCCTTGCAGCAGCCGTGATAGCAAGACCGCCAAGGCAGGAAGCTGAACCGCTGTTAGGACAAAAGCGGCGATCGCCACAGTAATCCCCCAAGGCAGGGCGGTGGCATCAGCATTCAAAAGCGAATGAACCACACTGATCACTTGGTAGGAACTCCAACCGGCTCCGTCGGTACATCCGATACTCCTAGACGGGCATCGGCGGCGATCGCTTGATTCGTTTCAGCCTGCCTTGCCCGACTCCAACACAGCGCCGCTGGCCCAAGTCCTAGCAAAATGCCTAGCAGTACCGGCTGCCAAAATCCAGCCGCCAAGCTCATGACCGCAGCAAAGGCAAAATTACCGACATACACCACAAAGGGGAGGTTTAATTGCTCTACGGTCAGGCGAATGGGTTGACGGAACCAAATCACCGCCGCAACGCCCATAAATAGCGCTCCGGTTGCTGTCCACCCGACAAAATTCTGGTAGGGCATTCCAAAAAAGGCACCGGGTTCATGCCAATACCAGAACGGCATCGCCGTCTGGCTCATGGCCGGATCAAGTACAAAGTCCCAAGAGGTGAGCAGCACCGCACCCACGCCCACCGCTGCTAGCTGTCGCCACCATGCCATCGGTCGCAGCGCATTGGCAGTATTGAGGCGATCCATGGAATCCAGCCCCGCCCGAGCTAATAGATAGGCGGACAAACCAAGATAGAACCAAGACAGGGGGATGGTGAAGGGGACAAGTCCAGAAATTTTGTAGCCCAATCCACTGAGGTAGGTGTAATCGCCGAAGGGAAATCCGGTGCTGGTTCCAGTCAGCTCACTTCCTAGCGATAGGGCGATCGCTGGGATCATGAATGCCAACCAGTTTCTTAAACCAAGGGTACGGTAAGCATGAATGCCCACCGCGATCGCCCCCAGCAGTATGTAGACCACGCCGCCACCGGCCATGCTCCAGCGAAACAGGGTTTGACCAGCGGGCAGGTATGACAAAAACTCTGGATGGGGCATCACTAGCAGCAGTCCAGCTAGCCCAAAGGCCATAGATACCAGATGCCCAATCAAACACGCGCGTTCTGCAAGCAAAAGCTGCTTCATTACAGACTCCCTAGACGACATGAAACCAACAATCGATGCTAAAAGCGGAGAGGCGATCGCACGCCAACCGTTTATGCTGAGACAGATTGATAATAGTTTACAAACATTTGTTTACAAATATTCAAATTATTGCCGAGAATCCGCCCGCTGTCGGTGTGTGAGAACGGAAGGATAAGAGAACAGAATCAATGAGCGATTTCAATACACCTGTGCTAATCAAAGTGTCGATGCAGTTGTCCTTGTGCTAGCAGGTATTTCTGTCGCTTGCACTGTGCCCACCCCCTAAAAATTCGACGCAAAACTACTGCATGCCGTAACAAGCGGCATGGCGGGTATGGATCGGCGGGCATGAACGGCGGGTATCGATACGCAAAAGCTGCACAGTGTTCCAGCTATCTTGTACTGGATGTGAACCGCGACGCAACCCCCAAGCTGGCGGTGAGTAAATCGTTACCAGAAATGTCCCGAATTCTATAGACTTGCTAGAGAACACAAGAGCAGTAGGTCTCTTAGCACACGATTGGAGTTCGGAAACGAGAATGGGGAGCTTTGGAATAATTGCAGGGGCGATCGCGCTATTGGTTGCCGCAGGGCTAACGGCGATCGAACTTCAGTTTCGGCGACGACCCGGCAACAGGCTGGTGTTGGAAACCGGTAGCTGGACGATTGATGTCTACGAACCCAACTATTATCGAATTGTGGGTGAGATGGAGTTTGTGAACCAAACCCAGCGGCTTGAAATTATGCTGCCGGAGGTAACTGCCCACGCTACGCTGCTTTCCAAAGGCGACCTCAGCCAAGTGCAGCATACGGTTCGCATTATTCCTCGCCACCCTGATGCCCCGCCCCGGCCGGACGGCTACTGGTTTGGCTATATCGTCAAGACCGGTAAGCGCACGACGATAGATGTGGTGCTGGAGATTCGTGGCAGTGATTTGCAGGCACTCCAATCTGCTTGGGTGCGCGTGGATTATCTCACCTATGGTCCCCAGGGTCGGATTCCTAAAACCCGCCATGTCATTGTGCCCCTGTGCTTTCCTAGTCCGGATGAACCCTGTCAATGGCGAATGGGCGATCGCGCTGATATTATGCCGATCAAAACCCATCTGCTGACCCATTTAGATGATCCCGTCGAAGTCGTGAAGCGCTATGTTGCCCCCCATGCCCAATCCGGCGACATTGTTACCATTGGCGAAACGCCGATCGCCATTATGCAAGATCGGTTTCTGCATCCATCCACACTAAAACCTGGCTGGGTTGCCCGGCGCATTTGCTACTACTTTATGCCGACCTCCAGTTTGGCTACTGCCTGCGGTATGCAAACCCTAGTGAATATCGTGGGGCCGTGGCGGGTAGTGTTTGCCTTTGTTGTGGGGGCGATCGCCAAGAAATTCCTGAAAAAGCCTGGCGTTTTCTACCAGCTTGCCGGGGAACAGGCTCGATTGATTGACGATGTAACCGGAACCCTGCCGCCTTACGATCAGTTCATTGTGCTAGGCCCGGATCGGCCGCAGCAGGTGGTCAACCAAATTGAAGCGGAAACTGGGTTGGCAGCCGCGATCGTGGATGTAAACGACTTGCGAGCCGTAAAGGTATTGGCGGCTTCTGCCAGCATTTCTCCAGGACTGCTAGATAATGCGCTGCGCAGCAACCCTGCCGGAAACGCGGATGAACAGACACCTGTGGTTTTGATTCGTCCAAAGTGATCTAGAAGTGATCTAGACCGGTTGGCAAGCTAAAAATCAACCAAAATAGCTCACAATGCAGACACAGCCCGTCATTTCGAGACAGGAAACTATAGCCAACGGCTAGATTTTTCCGTGACTCAGAGATGAACCCTGTAAACTATGAATATGTCACTGTCACTGGGTGTCAACCGTATATGACTTCAGCACCGCCTAAACACCAAGAGACCGCCCTGATTCGACCGATTCAGCATCGAGATTTTGACGATCTGATGCAGCTTGCGGCCGAGGGGCAGGTTGCTGACCATTCCCATCATTATTCCAGTCATGCTTCGCCGTCGCTGGAACAACTGCGATCGTGGTATGGGGTGCTGAAGTGTTTGAGCTGGGTGCCGAATCCCCTCCAGCATTTGATGTGTGCATTTGTCGCTGAAACCGAAGGGCATCCCCAGGGCATGATTCGGGTGTCGCCGGTGAATCGAACTCGCAGCACATGGCGCGTTGATCAGTTGATGACAGGGTCAGTGATGGCGGACAGCAGAACCCCGATGTTAGCCACGGATCTGGCATCGCGACTATTGCGCTATTGCTTGGATGAGATTTGGGAAGCACGTACCTGGGTTATTGAGGTTGATGTTAATGACAAGTATGCCCTCGGACTGTATCGACAGATGGGCTTTCAGCCTCTAGCGCAAATTGCTTATTGGGCGATCGCTCCTGATCTATTGAGCAGGTTAGCTCAGGCCGAACCGGCCCTGCCGAATTTATTGCCCGTTAGTAATGCTGATGCTCCTTTGCTGCATCAGTTGGATACTGTTGCCATGCCGCCATCGGTGCGCCAGGTATTTGATCGCCAAACATCTGACTTTAAGGTAGGTTTGGGGCAATCGCTGGTGGATAGTGTACGACACTGGCTACGACGAGTTGATGCGGTCAATGGGTATGTGTTTGAACCGCAACGCAAAGCCGCCATTGGGTACTTTAATTTACAACTTTGCCGCGATAGCCACCGCCCTCATGTTGCAGAGTTGACGGTTCATCCGGCCTACACCTGGCTGTATCCAGAGCTACTAGCGCAAATGGCACGACTGACCCAGGGCTGCCCGCCCCAGTCGCTTTGTTTAGTGTCGGCCGACTACCAAGCCGAGCGTGAGGAATATTTAGCGCAAATTGGCGCGGAACGCACAAAGCACACTGTGCTGATGTCGCGATCGGTGTGGCACAAGCTGCGAGAGGCGCGACCAGTCTCGTTTGAGAATATTCCGCTGCCGGATGTTTTGCAGGGCTTACAGCCAGCCCGCAAGCCCATTCCTACGCGATTTTTGCCGTTTCAGCCCCATCCGTTTTCGTCGTCGCATTTGTCAGCAACACCGCCCCACAGTCCGAATGGTTCGCCATCTCCGAGCGATCGCTCCACCGATAGCGGTAGCTCAACCAACTCTGCCCATCCAGAAGGGTCTCAAGGGTAGAACGTGCAGCGGGTTTCGGCACTGGGTCTAGACGTTGGGCGGCGGCGAATTGGTGTGGCGGGCTGTGATGGCACTGGGCTAATTGCGACAGGGCTGACTACCATTGAGCGGCAGTCATTTGCCCAAGTGGTGGATGAGATGCGAGCGATCGCTCAGGAACGGCAGGTTGACGTGTTAGTGATTGGATTGCCCTACCGGATGGACGGCTCCATCGGTACTCAGGCGAAGCAGGTCCAGAAATTTGCTAGCCGCCTGTCGAAATCCCTCAACCTACCGCTGGAATACGTTGATGAACGGCTGACCTCCGTGCAGGCAGAAGGGCTAATCCAAGCTGAGGGGCGATCGCCCTCTCAACACAAAGCCCTCATTGATCGGAAAGCCGCCGCCATTATCCTGCAACGCTGGTTGGACGAACGCCGTTCGGTGCGTCTATCGACGAATCCAACCTTCCCGCCATCCCCGATCGCGGAGCCGGAATTTTGAAAATAGTGAACGACGCATCTTGGTCATAAAAGCTGCGTCCTGAAACTTAGGATCGTGCAGCGGCAGGCGGCTATTTGAACATACCGGTTAGCCTGCCACATCTTAAGCTGCGCAAAATTCTGCCCATCATCTTAGAATGCGTGGGTCAGGCTTTCAACATCGTGCTACCATACTGTTTGCCAAGGCAATATGTGGACAGTTATTGCAGTTGTCTATCCATTGTGACAATGCTGACACGGTCGTTCTTGGTCATACCTTCATGCATACTGAATCGGGGAACCTGTGGGATGAACGATGATGATCTACTCGATATGGAAACGATTTCACTCTCTGATGGAGAGGGGCGATCGCTTCTGTGTACCGTTGAAAAATCGGTGGACATCGAAGGAACAGATTACTTACTATTGCTGCCCGTCAAGGTTCCTATCCAAATTTTTGTATGGGATGAAGGCGAGGACGGCGAAGATGAGCTGATAGACATTGATGATGATGAAATCGATGACGTCTTTGACACCGCTCGCGCCGTCCTTGCTGAACAGAACTTAACGCTATCCCGCACTGCATTTACCCTAACGGCGGATGGCGACCTGCCTGACCCAACTGAAGAAAGCCTGCTAGATTTGAATATCAGCGATGATGACGATGACGATAGCGAAGAAATCGAACAATTTCAGACGTTGGCTAACTTTTTCTACGACGATCAGGAATATGTCATCTGCACGCCTCTAGAGCCGCTCTTATTTTTTGCCCGCAAGACGGCTCATTCAGCCCCTACACTGTTGTCTCCTGAAGAGTTCCAAACGGTTCAATCTCAGCTAGAAGACCTACTCTTTGAAGATGTAGATTGATAGCGCTATCTGAGTGAGCGCGGGTGCAGTTGGCGATCGGGATGGAACGTTACATAACGTCACATATAGGTTTGGCATGACGGCTATACAGCGAATCACCCGCACATTATTTTACTTGGTCATTTTTCCCGTCACACTGGGGGTTTGCGGATGGCAGGGATGGCGCTGGTGGAGTTGGGCGATCGCGCCAGTGCAGCCTCCATCGGAATTGGCAGCCGACACCCTTGAGAATGCGACCATTCAAATCGAAATTCCATCGGGAACATCGGCTCAACAAATTGGGCAAGATCTGCGAGCTGTGCAGCTTATCCGTTCAGCCATAGCCTGGAACCTGTGGACGCGGTTGCAAATCGTGCAAAACCGTTCGGGAGAATTTCTGGCTGGAACCTATGAGCTATCGCCAACAGAGCCAATGACCGCGATCGCCAACCGCATTTGGAACGGAGAGACGGTCTCTCGGCAATTGACCATCCCGGAAGGCTGGACAATTCAGCAAATGGCCGACTACTTCGAGGCTGAGCAGCTATTTAGCGCCGAAGCCTTTGTCCAGGCTACCCAGCAAATTCCAAGACAAGACTATCCCTGGTTACCCGACGGCATCACCCAGCTTGAAGGATTCTTGTATCCCGATACCTACCAACTGGACGAACCTGTAACGCCTCAGCAAGTGGTGCAGCAAATGCTCGATCGCTTTGAGCAGATGGCTCTACCGATGTATCGTTCTACCAACGCAACCCCTTATAGCCTCCTCGAATGGGTGACGCTATCCAGTATTGTGGAAAGAGAGGCCGTCACTGGTCAAGAACGGCCGCTAATTGCCAGCGTTTTTGCTAAACGGCTGCGGCAAGAGATGCCTCTCGGCGCTGACCCAACGGTTGAATATGCCTTTGGAATTCAGCAAACCCCTGAGCGTCCTCTCACTCTGCGGGAAGTTCGCACCCCGTCACCTTATAACACCTACCTCAATCCAGGTTTACCCCCCGGCCCGATCGCCAGCCCCGGCTTAGCTAGCCTAGAAGCATCGCTGAACCCTGGCGATACGGAGTACCTTTATTTTGTTGCTCGATACGATGGCACTCATGTTTTCAGCCGCACGTTGGCAGAGCATGAAGCCGCCCAAAGTCGTATTCGAGATGGCATAGATGCCGAAGCCGCTGCCTCGCCAGCCGCAACGCCGGCTGAGGTTGGAGGTGAATCAGTGGATTAACGAAGAGAGGGTTGATTAAGATCGGCAGGCTGCTGGCGCTCATTGGGTTGGTTTGAATCAAGCGGCGATCGCGAGTATCTAGCGGTTTTTGAAAGACTTCCGCTGACTGGTTTCCTGTAATGTTGAGTTCACCCACGTTTATGCTGTTTTGGGGTAAGCCCGCTTGGGGTCATTTTTTGCAGCCTAGCTTAGTGCTGGGGCAGTCTGTGCTAGGACTTACGCCAGACATTGTGGCGCATCATCAATTAAAGGGTCTAGTGCTAGATGTGGATGAAACGCTCGTACCCATTTACGAAGCGGATGTTCCTCTCGAAATTTATGCATGGATCGATAGCCTCCGACCGGTGACATCGCTGTGGCTAGTCAGCAACAATCTCAGTGAAGCGCGCATTGGTCGCATTGCTCGAACCCTCGATTTGCCTTACATTTTGGGCGCACGTAAGCCGTCTCGCCGCAAGCTTCGGCAGGCTGTCACGGCGATGGATTTACCGGTGCATCAAGTTGGCATGGTGGGCGATCGCCTATTTACGGATATGATTGCCGGGAATCGACTCGGACTGTTCACAATTTTGGTCGAGCCAATGGTATCTCCGACCCAAACCCGCCGATTTTACCCGGTTCGAGCCGTTGAAATCTGGCTATCACAACTCTTCGGTGCGACCTTGACTGCTCAACCAACCATTACAAGTGATAACGAAGCGACATAGACGTAAATATAAAAAAATATTATGTATTACTGGGTAATCGCAGACCTCTGGCGTTCTTTATGTAGCTCAAATGCATCGTTCAAATGAGGTCAGCCCAGATAAAGACCTTAATCATAGAATCCATAAGTTATTTTGATAGAGCGCCAGCCGCAGCGTAGTTGTGGGTGGCGCTTTATTGTGCAGATGTTCCACCATGCATATCCATTCAATCTGAGAAAATTGTGCAGATGTTCCACCATGCATATCCATTCAACCTGAGAAAAATGGGCTGACACTAAACGCCGTATTACGCCGCTTTTTTGCGATAGGTTAGTGCGTGTAGAAAGTAGATGTCCCGATTCTTGAGGGCATTAGAGTCGAGAGAGACCGGTCACGGCCCTACATTCCGCAATGATTGTGAAGGGTTGTGCCTCATCACCGCTGTTCTTCAACTGTCAGTTGTTTGTTAGGGGCAAGGATTTAGGGGCAAGGATGTTTTAGGGTGGTTGCCCTGCCTGCGCCACAAAAGATTCCTAGGGAGCATGTCACGTTTGCAAATCCCTGTATTGCCCTCATCCCCCACCCCCCCTTCGACAAGCCCAGGACAAGCTTCTCCAATATTGGGCTACTAAAAATACACCCATCTCCAGTGCTTCCGACAAACGGCTGCATTGCCCCCCTTAGTCC
>CAYSIR010000159.1:6976-9330 GCA_964431105.1 uncultured Leptolyngbya sp. | reverse complement strand
GGTTGGCATTACCGTTATTGTTTTTCTGGTGCTAGTGTGGCGCGATCGCGATCGCCCACCAGACGATCGGGGCTGGTAGCGCCGCACGACCCACCAGACGTAGGTTGATTAGTAAATTTGAACTAATTACAATTTAGTGCAATGCTAACTGTATTGAGCCAATTGCTCAGCGATCGCTCCTTTATGTTCAACACAGTATCAACGCGCAACCGCAACAGGCAGAACTATTAAATGCCTGCCAACAATTTAGCGACGACAAAAGCAATCGCTAGCGATCGCTTGAATCTTTCTACGCCAGTTTCCATGCCAGTGTCCCACGCCTGCCAATGCCCCTGCGATCGGCTCCAGTCTCATCCATTCCCTTGACCCACCCCCAATGCCCTGCCTTCTGAGCCTTAACTTCTGAGCCTCAATTTCTAATCACCGAGCCGTTCATCCTATCCAATTCCGTCAACACATTCCTCCTATCCTCCCATGGCGAACAATTTGCCTAAAAGCACTCTATGATTAGCCATGTAGTTTGCACCTTGTCGCGCTCTCCTGATCACCAATGGCGCAGTACCAATGTTTCGTGGATCTCGGTAGTTCGAGTACCAAAGCCGTCCTGAGCGACGGTGTCACTCTGTTTGCGTTCAAATGCTCGCCGCTGGTTGCCGATATGCCCCCCTCTGAACTGACGATTATTGAGGCCCAAGGCGAACAACTGGGCACTGGACTTGAATCGGTCAGCTATATTCAGCTTGGCCCCGATGATCCAGTCTATGCATTGGGGGTTGATGCGCAGGGCAAGCCCAATAAAGCCACCAGCAACCTCCCCAAAAGTGCCCTCGCACACCTGAAGGTGCTAGGCGTTATTGGCGAAATGGCCCACCGCTATGACCTCGATCGCATCCCGCTGGATGTCGGCGTAGCGCTGCCCTTCAACGAATACCTAACCGACTATAAACCGCTGACCAATCGACTCCTTGCCCAAAAATCCTTCACCTATCGCGGCCGCGAGATTGATTTGGATATGGAACAGGTGAAAGTGCTGCCCGAAGCGGCCGGGCTGGTGCAGTGGCGAAAAGTCGAAATGGCGCAACACAGCGGGCTAAATAACCAAACCTTTGCGGTGTTAATGTTTGGGCATCGGGATCTGAGTTTCCTCTTTTTCCGGGAAGGCAAGCCCCCACGGGGCGAACCCAGCAGCACCGAGCGCTTGGGCTTCCAACAGGTGTTGGTCGCGGTCTCTCAAGATTTACCCTGCAATTCCGATGATCCATTTTTGTATGAAGCGTTGATCAAAGGGATGGGCAGCGTCACGTTTCCCTCCCGTCCCAGTCAGGTTTATCGACTGAGCGATCGCTTTGAGCAAGCCAAAGTTTATTATTGGGATTTGGTGAAACATCGACTAGATGAATGGTTTGCAGCGGTAGACGTACCTCACTACGAAGTATTGATCAGCGGCGGCGTTGCCTTCATGCTGCAAACTGAACTGGAAGAATACTTTGAAGATCGGTCTGCATTTTGTACGATCAATTGGCTCGATAATCTACGCCAAGAAGTCTCCGGAGCGCTGAACCTTCCGGCAGAGATTGATCAAATTCGGTTTAGCGACTGCTACGGCGGCGCGAAGTGGATGGCTCTGAAGTTCCAAAAATCGTCCAAAGCAGGAGGTTAGCCACTGTGGCACGGAAACGAATTTCGATTCGCTTTGAAGCAGAAGCCCACACTGTAGAAGGGCGGCTGTTGAGCTATCTGAAGGATCACAAATTGCTCAACTATCGAGATGCCATCATTCGCGCAACCAAAGCGTATTATATGCCGTGGGTCTATGAAGGCGAACTCTCCGAGGAAGAATTGCGATCGCTCGCACAAGGGGCGATCGAAGAAATGGAGTTTCGCATTTTCCAGATGCGGAAGCACTTTTTGGGCGAGGGCGAGTCGCTTGATCATGCAGCTATACCCACTGCTGCGGCTGAACCACCAACTGCCCCACCAAGGCCTGCACCAGCCGCGTCCAATCACACAGCCACACCTGCGACACCTACCCAATCGCTGTCAGTGAAAGATGTGATCGATAATACAAATGTAGACCCGTCGGTATTGGATGATTTTTAGCTAGCGTGATGAATTGGTGATGGGGGCGATCGCCTGTCTTTTAGATTCAATCGATCCAGAGCATCGGGCACTTCCTCACACCATCAATGCCAACAACCTATCTGGTTAATCCGAATGCTGCTAGCCGAGTGATGTATTTCGATGAATGGCATGGTTCACCATCGTTTCTTTAGCTTAGGCTTTACAATCAATTATCGGTAAAAACTGGTACAACAGGATTTTCTATCTAGGATTTAGTATGGTGCAGTAGCAGT
>CAYSIR010000159.1:0-6876 GCA_964431105.1 uncultured Leptolyngbya sp. | reverse complement strand
GCAGTGAATAGCAGCATGAAACCGATTCTTCTTGACTCAACCGATCCAGAGGCTATAACCGAGTTGGTGATGTCACTTATTCAGAATAAGTCCACTGAGTACACTGTTTTAAATGAGCGCCAAGAAGATATTACTCACGAGATTAAGCAGCTTGTATCACTCAAGAGCAGAATGCTTAGAGGGCGATAGCCTATGAGCAATTCCTAGTGCGATCGCCTTCAGGAATTGGCTTCCCATCCTACAGCAATTAGCTGTTCTTATCTCACTTATTTTGCAATCAGACGGATACGAAGAAACGCATTTCCCCCTGAACAAGACAAGCGATCGCATCATCTGTATTTTTAGTGCCAGGAGACAAAAGATTGGGCTAACAGATGGATTGCGCGAATAAGTAATTATCAAGATTTAGGACTGTGTTATCTATTCTGGCAGAAAATCTGGAGGATGAGGAAAATAGGCCGACAAACGTGGGATACTCCCTGTGTTTGCGGTCGTTTGTCCTTTATGGTGAAGAGTGGATAGCTGGGATAGCGCATCGGTTCCGGTGGATGACTCCGACTCGCTGCGCTCTGGCGATCGCTTGGCACAGTACAGGATCTAGACTGAAATAGGAACCGAGTATGACCGCAGATTACGATGTGGTGGTGATTGGCGGCAGCAATGTCGCTCGCTATGTGGCGCAGCAGTCGGCACACACTGGGGCGCGGGTCGCATTGGTCATTGATGACGGGGAGGGCGATCGCGCTGAGCGGCAGTCTAACTGGTGTCATCAGGGGTTGCGAGAGGCGGCTCATCGAATGCAGCAGGCGGCGCAGTTGGGTGAGTTGGTAACCGTGCGATCTGCATCGGTCATTTGGGATTGGGGCAAGCATGATGCTCTGAGTGATGAGCAGGAGCGATCGCTCTCAGGGCTGGCCGTTCAAGGAATTGATGTGGTGGAAGCTCCGGCGGAGTTTCGCCGCCGTCCCCAGGTTGCGGTTGTGGCCGGTGGACGAACGCTGCGATCGCGTCGGTATGTGATTGCAACCGGAACCGAACCCTATTGCCCGCCCTTGTCCGGCATTGAGACCGTGCCTTACGACACGCGACGATCGCTATGGGCTACTCCGCCAAAATTTGATGCCGATTCACCGTGGCACTGGGTTCTCATCGGAACAGGAGCGATCGCTGTAGAACTGGCGCAGGCGCTTCATTGGTGTCATCAATCAGTCACAGTGATTGCACCGGGAGGACTGTTACCCGATCAGGATGCCGAATTGGTCAACCTGCTGGTGGCTCACTTGGAAGCGGAGGGTGTTCAGGTGTTGACGGCGGTCGTCGATGAGATTTGCCCTGGGGCATCCACTCGCCCAATTCAGGTAAAATGTGCTGGGCAAACAATTTCCAGCGATCGCCTGGTGGTACTAGAAGAACAGCCGAGGGTGCGATCGCTCAATCTTGCTGCATTAGGAATTTCCTGGACGTTTGCTGGCATTGACGTGTCGTTTGGCAGCCAGACCCCTCATCCCACCGTATTTGCCATCAACGGCTCGACCGATTCCCCCATTGCCTACGCCAACGCCGATGGCTGGCTCTCACAGCAATTGGGCTTGGGCGATCGGGGGGCGGGGCTGCCCGTCATTCCAGTCCAGACATCGCCGCCTTTGGCGCGAATTGGGGAAACTGAGGCACAAGCGCAGCAGACGCTTGGGGCAGCCGTCCGCGTCTGGACATCTGCGCACCCTGGTCAGCGCGATCGCCTAGTTGGGAATACAACCTGTTTTACCAAATTGCTAACTCGTCCCAATGGGCAGGTCATTGGCGCTCATCTCCTGGGGCATCATGCCAATGATCTCCAGGCTGTTGCGATCGCCATGCACCATCGTCAACCCTTGCCGATCACCCTTCCACCAACGACTCCGCTTGGCTCATTGATTCGTTTGGTCTGGCAACAGCAGCGATCGCTCTGGCACAGGGTGCGTCGGTGGTGGCTAAATCTTTGCGATCGGTTGCTGCCGTAGCAGTGAGGGATAGCGCCAAGCCACAAGCTTGGGGATTTTTGTAGGACGGATTAATCGTCCCACTTGATGAATAACGCCTGATAGATAACTACTGAGCGCCATGGCATCCGCTTAAGCAACCCTACCCATGGCAATACTACAAGGTATGCTACATCCGCGAACCGGAGTCGGCTATAGTGGAATCGAATGTAACATCATTGCAACATTGAATCGCATCCTGTCCATTGAACAGCCCTACAAGAAGGTAGGCGTTTGCATGCCCGCCCCTTCTCTGGCTACGCTCACTGGATAGAGCGATCGCATCTTGGCTCTATTTGTACTTACAGGCGTGATGATTATGGCAGCCAATCTTGTCCGCAACTTCCATTACCCCGCCACTCACAGTGCCGAGGCGCTTGCTCAGGTACTTGCTCACATGGATGAGACAAGTTGCCCCCTGTCCTATAACTTTCACCTACACACCACTTTTTCCGATGGTCGCATGACCCCGCTGGGTCTAGCGCAGCAGGCGATTGACGTTGGCTTGAAAGGATTTGCAATTACAGATCACCACTCCATTGATGGCTATCGAGCTGCCCACGAGTTCCTCTGCGATCGCCCCCAGCCGCCGCAATTGTGGTCTGGGCTAGAAATTACCAGCCAACTCCTTGATGATGACGTGCATATCTTGTGCTACGCCTTCGACCCCAACCATCCGACCCTTGCGCCTTATGTCACCGGTGATGCACCGACAGGGGTGGACTGCCAGGCCGCGCAGGTCATCGACGCTATCCACAACGCTGGCGGAATAACCGTTTTGGCGCATCCTGTTCGCTATCGGCGATCGCCCGAAGATTTGATTGCTGCCGCCGTGCAGCTCGGAATCGATGGCGTTGAGGTGTATTACGCCTACAATAATCCTTCTCCCTGGAAACCCAGTCCTCGCCAGACGGAGCGGGTGCTGCAATTGGCGCAACAGTTCGGATTGCTAAGAACTGGCGGTACAGATAGCCACGGATTTAGCCTACTGCAACGGCTCTAAGCCAGTCCGCCTGCGGCTGACTTTCACTATAGACTGAAGTGCATTAAACTGAAGCGCAGCTCACGTTTGACCCCCTTGAACAATGGATTTTATTTAGCAAGTCCATGTTCAAGGGCATAGCGGACTAGCTCAGTGCGGCTATTGGTTCCAGTCTTAACAAATAAACGGCTGACGTACTTTTCAACATTCCGCACGCTGGTGTCAAGCCGTCGCGCAATTTCCTTGTTCATCAAACCTTCAGCCACTAGCTCTAATACGCTTTGTTCCCGTGGCGTAAAGTCAATCTTGATCGGTGCGGGGGTTTGAGGAACAGCGCCTCGCTGAGTTAGCAGAGCTTTAATTTCTGCAATCTGGCGGGCCATGTCGGTAATGTCAGGTGTTTCACTGTCGCTAGCCGGAGCCGTCGATCGCCGCGTCAGCAAATTTTCCACAATTGCAACTAGCTCATCTGGGTCAAAGGGTTTGGGCAAATAGGCATCACAACCGGCCTGGTAGCCCTGGATGCGATCGCTCGTCATCCCGCGTGCTGTCAAAAACACAACTGGCAATCCCTGAAACCGTGCATCCTCCCGTAGTTGCTTCAAAAACTGATAGCCATCAACCTGCGGCATCATGATGTCGGAGATAATCAAATCGGGTGACAACGTTTGCAGTTTATCCCAAGCCTCAGCCGCATTACTGGCCACATGAACAGTAAAGCCGCTGTCTTCTAGATAGGCTTGAACGGCTTCACGCAAGCTTGGTTCATCATCGACAAGCAACAATTGTTGAGGATCACCCACGCTATCTTCTCCTTTCTGGTTGGTTCATCGGCTGCGCCGCGCGATCGCATCACAGTCAAACAGCCCGAACGGTTCTCATCTGCATTATGATGACGCCGCTACTGGTTCAACAATACGGCATTTACGACTCGCCAAACCAACACTGTAGATGCACCGATTAAGCAGCCGATTGGCTCTTGGGCAACCTAGGGCGTAACTAGGTTTTCCGCACCTGAAACCACGGCTGCCGAATCAATGCGATCGCCCTGCTGAATTTGATCAACCGCATCCATGCCATCAGTGACATAGCCAAACACGGCATAATCACCATCCAAGAAATCAAGGTCGGACAGAGCAAAGTAAAACTGAGCCGAGGCAGAATTGGGCTGAGCCGAGCGCGCCATGGCAACAGCACCCCGGCGATGCGACAGCATTGGAGATGTGGAAATCCTGGCCGATGAGAAGGTCTGACCATATATCGGGCGGTCTGCATCAGCAGGCTGAATTTCGAGCGGAATGTATCGGGGCTGACCAGTTTGCGGATCGTTGAAACTGCCCGTGCCAAACAGAGCCGGGTCCGCGTTTGGATTGCTACTCTGGGGGTCGCCCCCTTGCACCACAAACGGTTGGGGTTGCCGGACAACCCGATGGAACACCGTACCGTTGTAGACATCTCGCTGAACCAAGTCCACAAAGTTGCCTGCCGTAATCGGGGCAGTGTTGCCATCAACCTGAATCACAATGGTTGCATCATTCACTTGCAGTGCAACCGTTGCCTCTCCTTGCAATCGCGGCAGGTCAGTATACGCATCATCAGTCGGCGCTTGTGCCACATTGTCTGAATCGTCCTCAGCCTGCACTTCAGGTGTGGATTCTGAGGCACTCTCAGCCGCTGGAGCCGTTTCAGCATTTAGATCTGGCGAATTGGTTGAACTGGGAGCATCCGGAGAGGCGCAACCGACGATAAACAATGCACAGACAATCACAACCGATAGAAAATACTGACGAATCAACTGACGAATCATTGGCTTACTCTCGATTTCACAATGCAGATTTTGCAAGTTTCACAGCGCAGGGTTCAACACACCGGTTTTATGGTGCAGATTTTACAGTGCGGATTTTAAGTGCAGATTTCATGATCCCGCCTGGTCAGGCGATCGCAACCAGACAGCGCCCATCACCCCATCCAACGGCTCCACCTGCCAATCCACCTTAATCGATACGTTCCCCAATTGACCGATCCCTCTATCTGAGGCGCGTAAGTCGCTCACTAGCCATCACCCAAACCTCGCTAAAGCCAGCATGATCGCAAAAGTGGTGTGGGCAACACACCACCCAAAATCCTTACATGAATACCACCCAATTCTCGTCAACTAGGGCAATTAACCATCAGGCAGGTTGAGAAATGGGCAAGGAGAAAAGGCGTGAGGTACAGCGCCGCCATTCCCTACAGTCCTTCAAGGGGAACATTCAAAAACCGGGCTAACTCCGCACCCTGGTTTTCCAGTTCACTGAGGGGAAGTGGTTGTCCAACGCGAGTTAAGGGCGTTTCAGCTTTGCCTTTCACGCATAGATAAATGGCTCGTTTGGGGTTCAATCCTTCACGAATATCAACTCGAATCGATTGCACCTGATCCAAGTCATACACCACTTCAATCTTGCGATTTTTGCCAGGGAACCCATTGCGGAAGATGGTCACTTTACCCGTTTCTCGGTTGAACTCGTTGTAGCCACCGCCAACATCCCAGCTAATCACGAGCCATAGGTACGTTGCCAGCAGGATCGCCGACACCCCATAAAATCCCATCGCAATGCCTTGGGGAATGAAAACCAAACCGGTTGCGTCGGAAAATAGCAATAGATTGACCTTGAAGTAACTCGATAGACTAGCGAGAAAAAAGCCAATGCCACCAATCGAGACCACAGAAGCCCACCAGTAATTGCTCAAACGACGGGAACCCAATACAGGTTGGCACAAGATGCGATCGCTTTTTTGCTGTGGTGCAGTTGGTACAGTCATATCCTCGTCCTAAAAAAATCCAAGTGAAATCCAAATAAAAAACTGCTGGACATGGAGAGCAGGGTCGAGAGGGCAGCGCGATCGCCCTATGGCTCAGTCCATTAGCCCATCGAGTACAAATCTCTTGTGGAGCGGCGGTAAACCCAGAACCCTTGCTGAGTTCTGATCGATGCCTTCCGGTCTCGCTAAGAATAGGGCGGCGACCGGGGATCAGGTACGAATCTGCCAATTGAGTTGGGACTCCTAATTGACCCACACCAAACTCTACATTGAGGGCAGAAACCGCTCCCTTAGAAAATTTTAGACGATGTAGAGTATCGCTCCTGACGCTTTCAGTGGTTAGAGGTTAATCTGTTTTGTCGGTCAACTCGGTTGATATGCACTCCATCTGGTTTCATCGCGTGCTATTTGATTGGATGAAACAGGCTGATAACGCAAACCAACATTCAACGATAAGAATATTAAGTAGATCAACATTGGGTTCTATCAATGCTAAAAAATCAGTATTGACAGATGGTTCATGGGCGTGCAGTTGGGCGATCGCACCAAAAGCAACTAAATCGCAAAATTAAGAGACAGCGTTTAACAAATCCCCTACTAGCTTAAAGGACAGCGTGGTTTTCGTGAGCAGATTGCGATCGCGTTTTCACCAATAGCTGAGCTTTATTGGAGAATAACCGATTGGTTTGGGCGGTCATAGAGCGGTTGAGATCTCCGTTTTTTAGCGTTTTCAACTCGACACTAGGTGAAAAATCCCTCGTCATTTGGGTGCGATCGCCGCACATCTTCTAACTGAGCTTTACATGTCGGATTGTAAAAAATGTGAGATTTCCCTATTATATAGAGACGTTAAGTTCTGCCCTTAGACGTACCTCAGCACTTGCCGACTCTAATTTGGACTCATGAATTTTAAGAGTTGAGTGACGCCGCTAACGTGAGCGTCACCACTTATTCGGAACACACTAGGGTGGCGATCGCTGAGTGACCGGGTTTTGACGCAATATTAACGAGGATATTAAATGACCATAGCAATGGGACGCGCACAAGCCCAGCGAGGATGGTTCGACGTTCTCG
>CAYSIR010000158.1:0-9375 GCA_964431105.1 uncultured Leptolyngbya sp. | reverse complement strand
GCCAATTGAGGACTATCCCAAAACCATCGCAATCCTATAATAGGCTGTAAATAGGAATAAGCGTTTTGAGAAGGAGTTCTGCGGGGCCCTTCTCGAAATCCAAATAAAATTGCTATCGATAGTTGAAGGACGGCAGCAGCAGTGATGAGGTGTTTAGCGACGTTTGAGTAATGTATGACCCTACAGCCACCTGCGCTTATTCCGCACCCAGCAATGGCTGGATCTGATCTGGGGTTACAACCTTACCTTGGCTAACCAATTGTCCATTTACAACTAGGGCTGGGGTTTTCATGGCCCCGCGTTCGGCTATTTTCATAGGGTCAGTCACATGAAGTACGGTCGCTTCCAAGTTGAGAGTAGCGATCGCTTCTTTAGCATTGGCTTCAAGTTGTTGGCACTTCTTGCAGCCCGTACCCAAAATCTCGACGGTGAGTTGAGTCATGGTCAATTCTCCAAAAGAGTAATAAATTCGGCTTGTAGCTTCATGCATCAGCAGTCTCCATTCTCCGATAAAATGAGCGCCAGGCATCAGCTACTTACAGCACCCTGCCCAATGTTTATTAATGGCAATCTACTGATAGTCTGATGTTAAGCCCTATAGTTAGGTATAGAGTCAAGGGGGTAATACTGTTCGAGATAGTCGAACTACAAAATCCGGCAATATTGGATGACTTGCAAATACAGGCGTTGTGAAACATGGTCTGCAGGAACTTGTTTCACGATTTAAGACAGGTTGCTATTTGTGCCAATAGTACGCCGATAGTAAATTATGCATGTCGCAGGTGCGTCTCTATTTGCTAGGGTGTCGCCATTTTTCTAATGCCTTCTATCTTTGTTTGGTCGTCCTCTATTGGTAAGGATTTTCGGTGGTCAGCGTTGCTCACACCACCGAAAATCTTTACATGAATACCACCACCCTTTATCTTTCTCGCCCTAAATTAAGCTCCTTCAATAACTCATCGGCAGCCTGCTCAGCCGCATCGACAAACGGGCGCAGAATTAGATCAATGTCAGCGGTTTGCAGCGTTTCGTCTTCATGATCTTGATGTACAGTGACAGCAAGCTTACCCTGGTAGCCATGATGCCGCAGTGCATGTAGCAGAGTAAGGTTAACATCAAGCCCTGGAATACTGCTGACAACCCACTTTACAGTACGCAAGGTTAAGTGTCCTGGATACTCAGGATCTTCCGCATCACCATAGTGGACAGAAAAACCCTGATGCCGCCAGCGTCGAACATTTTCAGGATCAAAGTCAACGCCGTGAACCTCTAAACCTTTACTTGCCAGACTGTTAACCAACCAACCGCCATAGCGTCCTAGTCCGTAGACAATGACATCAGCTCCTGCCGCCGCTGCGTCAACATCACCGGCTTCTTCTCGGTGAGGAATAGCACGCTCGAAAAGGCTCAGGGCAGGAGATAATCTTTCATAGAGAAGATGGGAATATAAAATAAGGTAGGTAGACAGACCAATAGTAATAAGACCTACCAGGGTAATGAGTCCTACCGTATCTTCATCAATGTGTCCCAAACTTAAACCCAGGGAGGCGAGAATCAGGGAGAATTCGCTGATTTGGGCAACGGTCAACCCAGCAAGTAAGCTAGTACGTTTGCGGTAGCCCATATACCCCATAATCACCATTACGATTGTGGGGTTGCCAATCAGCACAAATAATGACAGCACCAAGGCTGGGATAAGCTGCGCGCCAAGGAGGCTCAAGTCAAGCTGAGACCCTAGGTTTACAAAAAAGAACAGTAGCAAAAAGTCGCGAATGCTTACCAATCGAGCGCCGATCGCTTCTCGGTAGCGGGTAGAGGCTAGGGATATACCCGCTAAAAACGCCCCTACTTCGCTACTGAATCCTAAAATTTCACCCAGAGCCGCCAACGACACAGCCCAGGCGATCGCAAATACTAGCAATAACTCCTGCGATCGCGCTAGATAATGCAGAAGCTTGGGCAGCACAAAAGTCATCATGCCGCCAAGCACCAGCAGCAGTAGCCCTCCTTTCAAAAACAGTTGCAGCATCGTCATGCCAAAAGACACAGACTCACCATCTAGAGCCGACAGACCAATCATAACCAGCACGACTACCAAATCCTGCACAATCAGAAAGCCTAGGGCGATGCGTCCATGCAGCGAATCAATTTCCCGCTTATCGGAGAGCAGTTTGACAATAATAATAGTGCTAGAAAAGGTAAGCGCAACGGCGATATAAACGGCTGTCAGGGGTGGAAATTCCAGCAAGAGCGCCAGCAAAAAGCCCACAATGGACGTAAACGCTACCTGCCCTAGTCCCGTTGCCAGAGCCACCGGCCCCATATTTTGAATAAGATGTAGATCAAGCTTTAGACCAACGACAAACAACAGCAGGGCGATCCCCAGATGAGCAAATAGCTCCATTTCATCACTAGGCGTAATCCATCCAAAAACTGAAGGGCCTACCAAAATGCCAACCGCAATAAACGCAACAATTAATGGCTGCCGCAGGCGCATCCCGATCGCTCCTACCACGGCGGATACAGATAATATAAAAGCAGTCTCATAGAAAGGATTTGTCAGCAGTTCCATAATCAACGATGTGCCCAAAAAACAATAGCAGAACAACTTTACAGAAACACGAGCTGACAGGTGACTGCAATACAGGACTAACCGCCAGGTGAATCGGCGCGTCTCTGATATGTCCTATTTTGCTATCATACAGACCATTTGCATCGCAGCGACTACCCCCCAACGGTAGACCCCTGATTTTATTGAGCCACACCAGAGGCTACACCCTAATGTTCTGCAAATCCTCTAGTTGGCAAGTATGGCGCTCAGCAGATAGTTTAAGGGGTATTGGTATTCATTAAGAATTTTGGCTGGTATGGGCAACGCCCCCCAAAATCCTGACCAATAGAGGACTATCGTTTAAGGAATGTTTGAGGGGCGGCGGAACAGTTCCTCCACCATTGCCAAGCAAAATGGCGATCGCCATGCCGCGCTCTAACGATGATCATCCAGAACGCCTAAAGCACGAGGAGAATGACACGATGTATGTTTTGATTGGTGGGGCTGGCATGATGGGATTAGAGCTAGCCAAAACATTGCTGCAAATGGAGCACACAGTCGCTATCGTCGATACCGATGCTTTGGCGTGCCAGTATGTACGTGAAAAAATTGGGGTGATGGCGTTTGAGGGGAGCGCCGTCAACACAACCACGTTGCTTGAAGCCGGTATTCGTAAAGCTCAGATTGTCATCGGCACGCTGCGGGAAGATGCACTCAACCTAGCGTTGGTCACCCTTTCTCGACATTACAAAGTACCGCAAATTGTAGTAAGAATGCGCGATCGCGACTTTACAGAACCTTACCAACTTGCCGGAGCGACCCACATTATCAGCACGACTGAGTTAGCGATTAACCGAGTCGTCAATGCGATCGAATATCCGCAAGTGGATGCCATGATGCATTTCGAGCAAGGGCAGATCGAGGTACTGAAGCTCAGCATTCCCCAGAGCTGCTACATTGTTGGGCGGAGTCTAGCTGAAATTGCTAAAGATCCTCGATTTCCAGCAGGTACCCTGATTATTGGGTATCAAGCCCATCCCCATGAAGACTTAGTGATCCCCAACGGCAGCACGCTACTCGAAAGCGGCTCCACGATTCTAGCCGTCACAAAACCTGAACTGGTGCGGCAGGTGTTAAAGTTTATTGGACTTTGCAACAGCCAAGAATAAAGGTTCTGTCGCAAAAAATGCGAACAGAAATGGAATCCCGATTCCTTATCTGAGATTTAAGCGGCGATTTCAAAGATTTTATGGATAAAGGATATCTGTTCCATCACATCACCGCGATTGGCACCCTGAACCTGTCCTTTACGGATTATTGCCGTGGTTTCGTATCTTTCTAGCGTACAATCGGCGGTGGCGAATGATCCAAAGTCCAGCTCCGGTTTTACCAATCGTTTGATCTGGCGATGGTCTTGTTCAATCTGATTGTTGAGATACTCGACGGGACGGTAGAGGATAGGCACAAGCGGATGCTCTACCATTGACTGGTTTTTGCGACAGAACCCTTTAAACCAGTTCTGACGGTTTGCTAATGCGATCGCGGCCCGGTGCAACAGCCAGTGCCCGATCGCCCGATGCTGGCATGGAAGGTTCTAACGCTGCCACGGTTCGGCAGAGCGGCTAAGCCTAGTCAATGGTTCGGGTCAGCAGCGATGGGAGGCGGTCGCCAGCAAATGGGCAACCCAGGCGATCGCTTCTGGATAGTCATCACAGTCCAGCACAAACTCCTGCCCGCGCCCTACCGTTTTGAGCAATAATCCCATCTCGGTCTGCACCCAGCGATCGCGGCGATGATGATAGCTCAGGGTCGAGCGCCGCCCGTGGGGATGCATCCAGTCAGGTACGTGCCACCAACTGCGCGATCGCCCGGCTGCCGTTAAACAAAGGGCGGGGTGCCGCCGCAAACAGTAGGCTGCACCCGGCAGATTCATTGGATGCTGGGGCAAATGCAGGCGATCGCTCGCGACATAGAGATGATTTAAGCCGCGCCTCTGACGCAGAATCCCATGGGGATGATGTTCTAAGCCCAGGGGCAGGGGGCCATTACTGATGGGCCAACAGTTCTGCACCTGCAACCAGCCAAAAATAATGTGCTGATCGGGCGATCGCGGCACATAGGCATAGCGCCCATGGGTGAATGCCACTGGCCGAAACCAGCCAAAAAAGAGAAATAGATCCCCAGTCGTCACGCCCCAATTGCTGAGGTGGCGGGCTGCCGCCCCCAGTTGCCCAACGGCTGGTTTCCAGTGGGGCGATCGCGGGGCTACGGTCAATCGTGCCAAGTCTGGGTCGAGGTGAATTGGGTCAGCGGCAGTCAGGCGATCGCGGCTGAGATCCTGCACCAAATCCCCAACGGAGCGATCGCCCGAATGCCTGCCCCAGTCCAACGTTCCCCACTGTAAATCGCCATAGGTGATACCCGACGGATGCCGTTCAGGGATGGGTAGCGAATACAGCTCACCCGACGGCAAAATAGGGCTAGGAATGCCGCCCGTAGCTGAATCACAGCCTTTGCGACTCAAGATAATCCGCATCGGCAGGACGGAAATACAGGGGAATCACAGCCGTCACGCTAATCGATGCTGATACGGGTCGGGCCAGCGCCATCAGAGGACGGAGTTGCCTCGGCATGGCGAACGGATTCATAAAGGCGATCGCGCCAGTCCCAAAAAACTTGATACTCTGAACTATCCGCCAACCCAGGCACCCCACGCCCGCGCAGCGAATCTGGCAGTTCGACATAATTGCCCGTCGGAAACTTAACATACATCGACAAACCCGCCACCGCAAAGTCCGCTAAGGTCGGCGTATCGCCCAGCAAGTATGGACTATCCAACAGCAGTAACGATAACGCTTCTAGGTTATGCTGCATCGCCTCCCGCGCGGCTCTGACCGTGTCTGGCCCCAGCCCAACGCCAACGCCCAGCACATCAAACACCTCATGGGGCACTGCCCCCACCAAAGTTTTAACAAAGTCAGGAGCCGTACTCGGCACAGCCGCCGTTCGTAAATCAGAATGCTGACCAAAGGCATTCAGCATGACCTTGCGAGCATTCACGCCAATCGATTCATCTGCCCATTCTTCCATCATCAAGCACAGGCCCCGTTGCTTCAGGTCAGCCGGAATGATGGGCTTATCAGGATATTTTTTGTCAAGGTATTTGGCGATCGCAGTGGAATCGGCTATGACCTCCTCGCCGTCTTTGAGTACAGGAACCTGGCGCTGTCCCGATAGCCGAAATAAATCCAGTTGCCCTACACCGGGCACAACTTCAATTTTTTTGTACTCCAACCCTTTGTAGTCCAGAATCAACCGTATTTTTTCGCAGTAGTGCGACAGTTCAAATTGATATAACTCGATCATGGCTGAGTTCCTTATAGTAGTCACAGTGTTGATGGCTGTATGGGTTGACGGATGCATCAGTCCGTGGCAAACACCCGGATTTGCAACCATCGGGCGATCCAGTCACCCAGAGAATACGCCGTTTCGCCGCCCTCACCCTGTCCCTCTCTCACGCAGCTAATCTTGTAGGGGTTTTAAACACCGCTCTCGAATCCAGGCGGTTTCAGCGATCGAGTGCGCCAATCACCGATTCTGAACGGATTGTGGTGAGGGGTTTTGCAGAAACCTCTACAAGATTAGCCCACAAAGCTATCCCTTACACAGAAGTTACTGAAACTCCCATTCCTACCTTGATTCGATAGTTGCAAAACGGCGGCAGCAGTGATGAGGCGATCCGGCAACTTTTGCGTAATGTGTAGCCCAGAAAGAGGCAAGCTTGCAAACGTGGGATGCTTCCCACCCAGATGCCAGTGTAGCGGATGCAGACGGATTATGAGGTTAAGACTAATCCCTTGGTGGATTGGATTTCGTGCGATTGCAGTGGATACTGAGTAATGTTGAGTTGATATAAGACATCGCGTGGCAGAGTTACTTCAAACAATTCAAGACAGTTTACTCAATCTTGTCGGAAAAGGGGTGGAAGTGATCCCCTCCCTGGTAGCAGCGATCGCCATTCTGTTAATCACCCGTTATGTGGCAACTCCGATCAAACAGCTAACCCGCCGGGGCCTCGAACAATTTGTCAAGAGTTCATCGCTACTGTCCCTGTTCGTACAGTTGGTATCTGTCACTACCTGGGGAACAGGCATTCTTCTCGCCTGTATCTTCCTGTTTCCAGACTTGGGCCTAGGAGACTTAATTGGTCTGCTAGGGCTGGGTTCAGTGGCGATCGGGTTTGCTTTTCAAGATATTTTCAAAAATTTCTTGGCCGGAGTGCTGCTGCTGCTCAATGAACCCTTTCAGTTAAATGACCAAATTATTGTGAACGAATTTGAGGGAACCGTGGAAGCCATCAACGTCCGCTCCACTGAAATTCGTACCTATCAAGGAGAACGGCTCGTCATTCCCAACGCTACTGTATTTACCAGCACCATTCAGGTCTTAACCGATCGCACCTCACGCCGCACCGACCTTGCCATTGGGTTAGATTACAACACGCCCCTGCCAAGAGCCAGACAGATTTTGCTGACGGCACTAGCCGAAGTAGACGGAGTTATGAATACGCCGCCCATTGAGGTAGATTTAGTCGGCTTTGGCGACAGCTCCATTGATTTTGTGGTGCGCTATTGGACACGACCACAGGTGGTTCATGTCCGTCAAACGCGATCGCTCGTCGTGATGGCGCTCAAAAAAGCCTGTGACGAAGCCAATTTCAATATTCCTTATCCTATCCGCACGGTGTATCATTTCGATCAGCAGTCCTTTGATGATCACTATTCCAAAGCGGTTAATTCATAGCTATCTTATCTGCTTCATCCGTTTTTGAGGCGTGGTCAACGTCTCCACTGACGATCGCAGAATCCATCGCCTAGAATAAGACAACCGTTCTGCACCGCCCCCCTATCATTCGCATTGCCCCCGTGCGGGATTGCCCCAACGGAGTCCGAATCTTTGTGGAATGTACGGATGTGGGGTGTAGTGTTTCCCATGCACCCTTTGTACGCACACTATGGCATCCAATCGCTCCTCTGGCACGTCACCGCTGCTGACCGCAGGCGATATTACGTCGATTACGATTCAGTTGTATCGTCACCATTTTCGAGACTATTTCCAGCTCTCGCTCAAGGCCAACGGCTGGCTCTTGTTGGCGATCACGGTTAGTGTCGTCAGCGCCGTAGCTGAACCCTTCCTCAATCCTGGGATAGCTATTCTGCTGGTGAGCGCTAGCATCGTTGTTAGCCTGTATGGATTTGCTCGATACTTATCAACATCTGCTGTGATTTCTCGGCATGGCTTTCAGTCTATTCAAGGCGAACCCGAATCATTCGCCCAGTCTAAGCAATGGCTACACCGGCGAATGTGGGGCTTCTTGGGCATTGCGCTGCTGGTATCCATAGTTTATGGAATTGTATTGATCGCAATTTTTGTTATCTTGCTCGTTGTTGTTGCTGTAATTGCGGCTTCTGTTACCGACTTTAACTTTGAGCCGCTGAACGCTGACCCTCAACAGCTTACCGTGCTGGGGCTAGTGACTGTAGCAGCGATCGCGATTGCTTTAATCATAACATTTTACTTATTTTTATGGCTGTCCGCTCGGTTTGCTGTAGCCGACATGGAATATACCCTTGAAGATAACTCTACCCTAGACCACTCAATTAAACGAGGATGGACACTTTCTCGTCGAAGTGCAAAGCGCCTCATTTTAACCTTCCTTATGCTAATTTTGGCAACGTTACCGATCCAGGTGCTAAGCCAGTTGGTGTCTAGCCTCTTGTCCATCGGGCTAAGAGTATTTGTTCCTAATAGTCCGACTAATACGCCTTTACTTTTCCTGGCAAGTTATCTAGTAGGATTATTATTCGGGTCGGTCATACTACCGCTATGGCAATTAACCAAGTCAGTTATCTACTATGACCTCTGCAATCGTCGAGAAGGAATGCTGCTGCAATTGGGCGATCGCCCATCAGCATCAGCTCAGGACTGGCTTAACTATGCCACATTGGTAACGCCAGAAAGTGTAGAACTAGAATTTACGCTAGCTGGCATCGGCAACCGCAGTTGGGCCCTCAGCCTAGACTACAGCATTTTGGGGGTGGGGTTAGCCAGCTTTTGGCTGCTGTGGGCATGGTTTGCTGGAGAAATTCTGATATGGCTGGAGGATTCTAGTGTTGACTACAGCACTGTTCCATACTGGCTGATTGCGATCGCCCTCTTGATTACTTTTATAATATTCACTGGGTACTTTATTATATTTGAAACTGCCTGGCAAGGGCAAACACCAGGCAAGCGAATTGCAAAACTGAGAGTGGTTCAAGATAATGGACAGCCGGTCGGTCTGAGTCAGGCGGCATTGCGATCGCTCCTGCGCCCCATTGATGACCTATTGCTGATCGGTGCATTTTTTGTAGTGCTAGGTAAGCAGGAAAAGCGAATTGGTGATTGGGCAGCAGGAACGCTAGTTGTTCGAGAATCTGTTATGGAAAAGCCTACGCCGCCGATCACATCTGAGCAGTCTACCACTTTGGCAACCATGCTGATGGATAAAATGGCGATCGAGCGCCTCTCGCCCGATGATTTTGCCACCATCCGCGATTATTTATCTCGCCGTTCTATGCTCGACCCCCAAGCCCGTAAAACTCTACGCCGCCGCCTAGCCAAAACCGCGAAAGAACGGGTACAGCTAGAAACGGTGCCGGAGGGCGTGACGGCCGAACAGTTTTTGGAAGCGCTGTATGTGGCGTATCAGAATTAGCCATTACCCAGTTGCATATAGCAATCCTAATTGAATCGTGAGAAGGAGTCCTGCGGACTCCTTCTCA
>CAYSIR010000157.1:0-9449 GCA_964431105.1 uncultured Leptolyngbya sp. | reverse complement strand
TTTTGGTTTAGCTGACAAAGTGGCCGTCATGGCAACTATTCATCAGGATTAAAAGACCTGACCCCTTACATCGTCTCAATTCCTGAAAGCGGTTTTCGGGCGCAATACAGGATTTTTGATCCACTAATTGGGGATTACGTCATGTGACGGTCACCCCAATCATAATCCCACGGATTAACGCCCATCGTATGACAATTGCATGAAGAGGGTTTTGGCGATCGCCTAACCGTCAGCAGCCGTAGATGAACGCGCTAAGTCACTGGCAGCGGCGACAGGGAAACCGGCTCGGCATCGGGGGAAATGCGCTGAAGGTCAGCCCCTAGCTGCCGCAGCTTTTGTTCTAGATTATCGTAGCCGCGATCGAGATGATGTAGCCCCTGTAGCGTGGTGACACCATCCGCCGCTAGCCCAGCCAGCACCAGAGCCGCTGAGGCCCGCAGGTCGGTCGCGACCACAGGTGCGCCCGATAGCTTTGGTACTCCAGCAATGATGGCCGTGTTGCCTTCAACCCGAATGTTGGCTCCCATGCGGCTTAGCTCGGCGACGTGACGCAGGCGATTCTCAAAAATATTTTCTGTCACAATGCTGTTGCCATCGCTGAGGGCTAGTAGCGACATGAACTGAGCCTGCATATCGGTCGGAAACCCAGGGTAGGGGAGCGTTTTGATGTCGGTTCCTCGATAGCGATCGCTGCCAATGACCCGGACTCGGTTCGCGCCCTCCATGACAATACGGGCCCCAACTTCATTCAATTTTGCGATCGCAGCCGTCAGATGATCGGGAACCACTGGGGCCACTACAATATCAGAATGGGTAATGGCTCCAGCAATCAAGAAAGTTCCAGCTTCAATGCGATCGGGAATAACCGCATAGTCAGTTGTGTGCAGGCTATGCACCCCTGAAATGATAATCGTGTTCGTCCCGGCACCGCGAATCTTAGCCCCCATTGCGCGGCAGAAACTAGCCAAATCCACTACTTCAGGTTCCTGCGCTGCATTTTCAATGATGGTCTCTCCATCCGCCAACGTTGCCGCCATCATAATCGTTTCGGTAGCGCCAACACTGGGACAGTCCAGGTAGATGCGAGCGCCCTGTAAGCGCTTCCGCCCACCTGATACATAGGCATGAACCACCCCTTTCTCAATTTGTACCGTTGCACCCATAGCCTGCAATCCTCGGACGTGCAGGTCAACCGGACGCGCCCCGATCGCACAGCCACCAGGCAGCGGAACTCGCGCTATGCCCAGCCGGGCCAACATTGGCCCAATAATGAAAAAGCTAGCCCGCAGTTGGCTAACCAATTCGTAAGGTGCTTTTGATTGGGCAATGTGGCTGGCGTTGATGAGCAGGGCATCCCCATCCCGCTCGATTTTTACACCAATGCTCGATAGGATTTCAGCCATGCGGCTAATATCGAGCAGTGAGGGAACGTTCCGGAGCCGGCAATCTTGGGCGCAGAGCAACGCGCCCGCCATCAGGACAAGCGCTGAGTTTTTAGCGCCGCTGATGGTCACTTGTCCTGAGAGGGATGCACCGCCTTGAATGCATAAGACCGAGTGATCTTGCTCGGCGTTGGAGTTGGATGAGCGAGATGAAAGAGTAATGGGTCTGCCCTCCGGAATCGTGTAAGGTTCTTAAGTTTTCGGTTCTGATTCTACCGAAAAGTCAGCAAATGTCTAGATCTAACGACCACATTTTCCATTTAGCGTTGAATTAGCGATCGCTGAATAGGTGTTCGTTTAGATAACTGAATAGGGGTATGGTTTATTCTGTTCTCTGGGTTGACGAATGGATCAGGACAGGCGATTATTGATGAGCGCCACCAATCTAGGCTTCGGTGGCTGTCCTGTTTGCGGAACTGGCGGAATTGGTAGACGCGCTAGATTCAGGTTCTAGTGTCTGCAAAGACTTCCGGGTTCAAGTCCCGGGTTCCGCATTGACTATGATTTAGGCTGACGGATGCTTGAGGGTTGCCGATCGCAAATAATTGGGGAATACAGCGCCCTACGACGGAATGCGATCGCTTATTGCCTCAGCATAGTGGCTGCTCTGTAAAACTGGCAGAATATGACGGATTATTGCGCTGATTAGAACGACCGGATGATAGAAGCCTGCGAGCGAAGAATGGAGCGCAGCTTTTTCGGAACGTGCCATGCTGAATACTCGTCATTCGATCGCTGCCTTCACACCCCTGTTGGTGATGGCTGGCGGATGGACTCAAGAGGCGCAAGCGGTCGATCTATCTCAAGATTTGCAGATGCGCCAACTGCATAATGATTTACAAGCGTCGGTGTGCCGCAATGATTGGGATGGCGCACTGGCAGCCATTCAGCCTTTAATCGGCACTCCAAATGCACCGGCGCTCTATCGAGAGCAACTGGTTCAGTTTCGCGATCGCCTAGAAACCTGGCGAGCCTACCAAGCGGAGTTTAGCCATGGCTCAAACTGTGCGGGAGCGATCGCTTCTAATTCATTGAATCGCCAATCGTTTGGCACAACGCAGACATTTGAGCGACCGGTGCAAAATATACGCACTCAGCAACTTTATCGTAGTTTGCAGGGGGCAGTGTGCCGCAATGATTGGGATGAAGCACTGAGCCACATTGGCCCATTGATGGCATCTGATGTATCGGCGAGTTACCGTGAGCATTTGGTTTATTTGCGCCACCAGCTTGAAGGGTGGCGGGCCAGTAATACCCGTCTGGCTAGCACGCCGGGATGTCGTGGTTCGATCGCTCAAGCCTCTCCTAGCGCACCTGCGATCGCTCAGTCAGCCCTGCCTGTGCCCTACCCTGAAGCGATCGCCCGCCCCGAATTTTCCTGATTTTCTGAATGGTCTGAGGCTGGCGATCGCTTGGAAGGGCGATCGCAACCTTGGGGCACTCGCCTAGCGCCATTGACCCATAGCAAAATCCCCAGACTCGTCAGAATCTGGGGATTTTCTGTGGGCAGCCTGTTCAGCACAGGTTCACCACACTAAACAACAATCGCCCCGTTAATTCATAAAATTCGTTGGGCCGTCATAGCCAGACAATTGAGCCAATTCTTGCAGCGATCGCGTTCCGGGATAATACTGACCGTTCACCTCCCAGGTTGGATAACCCCTTACCTGGTCAGAACGAGACTGGCAAAGGGATGGTTGAGCATCCTTTCCGTCTGCCGCGCATTCAATGTATGGAAAAATAGCTGCCGCCTCTTGTCCAAAGAGTTGCTTTTGATCATGGCAGTGGGGACACCAATAGGCACCATACATTTTCGCACCAATGTCATTGAGATGACGAGCTAGCGCAATTTCAGCCGGGCCAGAGGGAGTAGTGACCGGTGGCCCGGCATTACCTGCTACTTCTGCGGTTGGTAGGCCTGGATCATTCACACCAGAATAAACACCTAGAGTTCCGATGATCGTAACCATGCCAACGACAATGCCGCTCATGACCAACTGTCCGGCATCTTGCCAAGCGCGCCCAAAAACGGTGAGGATCAGGAAGCTCAAGCTAAACGTAGCAGAACTGAAACAGTACACACAAAAAGACTTCAGTTCAAACGCCAGAATATACATCAAATAGCCACTAAAGACCGTCATTGCGGTTCCGCCCAAGAACAGCAGCAGCCAGGTCCATTCTTCTAATTTCAGGCGAAGTTCTTTGTTAAGGTCAGGGTTAATCAGCGTTGGAGCGATCGCCATGACGCCCATGCTCACATAAGCCAAAAAGCCAAAAATGGTGAGCGGAATCCCAAACACATCGGCATACGGGCTAGACAGCACATCGGTACAGCCCCCAGCCGGACAGGCGGCGGCACCACCTGTTAATTTTTCATAGGTCAACCAAGCTGTAACAATCGCCCCAACACAGGCGATCGCCGTGATGATATACCGAGACCAACGGTGCAGCCAGGGTGTTCTGCGAGATCGGCGGCTCATAAACCTTCCTCTTCGACACGCGCTTACAGTAATAACGACAACCGACGCTTACTATTCGGATTAGGGTGGATTGATCAACAGTTTCGTAAAACTGCGATCGCGCTAGAGCGATTTCTCACTTAACCCAGTATGCGTCGTTGGTGCAATCCCACGATAGCTAATTTATTACCCAACATTAACCCTATTTTCCACAGAACAGTGGCCCGAACCGGGAATCCCTAGCATCCTGCCAGGTCAGCCCCCTGTAGGGTCTAACATTTGGCAAAATGGTTTCTGTGCCTAATGCAGCATCTTCTGTCAATCCGCTCCATTGGGAAGATCCCCTGCTAGACAGCGGCAGTAGACTTGAGCGCCGTTTCCTTGTTCAGAGCGTTAATAATGGCTTTACCCGTTGAAGCCGCCAGACCGATCGCACAGGTGAGTCGTCAGCAGCGGCCATCCTACCTGGGACGTCAACATTTTTGGGGAGCGGCGGAACCGCCCTTAAAATGTTTGACGGTGTAAACCTGCTTTATCAAAAATCCTGATCGTCGTTAGGACAACCCACCTATGAAGCTGGTGCAGAGGACAGATGTTCCTCCGACTGTGAGACGTGCCGTGGCAATTGAACGATAAACGTGGTTCCTTGACCGACCGTGCTGTCCACTCGAATTGAACCGTTCATCATCCGCACCAGTGAATGAGTAATGGCTAGTCCGAGGCCAGTGCCGGAATGTTTACGAGTGCTTGTTTGATCCAGTTGGCGGAAGGCTTCAAAGATATAGTTCAAATCATCAGCGGCGATGCCAATCCCTGTATCTTTGACTTGGATGATGATTGTATCGCTGGACAGGTCGGATACCGACACTGAAACGCTGCCCTGATCCGTGAATTTGATGGCGTTGGAAATTAGGTTCACCAGAATTTGACGCAGGCGCTTGGGATCGTTCAAGGCTTGCGATCGCGTCAAATTAACCTCAACACGAAGCTCTAAATGATTTTCATCGGCTAGCGATCGCAACTCTTCAACAGTTGCTCTGACGACCCGTTCAAGATCCATGATTTTGGGCTGAAAGGTCAACCGTCCAGCTTCCACCCTTGAAAAATCCAAAATTTCATTGAGCAATGATAAGAGATGCCGGCCATTGCTATAAATCCGCTGCACCATATCCCGCTGCTTGGGCAGAATATTGATTCCTGGCCGCAGGAGAAGCTGCGAGAAGCCGATGATGGCATTCAGCGGAGTGCGCAACTCATGGGACATAGTGGATAGAAACTGCGATTTCAGCCGCGATGCCTCTACGAGTTTGACATTTTGAACTTGAATTTGCTGCCGCTGGATTTCAAGTTCCTGATTTTTGCGAATCAGCAATTCGTTACTCTCTCGCAGCCGTCGATTGGCTAGGTCTGCTTCCAGTTCTGCTTGATAGACGCGAATGGCATTGCGATAAACGCGGGCCAAAATGTCGGGAGATACTCGCGATTTCACCATATAGTCTGTTGCCCCTGCTTTCATCAAGTCAACGGCAATTTCTTCATCTCCTTGCCCCGTTAGCACTACCAACGGCACCCGAATTCCCAATTGACGCACTTGCTGCACCAGTGACAGTCCATCTTGATCGGGCAGGCGATAGTCGAGGAACGCGCAGTCGAATACGACCTGCTCTAGAATGGCGATCGCCTCTGCACAGTTTTCGGCTTCTACAACCTCTAGACGAAAGCCTGCTTTTGTGAGGGCACGTCGTACCGCCATGCGATCGACTTCATCGTCGTCAACAACCAAGATTTTGATGATGTCTTCCATGATGTGATGAATATTGAGACTGACACGGTCAGCTAGCTACTGTCTGGAGGGCAGCCTAAAAAATTGACTAGGAATAGAACCGTTGAATCGGTTGTAATGTATCTGTTATTGATCCGGCAATTAAAGTTGTGAAAAGGCATCTATCGGTAACAAAGGGTTCAGCACCAAAAATGCAACGTCTATTGTTGCCGGTTTAATAGACAATCGCTTGTGCCCTAGGGCATTTCACACAGGGCCCAATACTTATTTAAGGCCACCATCAATTCGGCAAATGTGGTGAACGTGACGGGCTTGAGCAAGTAGCCGGCCACATTCAGGTTATAAGCTTCAACTCGGTCTTGATCCTGGTTAGAAGTGGTTAACACCACCACAGGCGTCAACTGCAAATTCGGGTCATCCCGCAGCTCATGTAAGAATTCGATGCCGCCCATTTTCGGCATATTCAAATCCAGCAAAATCAAGCGGCGATCGCTGGGAATAGCAGGTGGCTGGCCGTCTTTACCGCGAAGCATTTCTAACGCTTCTAAGCCATTGTTGGCAATGTATAGCGGGTTGGTAATGTTGCTTTTCTTGAATGCGCGCCGGACATTCATTACATCGATTTCGTCGTCTTCAACCAATAAAATGTTGATGACGCGCCGTTCCATTTGTAAAGGAATCATCCTGTTTTCCTACCATAACTAACATCGCTACGATCGCACGCCTGGCTGCTAGGCAATACACTGGTGCAGCACAGTCTAGCCTCAATTGTCGCCGATCTAGCCAAACAGACACACCAAACCGCCAAAAGCATGGCTTACTAAAGCGCTGGGCATCGCAATCATTAAAAAAGTCTTGAACTTACAGTTTCATAGGTTTCTATAGCAATCCTATTTGGATTGTGAGAAGGATTCCGCAGGAATCCTTCTCACAACAACCATTCTCACTTCACAACTCATTTAGGATTGCTATAGATTGCATAAGAAGGGATTAGTGATTAAGGCTGTTTTAGACTCTGCGTTAGAAAGTGTCTCAGAGCGCTGTTCTCAGAAAGCCATTTAGTGCGATCGCATCCTGCACTAGCCTTGGCGCAAGCCAACCGCACAACCTCGATTGAGCGTCCCATTTCAACACAAGCCAGCCATTTCTGCCAAAGCCTGAACATCTGTCTAGAGCGCGATGGGAACTTGAACGTTGGAATCATCTCTGAACGCTAGTTCGGGCTATCAGCCTAACGGTTCGTCCAAATCGTAAGCGGTCGATGCTCCTTATTTCAATTGCAAGCAACCTACAGCGACCCTAAATGGGTTGTGAATAAAAATGGGCATTGTGAGAAGAAGCCCTGCGAACCCACTCTCACAATCCAAATAGGATGGCTACAGAAACCTGTGGCGGAATGACGAAAATGTATTTTAACCTATTCAGTCGCCATATTCATGAGGTGGTTTATTTGCTTCTTTTACCACCATACAGGTAAAACCAGCTTCAGTGCGTCAGTCGCGAGTGGGGTTTTGGGGGCGATCGCCTCTACCATTTGCTATAGATAATCTCTATTTCGCTGGCTGCGATCGATCCCATTCTTAGAATTATTTGGAATTATTTTAGGCTGCCTTTGGGGATAAGAATCTTTTAATGGTAAGCATAAACCAAACCCCTACATGAACACGGCTACCTTGCGGATGCTTTTGGCCAGGTGAAGTAGAAGGTGCTGCCTTCTCCCAAGGCTGATTCAACCCAGATGTTGCCGCCTTCGGTGTCGATAATTTTTTTGACGATGGCTAATCCAATTCCTGTACTTTCCGTTTTATCGCGGGATTCCAGCGTTTGGAAAATGGTGAAGACTTTTTGATGATATTTGGGGTCAATGCCGGGGCCATCATCCGCGATCGCAAATTCGTAGGCATCATTCAGTTCCCGCACAGATATAGTGATGGTTCCATCGGGGCGATCGTGGTGCTTAATGGCATTGCTGATCAAATTGGCAAACACTTGCCGCAGCAAGAGGCGACGAGTGATGAGCGCGGGTATCGGCGGCGGTAGAGCGATCGTTATAGTGCTGGGTGGATCAAGCAAATCCACAATTTCAGATAAGAGAGCATGGAGATCGACCGATTCTTCTGCGGTTGGGATGCGTCCCACCCGTGAATATTCTAACAATGCATCAATTAGCGCTTCCATGCGATGCACCCGTCCCCGTAGCAACTGCATCTGGTGCTGATTTTCTTCGGGTAATTTACCTTCTAAATCATCTTCAATCCATTCTGATAAGTTAGCGATCGCTCGCAGCGGCGCTTTCAAGTCATGGGATGCGACATAGGCAAACTGATCCAACTCTTCATTACGGCGCTGGAGCAACGCTGTTGTTTGAGACAGCACCGCATTCAGAGCGGTGAGTTCGTTAGCGCGTTCATGCAAAGCTAGCTCAGCCTGTTTGCGTTCGCTAATGTCTTCGATGACGGCTAGCAAGTATTTTACCGGACTGGGCGCATCGGCTGACTCCTGGTTAGCCGTGATCGTTGACATCAGAGTCATCGATGGCTGCACATCCGATAGTTCTTCGCGCACCGCCGACACTGTAATTTCTACCCAAATGCGCGACCCATCTGCTCGCACGACTTCTTTTTGCAGCACGTCCGTATCGATATTGCCATGCACCAATTGCTGGAGCATGATGCGATCGCGCTCTAGATATTCAGCAGGCGTAATGTCTTGATAAGACAGCATCATTAGCTGTTCGCGGGAATAGCCCAAGGTATTGCACAGCGTTTGGTTGACCCGCAGCCATCGGCCAGTATTGGCAATGTGGGCGATGCCAACGGCGGCTTGTTCAAAGGTTGCCCGGAATCGTTCTTCGCTTTCGCGCAGGGCAATTTCAGCTTGTTTGCGATCGCTAATGTCGGTGATACTTCCCACAAAGCCGACCATATCGCCATCATCGGTTTGGGGAATGGCCCGCCCCAGCACCCAAACAATTGTCTGATCGGGTCGTTGAAACCGATATTCTTGCTGAAACGGTATTTGTTGCTGCACGCAGTGATTCCAGGCTGCGATGACGCGATCGCGATCCTGGGGATGTAGCGCTGTTGCCCATTCTGCCTCGGAGGGGGCATCGGCTGAAATACCGGTAATGTCTCGCCAGCGATCATTAACATAAAGCCGATTTCCGCTGCGATCGGAGCGAAAGATGCCAACCGGCAGCGTTTCGGCTAGGGTGGCATAGCGCTGCTCACTTTCTCGCAGGGATTGTTCAGCCGCTTTGCGATCGGTAATATCTTCAAACAGCAGCCCGAGTTGGCGATGGGGCAGAGGAAATGCTTTAACGCGATAAAACCCGCTCATTCGATCATCGCTGTAAAACACTTCGATGGGAAGGTAACTGCTGCGTCCAGTACAGGCGATCGCCGCGTAGTGATTCAGATCGTTAGAGTCATATTTCAGTAAATTAGGAAAACAATCGAGAATGCGCCGCCCTGCTTGATTGGACAGTTCAGTACCAGTAATGCGTGAGGCAACGGGATTACTAGCAACCAAAACAAACGAAGTCGGATCATCTGGGTTTTGCAAATGCCAGATGGTTAACCCTAGTTGAATATTTTTGATCACCTCAACACAGAGATGAGTTTGTCCCAACAGATTTTCTGCAAGCGACTGAGTAAGATCTGGCTGTTGGAAGGGCTGCGGCTGTGTCATCTAGTGTTCTAACCTCTGCGTTGATGAAATTTGACTGAGAAAAAATGCAATTGCTCCATGCCCATCTCCCCTGCC
>CAYSIR010000156.1:0-9487 GCA_964431105.1 uncultured Leptolyngbya sp. | reverse complement strand
TGGTAAAATAAAGTAAGTTGGGTCTGTGGTCTAGGATTTGCAGAACAGGCAAGGTGTTCATTGCAATAACTTTTAAAGGCTAACGTGCTATGGCAGTCATCACATTGCCACATTTCTGATTGGCAGGTACGGCTTCTGCAATTTTCTTGGGATCTGGTAGATTTAAGTTACCCATTAGCTCAATAAAACCGGTGCGATCGCGTCCAGCAAAGCGAGGATTCCATTGCTTTTCTTCGCCAATGGTAGACACCGTTTGCCCGCGATAGTCGTGCCCTGGATAAACGAGCGTATCATCCGGTAAGGTAAATAATCGTTCGGTGATAAAATCGTACAGCATACCCGCATCGCCGCTTTGGAAATCGGTGCGGCCGCAGCCGCGAATGAGTAATGAGTCGCCGGTCAGCACCCGATCGCCATTGATAAGATAAGTCATGTGGCTGTCGGTATGCCCAGGGGTTGCGATCGCCTGAATTGTAATTTGACCAAGCTGTATCACCTCTCCATCCTTGATATGGCGATCGGCACAGGCGGCCTCTGCGTGTTCTGGCACAATACCCATGCAGCCCGTTCGCTGACGAATTTCACCTGTTCCGGTGACGTGATCGGCATGGATATGGGTTTCAAGGCAAGCGTGCAGCGATAACTCCAATTCTTTAAGCAATTTCATGTCTCGCTCAACCTGCTCAAGTACCGGATCAACCAACACGGCTTGCTTAGCTTCGGAGTCGGCAATTAGATAAGTGTAGGTGCTTGTCTCTGGATCAAATAGCTGTCGAAATAGCATCATGGTGTGAGTTGCTGGATAAGTTAACAGTCGAGCTGACGCAGATACCCCAATTCAGGTCGGCGATTTCTACCCGGCGGCTTGAGTGCGTCAGTCACAAAGCTAGGTCGTGAACTGAGCCACGATGGCTGGACGCACCACTGGCGGCAACCCTGGCTCAACGCAGCCGCCAAAGCCGACCCACAGGATTAGCTGCGATCGCTCATTTTTAGTCACTTGTCAATTATATCGCCATATAGCAATACAACAAGACTGGGAAAGGCGATCGCTCTTGCTGACTGATGTTCAGGCGCGTGGCCTGTCCAGCGCGATCGCCCTTGCTGCGTTTAAGGATTATCCAAGCGGTCAGATGCTAGATGAGTAACCGAGCCGCGATCGCCCTAGTCCATCAAGTCTTCAATTAGCATATCAACAGCCTGCGAAACCGCCGTGCTGACCAATGCATCCTGGCGGCTTTCACTAGATCCGCCGCTGATGCCACCAATGGAGGCGCTCGAAGAGCTATCGCTGTCGCTCCCTTCCCCTCGCATTACCGCCGTAACGGCTCCATCCGCCGTGCTGACCATGCGAGCCGTAATCGCTACATTGGCAGTCGTCCGTCGATTGCGTGCGCCAATGCCGAGGAAGCTGCCGCCCGATGTTTCTGTCTCAACATTAAATTCTGTGACTGAACCGATGATGACGTAATCCACACCCAATTCTCGACCAATTGCCACAGCGCGGGCAACATCGGTGACAAAACCACTACGCTCACCGACTAAGCTACTGTCAATGACGGTATAACTACCATTCTCGACGAGTGCATTCACCACCAGATCGCTAATACCGGCTGCGCTACCCCGTCGCCAGTAGGATAGATAATAATTCGAGTCACTGGTCGCGGAGTAGTCAAAATCCAGCACGACTACGCGCTGCCGCGTTTGTTTGGTTTGCTCAACTACGGTGGGTGCTGCGATCGCAGGCGCAGCTAGCATTGATAGTCCGGCTCCGGCAAGCAGCAGGGCGCTAATTGAAAGGGGAGCAATCGCTGAGCGAAAATGATTCATGATTGGCAATTAATGTTAAGTGAACAGTAACCGACCCGATGTTTCTATGTTCGAGTCTGACCTCTTGCCTGAGCTAGGCAAGTCTGAGGTCAGCCATGCGAACAGCAGGTGATGCCGGGTCTAAACACCGGACTACAGAGCCAGACAGTGCTACTCCGGTCAAGGGCATGACAGCACTAAAACGTCCTGCCTACGATATTTTCTAACTGGCTCCATTATCTTACTGCGATCGCCTGCGGGGATGCAAAGTTAATAAAAATGCCTGAGCAGATCGGTGCAATGGCATCCTGCTGTGAATCTAGGTCGCACCGTTGCAGCCAAACCGCACCGTTGCAGCCAAACCGCACCGTTGCAGCCAAAATGTTGAGTTGGAATTTTAAGCTGGAATCATTGGAATCTTGAGCGAGTATCTTCCATCCATTCAAACAATTCGATACACTTGGCGGGGTTGCGCTACCGTCTGCCCCACTGTCCCTTTTGTAGTGCGATCGCCTTGCACCGTTACCCATTTTGACAACCCCCACTATGGCCCATCCTCAGCCTGACCCCCAGCGCATCAGCGCCGCTGTCGCCCAGCTTTACAACACCTATCCCTTTCCGCCTGAACCGCTGCTGGATGAGCCGCCTCCAGGTTACAACTGGCGCTGGAGTTGGCCCGCTGCCTATAGCTTTTGCACTGGGCAAGCTCCAGATACCACAGCGGTTCGGATTCTAGATGCGGGCTGCGGCACGGGCGTGGGCACTGAATATTTGGTACACCTTAACCCGGATGCCTCTGTGCTAGGTATTGACTTGAGTGAGGGGGCGCTGGCGATCGCTAAGGAACGGTGTCAGCGGTCTGGAGCCGATCGCGCTAGTTTTCTCCATCTCAGCCTTTACGATGTGGATCAGGTTCCGGGAGAGTTTGATTTAATCAACTGCGTGGGGGTGCTGCACCATTTGCCAGACCCCATTCGCGGCATTCAGGCCCTTTCTCAAAAACTGGCTCCTAGCGGGGTCATGCATATTTTTGTGTATGCTGCCCACGGTCGTTGGGAAATTCAACTGATGCAAGAAGCGATCGCCCTGCTTCAAGGTGAGAAACGGGGGGATTATATAGACGGCGTTCAGGTGGGGCGACAAGTTTTTGCATCGCTGCCTGAAAATAATCGACTGGTGCAGCGGGAAAAAGAACGGTGGTCTATGGAAAACCAGCGGGATGAGTGTTTTGCGGATATGTATGTGCATCCCCAGGAAGTGGATTACACCATTGATACATTATTTGAGTTAATTGATGCATCTGGGCTAGAGTTCATCGGCTTTTCTAATCCGCAGGTGTGGGATGTGACTCGGCTATTGGGCAATGCGCCGTCACTGATGGAACGGGTTGCCGAGATGAGCGATCGCCAGCGCTATCGATTGGTTGAACTGCTTGACCCCTCTGCCATCACCCACTACGAATTTTTCTTAGGGCAGCCGCCATTACCCCAAACTGACTGGGCTGATGATGAAGACTTACTGGCTGCGATTCCAAGCCGCCACCCCTGCATGAATGGATGGCCCAGTCAAACCTTATTTAATGCAGATTATCAAATTACCAAGCTGGATAATTCACAGTTTCTTTTTTTGCAGGCTTGCGATGGCAACCGCGATCGCTCGGTGCGGGATCTCATCGACTCGTTTGAAATTGATCTAGATGGCGTGCGATCGCTACTGAGGCAACGGTTAATGATGCTATCCCTGAGAGACTAGCGACTAATTGTCTTGTTGAGTGGGGCGCAGCAAAATGTCGTGAACCTGAACATAGTCTGGCTGCGACAGAACGTAGTACACGGCTTCAGCAATATCGGTTGGCTGCAAGACAGGAAAACGGCTGTAGGTTTCGGCAGCTTTTTCGGCACTTTGGTGATAGTTCTCGGCGAACTCGGTCTGCACATAGCCCGGACTGATGGATGAGACGCGAATCATAGAACCTGCCGATCGCAACTCTTGGCGCAGCCCTTCGGTGAGCGATCGCACGGCAAACTTTGTCCCGGAATATAGCCCGCTAATGCTCGGGACGCGATGCCCTGACAGGGAACTGATATGCACAATGTGACCGCGATCGCCCCGTGCCTGCATATCTTGAATAGCCTCACGAGTGCAGATGCAGAGCGCCAGCACATTGACCTCTAGCATTTCGCGCCAAGCGTCGGTATCACCTGTCATCAACGGCGCTTTCTTCCCCAGTCCGGCATTGTTAATCAATAGGTCAACCCCACCCCACTGCTGCCGAATAGCGCCAAAGATCGCCAAAATGTCCGCTTCTTGACGCAGGTCGGCCGGTTGCGCCAGCACGTCTGCCCCCTGTGCCCGTAGGGAATCGGCTAGTGCCTGCAAGCGATCGCGCCGCCGTGCGCAAACGGCAACCCGGCTGCCCGCCGCCGCCAACCGCCGAGCGATCGCTGCCCCAATGCCGCTAGATGCGCCTGTAACCAACGCGACCTGACCCGCTAACCCATCACTCATAGCTCATTCTGACTGTACTAACAGTTAAGGATTGTAGCCGCCTATCCTGCTGAACAAAATGGCGATCGCCCCTCAGAGTTTGATACGGAAGACCCAATGCTCATAGTCCGGATCGCGCCCTTCGGTGATGGCAGCTAATTTATCTTTGATTTTTGTAGTAATGGGGCGATCGCCTGACAGCGTATAGTTTTCAATCTGACGCACCGGAGTTACCTTCGCGGCTGTGCCGCTCAAAAATACCTCATCGGCAATCAGCAGTTCTGTTTTGTCGATGGGACGTTCCACAACTGGAATGTCTAAGTGACGGGCGATCGTCAGCACACTATCGCGGGTAATGCCTTCCAGAATATCCTGCTCAAAGCCGGGCGTAATGAGCGTGCCATTGCGAACAACAAAAATGTTCATGCCTGATGCTTCACAGACTTTCCCCTGCGAATTCATCAAAATCGCTTCATCAAACCCCGCCGACACCGCTTCCGTTTTCGCCATCGAAGAGGTAATGTATGCGCCGCTAATCTTACCGCGCAGGGGCAGGCTGCGATCCTCCTGGCGATACCATGAGCTAATGCGACAGGATACGCCATCAGGAGATAAGTAGTCACCTAGCTCTAGTCCGTAGATAAAAAAGTCTTTTTCAACCTTGTGCAATCGTGGGGCAATGCCCAGATCAGAGGTATAGACAAATGGACGAATATAAAACGGCTTGTCGGGCTGGTTCTTTTCTACAAACTGGATGATTGTATCTTGAATGGTGCTGGCTGGCAGATCGTATTGTAAAAACCGAGCGCTATGGCTCAACCGTTGAGCGTGGCGATCGAGCCGGAAGAGCAGCGCCTGTTCGGACTGGTGTGGATCGGGAATGCCGCGCAATCCTCCAAATGCTCCGGTGCCGTAGTGCAATGCATGGGTGGCGATGGAAATGTTGGCAGTCTCGAAGGGAATAAACTGGTTTTTGAGGTAAGCGATGGGCAGGAAGGTGTGCATAGCGTTACGACAATCCTCCAAACGGGTATCTCATTGGGTTAGAGCAATTAGGGTGGCCGGCAAAACTGGATGAGGCTGTGGCACGATGGATGCGTGAATCGGTGACGCTGGCGGATACTGGCGTACAGAGTATCTTGGCATAAAATGAGAGGCGCGATCGCTCCAAAACTTTAAATGTTGTACGCCTGGTTTGGTGAAGCAGCTTAGAATTGTGCCACCGGGCAACGTGATTCAGCGGTGCGATCGCCCAGGTGATGTCAATCATAGGGCGGATTCTTTGTGGCAAGGACTCTTTATGGCGTGGGCACTGCCCATTAAAAATTCTGACACGAATACCACTACCAATCCTAGAAACGTTCTAAGGAATGCTCGGATATTGCCGGTCTGCTCACCATTTGACGGTTATGCCAGTTCCAATGTCTCATCTCACCCTGCGCCAAGGACTCGATCGCTACTATCGTGCCAATCCACAGTTCACTCGCCATCAGGATTTATGGGTGGGGTGGCTGCGGATTCCCTGGCGCGACCTGCAAAAACACGACATCATGCACGTTGTTACGGGCTATGGCACGAACCTGGCTGATGAGTTGCAGTTGATTGGATTCTTGCTGACGGCGCTCACTTGGCAGCGCCCGTGGTATTTTTACCTGCAAAGTATCGGCGTATTTGTGGAACTGCTGGGGCGATCGCTCCTTGGGCAGCAGTATGGTTCTCGCTACTACTCGCCGCTACAAGTCTGTCGGTACTACGGACAGGGCATTCGGCAAGGCAGACGGGTTACTCCAAAAATTCCAGCAAATCTTGATCCAGACACTGTAATGGATCGCGAGCTAGCCTCTCTGCGGGCAGACTATGGCATTGCCAATGCTGGCGCTTGGGATGGGGCATAATGGGCCGCTGCCGGATTGGGCACAACTGCGGGGATGGCGATCGCGCCACTGCCCGAAAACGGCCCGAAAATCGGTACAATTCTGAAAATAACGCGGGTAGCGAAAAGCCATCACTCCAGGGCTTTGCCGGACAAGGCCGCGTTCAGTTCACCGGCACTTCGGGGTCAGGTCTATGCCAAACGCAACCATCATCGGTCTAGGAAAATCCGGCATTGCGGCGGCTCGGCTGCTGCATCGACAGGGCTGGGCTGTCACCCTCTGCGATGCCAAAACCTCAGCCGCGTTAGAGCCTATTCAGCAAACCCTGGAAGCGGAAGGGATTGCGGTCAAGCTTCAGCATATTCCCGAACCCACCGCCAGCATCGATCGCATTGTGGTCAGTCCGGGGGTACCGTGGGATAGTCCATTCCTTGAAGATGCGCGATCGCAACAGATTGAAACCTTGGGCGAGATGGAATTGGCCTGGCGATCGCTGTCTGATATTCCCTGGGTCGGCATCACCGGAACCAACGGCAAAACTACCACTACAGCCCTCATTGCGGCCATTTTTCAAGCGGCTGGCTACCATGCCCCCGCCTGCGGCAACATTGGCTATGCGGCCTGTGAGTTGGCGCTGGCTGAGAAATTGCCCGATTGGGTGATTGCTGAAATTAGCAGCTATCAAATCGAGTCATCCAATACCCTCAGCCCGCGCATCGGCGTGTGGACTACGTTCACGCCCGATCACCTCAACCGCCACTACACGCTGGAAAACTATGAAGCCATCAAATCAAGCCTGCTGAAGCGATCGCAGCAAATGGTGTTGAACGGCGATGATCCGCACCTGCGTGCCCTTGGCGATCGCTTTCCGGATGCCTGCTGGACGAGTGTATCCGGGCGATCGCAGTTGGTCGCAAACCCCGCCCAAGGGGTCTATCTCGATGATGGCTGGGTGATGGCAGCGGGCAACCCTATCGTGGCGGCTAGCGATCTGCCCATGGTCGGTCGCCATAATTTGCAAAACCTATTGATGGCGGTGGCAGTGGCTTGCTTAGCAGGCATTGACAACGGCGCGATCGCCCATGCCATTCAGACCTTTCCCGGTGTGCCCCATCGCCTCGAACACGTCTGCACCTGGCAAGGCATTGACGTTATCAACGACAGCAAAGCCACCAACTACGATGCGGCTGAAGTGGGGCTGGCGGCGGTAGCGGCTCCGGTCGTCCTCATTGCCGGGGGCGATCCCAAGGCGGGCGATGATTCGGCCTGGCTGCGTCAAATTCAGGATCGTGCGATCGCTGTACTGCTAATTGGAGATGCCGCTCCCGCCTTTGCCCAGCGGCTGGATGCGATCGGCTACACTCACCATGAAATTGTAGAAACCTTGGAGCAGGCTGTCCCGCGATCGGCTGAACTGGCCCCCCAGCTCCAAGCCAAAACCGTTCTGCTCTCTCCCGCCTGCGCCAGCTTCGACCAATTTCCAAACTTTGAAGCACGGGGCGATCGCTTTCGTGAACTCTGCCAACTCTATTTCACGACCTAACCCTCAACCGTCCTCACTTTGGGGTAAAACGTTCGGCTTTCTCACCATCCTAAAAATTAGCACTCCCCCTCTTAGAGTGCTAAATTCTACAATGGAGAGCTACGAAATAAATCACGTATGTCAAAGCTGATTAAATTTGATGAGTCATCTCGCCAGGCCCTTGAAAGAGGTGTCAATGCTCTGGCAGATGCAGTACGCATAACGCTCGGTCCGAAGGGGCGCAATGTCGTCCTTGAGAAAAAATACGGAGCGCCCCAGATTGTGAACGACGGCGTCACGATCGCTAAAGAAATTGAACTAGAAGACCCTTACGAGAATACTGGCGCCCAGCTTATTCGCGAAGTGGCTTCCAAAACCAAAGACCTAGCCGGAGATGGCACCACGACAGCAACGGTGCTGGCGCAAGCCATGATTCGGGAAGGCTTGAAAAATGTGGCTGCCGGTCGTAACCCGGTGAGCCTCCGTCGCGGTATTGAGAAGACCATTAACCGTCTAGTTGAAGAAGTCGGCAAGGTTGCCAAACCCATTGAGGGCAATGCGATCGCTCAAGTTGCCACCGTTTCAGCGGGTAGCGATGAAGAAGTCGGTCAAATGATTTCCCAGGCGATGGATAAAGTGGGTCGGGATGGTGTGATTACGGTTGAAGAATCGAAATCCCTCGCCACCGAACTAGAAGTTGTGGAAGGAATGCAGATCGATCGCGGCTACATTTCTCCCTACTTCGTCACCGATCAAGAGCGCATGATCTGTGAAATGGAAAATGCACGGATCTTGATCACCGACAAAAAGATTAGCGCCATTCAGGATCTCGTATCCGTTCTCGAAAAAATTGCGCGGGAAGGTTCCCCATTTTTGATTATTGCCGAAGATGTGGAAGGTGAAGCCCTGGCGACATTGGTGGTCAACCGTCTGCGAGGTGTGTTGAACGGTGCCGCCATTAAAGCCCCTGGATTTGGCGATCGCCGCAAAGCCATGCTGCAAGACATCGCCATCCTAACCGGCGGACAAATGATTTCAGAAGAAATCGGCCTGAGCCTAGACATGGCTTCGGTAGAAATGCTGGGCGTCGCTCGTAAAGTCACCATCACCAAAGATTCGACCACCATCGTTTCAGATGCGGGCAATACGTCAGATGTGCAAAAGCGCGTGGCGCAACTCCGTCAAGAACTGGAACGCACTGATTCAGAATACGACAAAGAAAAACTGCAAGAGCGCTTGGCCAAACTGGCGGGTGGCGTTGCTGTTATCAAGGTTGGTGCGGCAACCGAAACCGAATTGAAAAATCGCAAACTCCGTATCGAAGATGCACTAAACGCCACGAAAGCAGCCGTTGAAGAAGGAATTGTTCCCGGTGGTGGCATCACACTGCTTCACATCGCGCAAACCCTCGGCGACTTCACCTCAACCCTGTCGGAGGATGAGCGAGTCGGTGCAGAAATTGTGATTAAAGCACTGGAAGCGCCTCTGCGCCAAATCGCTGACAATGCGGGTGTGGAAGGTTCTGTGATTGTTGAGAAAGCCCGCGAGACGGACTTTAATGTCGGCTACAACGCCTTGAATGGCACCTTTGAGGACTTGGTTAAGGCGGGTATTGTTGATCCGGCGAAAGTCGTCCGTTCGGCGCTGCAAGATGCGGGTTCGATCGCGGGTATGGTCATCACTACCGAAGTCCTGATTGTTGAGAAGCCTGAGCCTCCAGCTCCTGCGGGTGATCCCGGCATGGGCGGCATGGGCGGCATGGGCGGCATGGGCGGCATGGGCGGCATGGGCGGCA
>CAYSIR010000155.1:0-9561 GCA_964431105.1 uncultured Leptolyngbya sp. | reverse complement strand
GATTTCAGTGAGATTTCAGTGAGATTTCAACAAAACCTGCCTGGGAGCATGTCACGTTTGCAAATCCCTGTATTGCCCTCATCCCCCAACCCCCCTTCGACAAGCTCAGGACAGGCTTCTGCCAATATTGGGAGAAGGGACGAAAACCGCTCAAAGTCCCTCTCCCAATATTGGGAGAGGGATTTAGGGTGAGGGCGTAAAGGTGACATGCACCCACCTGCCTTCTACCGAGGCTGCTAAACGGATGGGGGCGAGCCAATCACCGCACCTAAAACCGCTTAAGTTGCTGCAATGCCCAGTACATCACACAACCAATTGACACCATCAGCAACACAGAAATGACTATTCCGGGCAAGAAGGTCATCAATCCAACGCCACGCAAAATCCAAAATACCAGCGTAATGGCGACGCTGAGCAACATCACTTTTGTTTCTATCCGAAGAGTTTGCAGCATAGGGGTGCGGTGTGTAGGTTATGACTGGGCGCGGCTAGGTGAGGGCGATCGCTTTTTGTGATGCGATTTATCAACGCGGTTCTTTTAGCGCATTTTTTAATGCGATCGCTCATGGTTAAATCATCAGCCCCTCTCGCAATTCGATTCGCAACATCCATTCGCCCTACAAACTGTTTGAAAACGTTACAGAGTATTAATGCTGGACAGAAGCGACCAAAATCGACCGATGCTGAGTTTGTTCAGGCAAGACCCAAGCGTAGGCATCAGTCATGATGGCGCTCAGTTAGGGTTCAGCCCATTGGTTTTGAGCCGTTAGCTCTCAGCAGTTCGCCAGTTGGATGTGGCATAGCGTCTACTAAAACCAAAGTTTGCTTCCAACATCGCCCCAGCGCGATCGCCATGCATGAACTGGTAGTAGTTTCATGTAATGGTTTTTGGTGGTGTGGGCGTCGCCCATACCACCAGAAATCATCGCCAATAGAGGGCTATCCATGAACTTAGTCTGTTTAGAATTTGACCAATTTTTCTATATCAGAACAAATATTTCTTAATTTTTTTCAGGTTTTATGAAGTTTTGGTATTTTCCCGATGTCGAATGTAAAGTCACTATGAGCCGATTGGAATCATAATGCGAGATAACTGCCGACAACTGCTTCGCTTAGGAGTAAGTTTTAAAGGTGAGTCTCAAAGAGAACACTCTACTTTTACAAATTTGCCCTCACCCTCCGCTCCCTTCTAAGCCTTTGCGCAAAAATCGATAAACGGTAGTGGTATTCATGGAAGGAGTTTGGGTAAAGATTTTGGGTGGTGTGGGCGTTGCCCACACCACCCAAAATCCCGACCAATAGAAGACTACCCGATAAACTTCTGCTTAAAGGGTCGCCACTGGGGAGCGGGATTTGGTGAAGAGGGCTGCAAACCTAGATTGTTCCTGTTTCAAAATACCAACGCCTTATTGCATCTACAGCATTCAGCAATTGGATTGGCGATCGCACAGCACCGCCAGTCTAAAAATTTCGATACCCATACCCTGCCCTAGGGCAAAACTCCGCTTCCAAGCGTGGACAAAATACTCAGTATCCACCCACGAATAGCGGCTCAACTGATACGTCCATTTCGCGCTTTCGTTGTTACGCTTCTTGCAACCGGCTCAATGTTGCCTCATCCACCCTTGCCAGCATCTGAGTGTGGCTGAGCTATGAAGCTCCGCAGTTAATGCGGCGTAAGCCATCGGCTGCATTCTCTCTGCGATTAACCCTTCACCTGAGTGAGAGTAATGACTGGACTTCTTCTTAATTCCACGCCCCAACCGTCTGGTCGTGCAGACCTTCATCAGTTGCTACGAGGAGACATTGCATTAGAGACGCGATCGCATACAGCGTGGGGCGCAGCAGTCACAGTTCAGATGTATCTTCCCCGACCCCGTTTGCAACTCTGGCCACACGTGACGAACTATCCCCGTTGGGTCGATTATCTCCCAGACTTGACCCACAGCACGCGCCTTACTGCACCAAATGAACGCCATATTCGACTCCACCAACGGGCGGCCAAACGTTTTTTAATGCTATCTATTCACGTTGACATCGACTTGCGAGTATTTGAACGCTGCGACGGTTCCCAGCATCGGATTCAGTTCTGCATGGAGCGCGGCAGTTTTTCCGACTTCTATGCTGACCTGATATTGGAAGATTGCGATCGCGGTAGCCTACTCACGTATCGCGTCAGTGCTACCCCATCTATCCCAGTACCTAGCCATCTCATTCAGCAGGCGATTCGACTGGACTTGCCCCACAACCTGCAAGTCATGCGGCGCGTGCTGTGCGAATCTGTCTAATGAGCCTCTAACCATAACCTAGCCGACCGTCCGAGATACACGGAACTTCTGCCAGTCCGCCGTAGTCCATGGGTTGAGCAACATTCTGCATTCCCAATGGCCCGCTCTGTTGATGGTTTGGGTCGTGGTTGGTGCCCAATTAACAGCACAGGGTTAACCGCATCAGCATGATGGCGCATCCTTGCTCATCGGTTTTTCTTTGGTGCCAAGGATTTTTATGGATTTTTATGGAGTTAGCGATGTCTACACCATAAAAAGTCCTGACATGCATCCTATTCCGGTATGTCTTTGACACATCTCTGGATGTGATTGAGGGCAGCACGGTATGATTTTGCTATTGGGTAGTTATTTAGAGCGTTTAGTGTAAGTGTGGTGAGGTCTATGTCTCTGACTCTGATGAAACGATTGTCCCGTCGATTGCTCCCTGCAGCAGCGATCGCATCCTGTTTAGTATCCGGTGTCACTGGGGCGGTGGTGGCACAGGGGCTACCCGGTTTGACTCTTTTTGGTGGCGTAGAGGATGGCTACGAGCTAGGCTACCGCCTCGATAATCAAGGGCGTTCTAATCGATTCGATCGCTATCGGCTGAGAATTCCAACAGACAAGATGGAATTTGCCGTGTCTCGCTTTACCATTACCTACCCGGATAATTACAGAGTCAACTTTGACGTTGAAGATGTCGAATTTGAACTTAAGGTCAACGGTGACCGAGTGGTCATTGACGAAGTCACCTGGAATGAAGAGGATCGCGTTATTGATATTTATCCTCAGGTGAATGTTCCTGCCAATAGTCGCGTTGAGGTTGTGATGAATAATATCCGCAACCCTCGCGCAGGTTTCTACTACTTCAATGCCTTTGTCTATTCTCAGGGCGACCTGCCGATGGGGCGTTATGTAGGTACATGGATTTTGAATCTAGGCGGTATCTAGCCCTCGCAAAACTACTCGCAGAATCATTTAAGTTGAGGCGATCGCAGTCTCAGTTGAGCCAGTGTGAAAGCCGATCCCTGCGGAAAAATTGGATCTTTGGGATGCCGCGTTTTTTTCAGCCGCTGTTCAAGCCGCAGTTGACCACGGAGCGATCGCCACTTAAGATAGTAAGCTGTGCCTATTGATGCAGTGGCGCTAGAGGTTTGGCGATCGCCTAGCAAGTTGGGTCGCTAAACTCAGCACCAAGCTAAACATTTTGAATATCCAAGGACAGTTGATTTCGTTATGACTAAGCGTACTCTCGGCGGTACTTGCCGCAAACGCAAGAGAACATCTGGCTTTCGCGCACGGATGCGGACGAAAAATGGGCAGCGTGTTATTCGGGCTAGACGCCGCAAAGGGCGGGCACGGTTGAGCGTATAAAGTGCTGCTGAATGATGCAATGGCTTGAACTGGCCTCACTTTTTAGCGTTATGTATTCCCTCAGCCAACTCACTTGAGCCGGGATTTTTTGGTGTGCCAATATGGATTTTAAGCCATTGGGGAGCATCCCACTTTTGCAAATCGCCCTCATCCCCCAGCCCCCCTTCGACAAGCTCAGGACAGGCTTCTCCCAAAACTGGGAGAAGGGGAGCAAGACTTCAAAGTCCCTCTCCCAAGCTTGGGAGAGGGATTTAGGGTGAGGGCGATCGCGTCACATACCTTTCACGAAACTAGGATGCACCCAGCCATTGGGTCTTGCGATCCGCCAGTTTGTACCATTGAGCGGCTTCTGCAACAGCGAATTGGTTTCTAAGGAAATGCCCGCTCACCGGCGCTAGCCGTTTGTCAACGGCTAGCCATGAAAATTGATGAGAAAGCATTACTGCGGTTTCGGCTGTGTCTTTATCAGCGCAACTTCGGCTCAGGCATCGACGCGAATTTAGTGCGGTTTACCGAAACGGAAAACGCTATCGCGGAACGGTAATGGCACTGCGATCGCTCTACTGCCCAGCAGCCGCCATATCCTCGCTTTCCCGATCGCCCATAGCGCCTAGTCGCATCGGGATTTCTGTTAGCCAAAAAGTGAGTAAGCGGGCCGTCATTCGCAATCGCATCAAGCGCCAGATTAAGGCGGCGTTTCGGCAACTGTTACCTCGCATTTCACCAGGCTGGTGGCTAGTAGTGGTGGTGAACCCGAACGCAGTCCAGTGCGAATATGAGCAATTTCTGAGAGAATTGGAGCAGTTGCTGACAAACGCAGAGGTCATTGATGGGCATTCGTGAAGAGGTGCAATATGAGGGTGGCCCTCATGTTGGAGACTTAATCATCAACATTTTGCTTGGATTTACCATAATTTGCCTTCCCCTCACCATTGGGGCGATCGCACGGGCAGTGTGGCTGCGCTACCGCATTACCGATCGCCGCATTTCTGTAACGGGTGGATGGATGGGGCGCGATCGCTCCGACATCATCTATTCTGAGGTGTCTCGCATTGTCAAAGTTCCGAGAGGGCTAGGGTTTTGGGGAGACATGGTTGTGACCTTGAAGGATGGCAGCCGACTAGAACTAAAATCCGTTCCCCATTTCAGGGAACTGTACGACTTTATCAATGGCCGGATTGCAGCAAAGTCGGGCAACGCCCCTTCAACCGCAGAAGCATAATTGCTTCCCGCGTTATTCAGCCATCACTCAATGGCGCGGCTATAGGCACATCGTCCGTTGCAGACAGAAAGCGGTCGATCGAGTCGATTTCTTAGTACATTAGATAGGGCTTGCACTGTATCGCTAGCTGATGAGCTGACGGGGAAATGGGCAACTCCCAACCGTTATCTGATCACTCATGCACAGGTAAGTCATGGTAGATTCGGAGCAACTTAGGTTGACATAGCAGGCATGGACTTCGGTATCGGTTTTCTCTCCAACAACGTAATGCTGCCAATCCTAGACTTTTTCTACGGGATTGTGCCTAGCTACGGCTTAGCGATCGTTGCTCTGACATTGGTGATTCGATTCGCGCTATATCCGTTGAGTGCAAAGTCTATTCGCAGTATGCGGCGAATGCGCGTAGCTCAGCCGGAAATGCAGAAGCGCGTCAAAGAAGTGCAAGAGCGCTACAAAGATGATCCAGAGAAGCAGCGGCAAGAAATGAGTAGCGTTTACCAAGAGTTTGGTAATCCGCTGTCAGGCTGCTTCCCGGTTCTATTGCAGATGCCAATTTTGTTCGCCCTGTTTGCGACTCTGCGGGGATCACCGTTTGCAGACGTTTCCTACACGGTTGATTTACAAATTTTCCCTCGCGAAAAGATTGAGCAAATTCAGCCTCAGGTGTATTCAACCAAAGCTCAAAATATCTATGTCACCGACGGTTTCCATGTTCCCGTTGTGGCGCTTATTCCTGGTGGCAATCGGTTAGTGGTTGGTGAAAAGTCTCGGTTTGATTTGCAAAGCACGACTGGTGAACCGCTGCGTGAATTGATCGACGCCCATCCTGAAACTGACATCCAGCCTCGCTGGACGGTGACGAAGGGTGAAGATCGGATTCAACTGAATGAGGACGGCACGTTCGAGGCCCTAGATACTGGTGAAGTCACTCTCCAGGGAACCGTTCCGGGACTGGCAGCGAATAAAGGCTTTTTGTTTATCAAGGCGCTTGGTCGGGTTGGAGCTGTGGGTAACGGTGGCGACATCCATTTTGACATTGTGGCCATGGTTCTGTTTTTTGGTCTGAGTTTGTATGTCAACCAGCAGTTGTCAGGGCAAGGCCCTAACGCTAACCCGCAGCAGTCTGCCGTTAACAAAGCCACGCCTATCTTGTTTTCGGGAATGTTCTTGATCTTCCCGTTACCGGCTGGGGTATTGATGTACATGGTGATTGCCAACATTTTCCAGACGGCACAAACCTTTATTTTGTCGCGAGAACCGCTGCCTGAGAATTTGCAGAAGATTGTGGACGCTCAGGCAAAGCAGGAAGAGTCTGATAATCGTCTTCCCTTTGAGCCGGGAGCGCGATCGAAAAAGGAACCCGAATCGCAGACGAAGGCAAATTCTAAGGGTAGTTCTAAGAACAACAGCAAGCGCTCTTCTAAGAAAAAGTAGGCGAATGGTGGACGATGCGTTTCAGCGAGGACAGCAGTGGCTAGAGCAGCTCTTGGAGCACAGCGGCTTTTCGGCGGCTGTATCGGTTAACCAAGCGCGATCGCAGTCTGAAGGAAGTTGCTGGCTTGAAATTGATGCATCAGCCCTGTCCCCGGAGCAAGTTCAGCAGGTTATTGGCGATAAGGGACATGTTCTTGATGCGATGCAGTATCTCTGCAATACCATCCTTAATCTTGGTCGAGTCAGCGATGACCAACAGGCCTTCACTGTTGAACTCAATGGCTACCGCGCTGCCCGACAGGCAGAACTGCAAGCCATGGCTGAAACGGTCGCTGAACAAGTGCGCCAGACCGGTGAGCCACAGGAATTAACTGGGCTGTCTTCGGCGGAGCGTCGTCAGGTTCATACCTTGCTGAAGGAACAGGGTGATTTGGAAACCGAGAGTGTAGGGCGAGAGCCGGATCGCCGTTTAGTGGTGCGACTAGCGCAGGGCTAACGTGGAGCGATTTCTGGGCTTGGGTCTCAAGTTCGCAAAGACTCTGCACTGACTTGGGTTAACGGTGCTGGCATTGTGCAGGCGGTGGAGGTATTGGATCATGAAAACCCAACTGCAACCCATTCATATTCCGCAGTTGCTGCGTGCGCCTGAACGGACTCACCAGCTAGAGATAGATGATTATTGGGATGAATTAGAAACACTGATGCCGGTTCGGGGCCGTCTGACGGTGTCTCACAAAACAACCTATCTAGAAGTGAGCGCGGTGGCGGAGGTTATTGTAACGCTGACGTGCGATCGCTGTCTTCAGCAGTATAATCATCGGCTCAAAATTGATGTCAACGAGCTGATTTGGTTAGAGGATGCGGCAGACAGTGACCCTGAATTAGAAAAGGAAAACACAGTGGATGAGTTGGTCGAGACACTTCCTCCTCATGGGCACTTTAACCCGCAGACTTGGATCTATGAACAGCTTTGTCTTGAGCTGCCGCTGCGCCGACTCTGCGATCAAAACTGCGCTGGTATTCAACATGCTTCTACTGTTCCGCCAGAGCAGCAAGAACCGACCATCGACCATCGCTGGGCGGCCTTGCAATCCCTGAAGTCTCAGCTTGAGTCTCGTCATGAATCGTCATGATTCGATCGCAGTCTTGGCTAGCATTTACAGCTTCAACAAAATCTCGACCGATCGCATCATCTATCCGGATGGCATGAGTCTCATCTGTAGAAAGGAATGGTAGATGCACCCTGATTCAGACCCCGGAGTTTCGGCTTCGGGGTTTTCTTTTGCCAATTTTCTGCCATCCAGTATTGCTGAATCATTTGCTCAAGAGCGGCAACGCTAGGGCTGGGGAACGATGACGGCCGGCATCAGCAACACCACCGCTTCACTATTCACCACCATCGTCGAAAAGCCACGATCGCCCAAGGTTTGTAGGGTATTTGCCGCGATCGCCCCATCAGTTGTATAAGACACCAGCACATAGGGACGCTGCCCATAGGACACTAACCCCACCGCACGAGATAGCGATTGCTGCAATAGACTGACCACCGCTGGGTCGTCCATATAATCCACTAACACCGCATAGCCTCGTTCCAAAGACTGCGGTGAATAATCACTGGGCGGTGAGGCCGTTGCCACGACCGAAGACGCAACGGGATCAAGCACCTCAGGCGGGGCGGAGGGGTTCGACAGCTCACTGGGTGGTGCAGCCGAGGGCGGCCGGGCAACAAAGGCAGCTAAGCCACCAATATCGGTGAGGTACTGCGCCCAAGCATTGGCGGTATCAAGATCCATGAACCCGCCCACCCGCGTCACTGACAGTTCTAAATATTGACATCGCATCACATCCGCCGTCGGTGGCAGCGTTTGCTGCAGTTGCGATTGAATGTCATCACTCACATCGGCGACCAACAGCAGATATTCATCTGGCGCAGGCGGTTGACAAGCTGGCAGAGACTGAGCGATCGCCAAATTTCCGCCTCGCCCCACCACAGAAGCGATCGCCCCAGACAGCATGAATGCCAAAAAACGGTACCGCATAACGCTCAGACTCCTTAACACAGATTGCCAGCCCCCTTGCCACAGCCCCTTGCCACCCCCTTGCCACCGAAGATAGCTACGACGCGGCGACCAGAGAAGCCAAGGGGTCAGGAATCGTCGCCGACGGCGCTTGAAACGTGCCGGTCACAACAAATTCTAGGCGCAGCTTCAGCCAATTGATAAACGTTGGATTGGTAGAAACGATCGCCGCTGCTGGAGTCGGACATTTTGCCTTCATGTCAACCAGTTCCGGCGCATCCAAAAAGGCAGGTTGACGAACCAGCCAAAAATCAATTTCCTTCTCTTGTTCCTGATAGTATCGAGTGCGTTCTTTCAGCACTTCCTCAATCGGTTCTTCTTCGGTGAGAAACTTTTCGCTTGCCAAAACAAAGTGATACGTTTGCATAGTCAATAACCGTGGAAAAAAGCAATTAAATCAATGATAGAACTTACGCAGCCACACTCATCGACCCGTTTTTCAACGCTCAGACCCCCTCGCAGGCTAAAAAAAATTCGGTGCATCACCAACGCTTAACGGAATGCACGCTTACATCTAACACAGGAATCTAACAAAGGACATGAGCAATCCCATCGATAAGCAGATCACTTCGATAAGCAGGTCACTTTTCTGAAGGATGCCCCTAGGAATCACTTTTAGCTGAATGCTGGGCAGCCATCAGCTCCCGAATCCCTTTTTCAGCATAGTCCAGCATTTGGTTCATTTGCTGGCGACTAAAACAGCCTTCTTCGGCGGTTCCTTGAATCTCGATAATACTGAGTTGGTCATCCAGCACCACATTCATATCTACGTCCGCTGCCACATCTTCGGGATAATTCAGGTCTAGAAAAGCGTCGCCGTCTAGCAAACCAACCGATACCGCCGCCACCTGCCGACAAATGGGCGATCGCTCCAGTTCACCCTTCATCAGCAGTTGATTCACCGCATCCGATAAAGCCACAAAACCGCCGGTAATCGATGCGGTACGGGTTCCGGCATCCGCTTGCAGCACATCCGCATCCACCAAAAGCGTCCGTTCCCCCAACAGCGTCATATCTAACGTCGATCGCAAACTACGACCAATCAATCGCTGAATTTCCTGAGTACGACCGGATAATTTCATAAACTCGCGGCGATGGCGTTGGGGAGTGGCGGAGGGCAACATTCGATACTCGGCAGTGAGCCAGCCTTGCCCCGTTCCCTCTAAAAATGAAGGCACGCCGGGCT
>CAYSIR010000154.1:0-9787 GCA_964431105.1 uncultured Leptolyngbya sp. | reverse complement strand
TACCCGCATTGCTAGTCATGGGGTTGGGCTTCCTTTCATTTAAGTTTCCTCACGCGCTGGATAGTTTGCTGTACTACCATTATCGAGGTCATTTACCCTCAATCATCGTTGGGGTCATTGCCTGGTTCATTTGGGGCAGAATTGGAGGCGCGATCGCCATTGGTTTGGGTGCGATTGCCATCATTATCTGCTTGTTTCCCAGCTTAGTTCCCACTTTGTTGTCTGAACCGAATAAGGATTCTGAAGCGGAGGATAAGCAACCCATCCAACAGGCAGCTACCTCTTTTGCCATTAACTCAGGCAAAAAATATGCTCACCAAAGGTTCCAGGACTTTCAAGATCGACGTCGAACCAAAGGTTGAGCGCGAACGGCTTAACTTTATTGACCGGTCACAGGGGTCGGGTTCTTGGCGAAAATCGCTGATTCATATAGTCATCATTAAGACCCCAACCCCTCGCGATCGTGTCAGGCGATTATCGAAACCGCCCCGATCGCACAATGCTAATCATCAGCCACAGCCCTACCAAACTTGCCGCCGCAAATAGCACATTACTCAATAGCTGAATTTGTGGCGTTTGCTGCCCCGTCGTCACGATCGCGGCCCCAATCACCAACGATGCCACCAAGGTACTAAACGACCGCCGGTTGGCCGCTTCATCCATGCTGTATCGCAAGTTATCCAGTCCGCGAATCTCGACTTGCCACTTCAGCGTTTCTGTACTGAGGCGATTCAGCAAAAATCCGAACTGCCTTGGCGACTCCAGCGATAGCTCCTTAAACTCTAGCGCCGTTCGCAGTAATGCCTGCACCGGATCTTCGCCCACCAACTGCTGCCGAAATAGGTCAATCATCAGCGGTTTAGCCTCATCCAGCAGGTTCACTGAATCATCAAACCGACGCCCGGCCCCTTCCAGATTCAGCATTGATTTAGTGAACAGCCCAATGTTGGACGGCCAGCGCAAATTGTTCTGACTGGCGGCCTGCAAAATCTCGCTAAACGCTTCTGCCGAATTCAGATTGGCCAGGCTCAGCCCGTAGTAGCGGCGCAGCAGTTGCCGATAGTCGGATTCTAGCTGCACTAAATCAACCGGCTGCATTGGCTCAGCCAGGCGCAGGGTCAACTGAGTGCAGCGCTGGGCATCGGTGTTGACGATCGCCAAAATCATTTCGGTCAAGGTGGTGCGCGATCGCGGATCAAGCGTTCCCATCATGCCGCAGTCCAGAATGGCGACCCGGCCATCATCTAAGTAGAACAAATTACCCGGATGGGGATCGGCATGGAAAAACCCATCGCTCAAATATTGCTGGAAAAAGGCACGGAACAATAACCGGCTGATGCCACTGCGATCGGTGACGGCGCTCTTGTGAGGGTTTTGTGGTCGCAGGTCTGCCGATAGGAGCGGCTTGCCTTGTAGCCACTGCATCACCATCAGTTTAGATGTGGTGTATTCCCAAATAATTTCGGGAACCACAATGCTGTCTGGATCAAACCAGGGACTATCGGATAGATTCTTCCGCAGGCGATCGGTATAGCTGGCTTCTTGGCTAAAGTCCAGTTCGGCCTGAATCGCCCGGCTAAACTCATCCGCTAGGGCGACCACGTTGTAACGCTGCCCAAAGTTGGTGCCAGAAACGAGTTTGGCAATGTATTTGATGATGGAGATATCGCGGGCGACAAGGCTTTCAATCCCTGGACGCTGAACTTTCACGGCAACTTCGCGACCGCTCTTCAGCCGAGCGCGGTGAGTCTGGGCGATCGATCCGGCGGCGATCGCACTATAGTCAAATTCATCAAAGACTTCCTCAACCGGCTGCTGGAGGTTTTGGCGAATGAATACTTCAATTTCGGCCGCATCAACCGGCGGCACACCCGACTGCAACTCGCTGAGCGCATCAATATAATCTGGCGGCAACAAGTCAGGACGGGTACTAAGCAACTGCCCAAGCTTGACGTAGACTGGGCCGAGGTCAGTCAGGATGTTGCGCAAGACTTCTGGCGGGGGGGGTTCGGGTTCATCGGTCTTGCTGCCACTCAGCAATCGACGCATATAGTCCCACCCGCGCCGTAGGACTACTTCAACAATTTCACCCTCACGCGAGGTATTGCGGGTTAGTTCAAGCACACTCTCTCCTTGATCGTGCGATAGTTCAAATAAACAGAGCAAGGCGATCGCAGTAGCGGTTGATGCAAAGATTGAACGGCTCAGATCGGCATTCTGATAGGCTGCGCTCAATAGGCGTCACCCACTGGACTCATGGGATAGCGGTCTGCTAATGGTTTGATATTAACGAATTTCTGGGAATTTTCCTTGATACTTTAGATAGGCTGTTGGTTAGGGCGATCGCCCATTTTTGCGAGATAATGGGCGCGATGCCTGTCGTAGGTGCGAGGGGCACATTGTGATGTAGGCGTACAGTACAAAGGATATGCCCATGACCCCATTTCGAGTCGGAATTGCTGGCCCTGTTGGCTCTGGAAAAACGGCCCTCGTGGATGCCCTCTGCAAAGCCCTGCGCGATCGCCACAATATTGCTGTGGTGACGAATGATATTTACACCCAGGAAGATGCACAGTTTTTGGTGCGCAGCGAAGCCCTGTCCCGCGATCGCATTGTTGGCGTTGAAACCGGGGGCTGCCCCCATACCGCCATTCGGGAAGATGCCTCGCTCAATTTGGTCGCGATCGAGGAACTCGAAGCCCGCTTCACCGACTTGGATTTGGTGTTTGTGGAAAGCGGCGGCGATAATCTAGCCTCTACCTTCAGCCCGGAGTTGGTCGATTTGACGCTTTATGTGATTGATGTGTCGGCTGGCGACAAAATTCCTCGAAAAGGCGGCCCCGGCATCACCAAATCAGATTTGCTAATCATTAACAAAATTGATCTAGCGCCAATGGTCGGTGCAGACTTGGGCGTGATGGATCGGGATGCTAGGAAAATGCGGGGCGATCGCCCGTTTGTGTTCACTAACCTGAAAAAACGAGAAAACTTATCTGAGATTATCAGCCTAATTGAGCTACACATGGGTAACGTTGCTCAGGCGCAGGGTGTGCCGCAGATCATTGGGTAAATCAAGCGATCGCGTCTTGACGAATAAGGCGGAATGGGAGATGCGATCGCAATTCATCGGTTTAGATGATTTAATGGGGATGGCGATCGATAATTTACCCGCGCTCATCTATGGCAATTCCAAATAAGTTGTGAATGAGAATGGGCGTTGAGAGAGAGTCCTGCGTATTCATTCTCACCATCCAAATAGAATGGCTATAGCCTTATCCAATCTGGTTGATGATCCAAGGCTGGCTTACCCAATCAAAAATCCACTCCACGCTTGAGGTCAATGCCTTTCTCGGCGTAGTGCTTATGGCAATAAACCTCCGAGTGGATGCTGGCGATGTCGAAATAGGCGGGCGGATGTTTGCAGCGACCGGTGATGATGACCTCCGTATCACGGGGCTTGCGCAGGAGCGCCTGCACGATGGGCGGTTGGGGCAATAGCTCTAGGTCAACCGTCGGATTTAGTTCATCCAGAATAATAGTTTTATAAAGTCCAGAGGCGATCGCGGCCCGTGCAATTTCCCAGCCTCGTTCCGCTTCCACATAGTCAATTTCTTGCTGCTGCCCGCGCCATACGATCGCATCTCGACCACAGCGTTGATGATCCACCAAACTGGGAAAACTCTGACGCAGAGCCGCGATCGCCGCATCCTCGGTATAGCCCGAACCACCTTTCAACCATTGCATAATCAGCACCCGGTGGGACTTATCTTGGCTGATTCCCTTACCGATCGCTTGCAGTGCCTTACCGAGGGCGCTGGTAGACTTCCCCTTACCTTCGCCCGTATAAATTTCAATCCCTTCAATACCGTGCGCCACCGCATTGGGGTGGTGGTGGGCTTTCATTTCCGAGTGCAGATCGGCAATATCCAACAACGGCTGCTGTGCGCCCCGCCCGGTGGCGATTACTTCCATATACTCTGGCTTACGCTTCAGCGTCCGTACCACTTCATCGATGGGCAGCAGCCCCAAATCCAGTACCGGATTCAGTTCATCGAGTACCACCACCGAATACAGACCAGAAGCGATCGCCCCCTTTGCCACATCCCACCCTCGCTGGGCTTCCTGCTTATCGAATCGGGTAATGTCTTCTGGGCCAAAATACTCCGCGCGCCCTGTCCGCACTTGGTCAATCAAATGCGGAAACCCGTTTTGCAGGGCTTCGATCGCGGCATCCTCATCGTAGGTGCGTCCTGGCCCTTTCAAAAACCGCAGCAGCAGCACCCGCGTTTGCTCAAAGGAACGAATGCCTAGTCCAATTGATCGCAACACAACCCCTAGCGCGGCCTGAGACTTGCCCTTGCCTGCTCCATCGTAGACATGAATTTGCCCGGTGCTGCGCTCAGACCGATCCTGGGCGGTGCGAATACCGATTCCACGGGAGACTGCTCGAAGATTCGCCATGCTGAAACCTGAAACGTGATAACAACGGTCTACAGCGTTGATACTAACACTGGATATAGAGGTTTAGGGAAAGCGATCGCCAATCTTGTTCCTAGGTATAGCGCTTAGAATCCAGGTTTTTCCCGACCACACCACAGGGATGGCCGTCCCCCAAGCTAGCTGATGCGCTGAGCGATCGCCCCGGTGCAACTGTCGCGTCTGAGCAAGCATTCAGTACAGTAGAAGAAAGTCCATTGTTGGCTGACCAGGCAGAATGCTAAATGATGTTATTGCCGTTGCGGGCGGTGGCCCAACAAAGTTTGCTGATTCTAATGGCGATCGCAGTTGAAGCCGTGATTTTGCACTGGGAACTCAAGCTTCCCTACAAACGGAGCGTTGAATATGCGACATCTATCAACTTACTCTCGGTTGTCGTAGGATGGCTGACCTTTTTTGCCGTTGCTCCTGTTTTTGGCGAGTCTCTCAAACGTGATGTTATCACCTATGTATTTTTTGATCGCCTGCCGGTCGGGATGTTGCCACCGGTTGCCATCGGCGGATTAATTGTGTTCTTGCTAAGCTTTGCGGTGAAATTACAGGGGCTAAAGCTGTTAGAACTCTTGCTAGGACATACTGAGCCTGTTCCAGAACCTGACCCTGACGAACCGGAACCGGGGCAGCGCCGCAGCTTTGCGTCTCGTTCCAAACGCTATAAGTCTTCCAGCCGCCGTCTTGTGCAACAGGATATGGACAAGAGTAACGCTATCTTGATCGCGAATGCCACAAGCTATACAGCGATCGCGATTGTGCTAGCTGTGCGGACTGTGCTTTACAACAATTAAGGGCGATCGCTCAACGAGAAACGGGTCGCAACTCACGACCAAAGGGCAACAGCGCTAGAATTGTTAGCTTAAAATGCTGTTTGGCAAAGGGTAGACCGATGATCGTAATCGCCAAAATGAGTGCAGATACAAGATGGGCGATCGCAATTTCCCAGCCAAATAGCACCAGCCAAATAATGTCAAAAATCAGCCGAATTGGGTCGTCTGCCTTCTGAGAAACCACCACATCTTTACCAAACGGCGTCAGCATGGCAAACCCAAGCTTGATAGCTTGCAGCCCAAATGGAATGCCAATGATGGTCAGGCAGGTAAGAATACCGCCAAGGATATAGCCCAATGCTGCGATAAAGCCGCCAAAAATTAACCACAGAATATTGCCCAATAGACTCATCTCAAACCTCCTACCTTGCTGCGATCGTCATGTTTATAGCAAATCATACCGCCATTGAATTCGGGCCAGCGGATTCCCTCACCGGTTGGCGTGCTGTGCCGAGTCAGGCACCTCCGTTTGTCATCCCTTGGCAGGCAGCACTCTAGCGAAGCGCACAGTCATCTTAGCGCTGCGATCGCTTCTTCCGACTGGAATCGCCCCCAACTGGTTCAGGTGCTATCAGGGCTGACTAGACCTCGCCGCTGCCCATAAGGTATAGCAACGCCATCCGAATCGCTACCCCGCTGGTCACTTGCTGAGAAATCAAGCTCAGGCGCGGATCATCCATGAGGTCAGAGCTAATCTCAACGCCGCGATTGACAGGGCCAGGGTGCAGCACCTGCACCGTTGGCTGACACAACCGCAAGCGATCGCGCGTGATGCCAAACTGCTGATGATATTCTCGTAGACTGGGCAAGAGGTGCTGAGTCATGCGTTCTTTTTGTAGCCGCAGCGTCATAACAAAATCGGCATCTTGCAGCGCGGGCGCTAGGCTCCAATGCACCAATAATTGACGCGGCAGCCCGGATGGATCGGCTGTCACCATATCAGCAAAATAGGTGGGCAACAGGGTGGGTGGGGCGGCCAGGTGAACTTCAGCACCGCTAGCCGTCAAACTCCAAATGTTCGATCGCGCCACGCGAGAATGCAAAATATCACCCACGATCGCAATTTTTTTGTTTTTCAATAGAGCCAACCGTGGTTCATCGGCATCTAGGTATTCACAAAGGGTAAAGAGATCCAACAATGCCTGAGAGGGATGTTCATGCAAGCCATCACCTGCATTCAGCACACCGACATTTGTATTCAATCGATCCATTTCCTGTGCGATCGCGCTAGGAACCCCAGCCTCCCTATGGCGAACGACCATTAAATTAGTGCCCATAGCCAGGTAGGTCTTCGCCGTATCGAGAATCGTTTCGCCTTTTGTGAGTGATGACGTACCGGGCGCAAAATTGAGTGTATCTGCTGACAAGCGTTTGGCCGCTAGCTCAAAACTGCTGCGGGTGCGGGTCGAGGGTTCAAAAAATAGATGGGTTACAACTTGCCCCTGGAGTGCTGGCACTTTTTTGGTTCGCCGCGATAGCACCGCACGAAAGCTGACGGCGGTTTGCAAGATGGTATCGTACTCGGCGGGCGTAAAATCTGCTAATGAAATAATGTGGCGACGAGTCCAATCTGATGTCTCTGAAGCAGTAGCCATTTTTTCCTCATCCATTGACTCACTCGTCGTCCATCCTGGGCTGTCCGTTAAGGGGCAAGATGTTTGTGATGGTACGCTGCCATCCAACATCCTGCCATAAATCCTATGCCTTCCATCGGTTGGTAGAATATCAGGCTTGTAGCCCTCCCCCGAAATCCCTCGCCCAAGCCTGGCTACTAAGTACACACATCTCCAGTGCTTCCTACAAACTGCTGCATTGCCCCCCTTAGTCCCCCCAATTTTGGCGGGAGACTAGAGTTTAAGTCCCCCAGAATTGGGGGATTTAGGGAGCGAACAGCGCTGAAAAACATCATAGGCAACTTGTGTGTCCTTAGTAGCCTCTTGGGAGGGGACGAAGGGGAGGGTTCTGCAACCGATCGCTTCTACATCAAGCCTTCTAGAATGAATCAGCCCTACACCGGTTGGGGATTATGGATCGGTTGCCAGCACTCGATGCCCTAGCCATGGAACAATAAAGGTCTAGATTGCAGCGGAATAGCGCTTAGAGATTCTTGTAGAGCGGCTTAGCTGTCCTACCCAAAATCCCATGTCCTAAACACAATGGCTACTGCCTGACCATGACTGATGCGCCTGATGACTGGATAGAAATTGGTACGATCGTGGCTCCGCAAGGGTTAAAAGGAGAACTGCGGGTGTACCCTACGTCTGATTTTCCTGAGCGGTTTTTGGAACCGGGTCAGCGGTGGTTGCGATCGCCCCAAAGCGCATCGCCTAGCCCGGTTATGCTCCTCAGCGGTCGGTTTGTAGACGGCAAAGCACTATATGTCATTCGCCTGGACGGCATTAACACTCGCGACCAAGCTGAGGCGCTGCGAAACCATCAGCTAGTTGTGCCAGAGAGCGATCGCTTGCCCCTCGCTGATGACGAGTTCCATGTGGCAGATTTGGTGGGTATGACTGTTGTGGAGCAAGCCAGCCAAATGGCCATCGGCACGGTGGTTGACGTGATTCCCGCAGGGCATGATCTGCTAGCGGTGGAACGCCCGCACCCGCCGCCGACTGAACCTGATGCGTCTGAACTGCCGCCCCATCCCGACCGCCGTAAGTCTGCGAAAGTTCGCAAGAAAAAGCCTGCACCACCGCTGTTGATTCCATTTGTAAAAGACATCGTGCCGGTGGTGAATTTAGAAACGGGGCGAATTGAAATTACACCGCCGCCGGGTTTGCTGGACATTTAGCGATCGCAACAATCAGCAATTGTGCTGTTCTTGAACGGATTTGAAAGAACACCTTGACTAGATGACGTAGCGATTACTACCCATCTGTTTGGGATGCAGCTTAGGTGTAAACGCTGAACTTTTCTCCGTCTATTGCCGTATCTTCAAAAGTTGATCTATTGTAAGTTAAAGCAACACAGTGCATGATCAAACGCTGTAAAGATTTTATGAAGGTAACGGAGTGATTGCATGAAGTTGCGCCCAATTTCAGGTATCTGCCATTTCGCATTGATTCACAACTGGATGATCGGCTGTTTCGTTCTGTAGTTTTTTCATCCGTGATGGTTATGGCAAATACTCAACAGTTAGTCCGCCTTGAGTCGGGCGCGATCGCATGGAATGAATGGCGGCAGGATAATCCTAACGTATTGATTGACTTGAGCGATGCCGTTCTGCGGCACAGGGATCTAGCCGGTATTAACTTATCAGAGGCGAACCTGACCGGAGCCGATTTGCGCGGCGCTCAATTGCAGGGTGCAGATTTGACCTATGCCAATTTGTGCCACGCTAAGGCCAGAAATGCAAACTTGCAAGCAACCGTATTGGATGCTGCGATCGCCTGGAACTGTGATTTTCGCGGCGCTCGACTCCGTCAAGCCTCATTGATTCAAGCCGATGTTCGAGACTCGCGATTTGATGAAGCAGATATGATCTCGGTCAATGCTCGTCAATCGTATCTAAGTGGAGTCTCTCTTGATGGGGCTTATGCGATCGGTGCCAGCTTTAAAGGGGCCAACTTGCGACTATCAACGTTATGCGAAGCGAACCTGAAACAGGCTGATTTATCTAATGCATATCTGCGCTGGAGTACGCTGTATGGAGCAAATTTATGCTATGCCGACTTATCTACGGCTGATTTAAGTGAAAGTAATTTCGCAGATGCGAACCTCAGCTACAGCAATTTACAGCAAGTGCAAGCGATCGGGACTGATTTTCGGCGAGCCAATCTGAAAGCAGCCTGCGTGCAAGATTGGGTGGTCAGTGCTGAAACCCGGTTTGATCCGGGCGTGTGTGAAAATATGTTTTTACAGTCGGGGCATGAGCCATGGTCTGATCTAGCGACGTCAGCGATCGCTAGCGATTGTTGGCCATACAGCCGCCCTGATATTGTTGAACTACGATTTAGCAGTGAACTGAACTGGCATGCGTTTGCCCATGCGATCGGGCGCACGAATGTACAAAACCCGTCAGCACAACTGTCGATTAAGACGATTCAGCATACGCCTAATCATGGAGTGCTGGTGCAATTGCGGGTCTTACCCAATAGCAATCAAACTAAGCTATATTACGATTTTATCCGACACTATGAACGGGCAATTCCGCTCGCCTATGCTGCACAGCGGCGATCGCCCTCTGGAGCGCACGTTGTACCGCAGCACTTACTCTCCGGCGTATTGCAACTGAGCAAGCATCTCAGCCGCGATTATCTTCAACAAAATCACTAACTCTAGGGGCGTTCTCCATCGGGCGGGATTTGGGGTGGCGTCGGCGATGCCCACATCAGCCAAGATCCTGACAGGAATGCCACCCAGATCATTATCCAAAAACGATCGCAGCCTAATTTTGGCTGATGTCTGTAAATGGGTAGGCCTCTACTGTCCTCTGTGGGTAATGATTTTTGGTGGTGTGGGCG
>CAYSIR010000153.1:0-9806 GCA_964431105.1 uncultured Leptolyngbya sp. | reverse complement strand
TATAGCAGTGGCTATTTTTTTAGGACATGAGATTTTCGTAGGACGGCAAAGCTGCTCCACAAAAATCCCTAAGCTTTCCACTTAGCGCTATGACTACTGATGAAAAATGGGTTCTGTTTCTGGACGGAAAATAAACTCATAGTCGAAGTTGAGCGAATTGATGTGGCGAATAATTGAAAACCCAAAATTGGTCACAATATCTGTTGTAAAAGTTGCCATGACTAGCTCGACTAGCTTTTTCTCAGAAATATTGGGGCGCTGAACGAAGTAGCTACGACGAGCAAAGAAAATGCCTTCATCGCGTGGAACGACTAAGTTGTTGACTCGGTGCGCGTGCTGAATGGGCTTGATGTAAGTGGTGATAAATTCTTCCTGGTTGCGCTGTAATCGATAAAGTCGTTCATGCTCCAGCCAGCTCATCCGAAACATCATTTTGAGTAGCTCGAACCCTAAGATATAGTTAAAAACGTTATTTCTTTCTTCGACGCTCAGAACTAACTTTAATGCGGATTCTAAGTACATATCCGGTTGCCGTCGCGTATCTTGGGCCGAGTGGATATAAAACTGTCGGATATAGCTGCGAAGAACTGACTCATTAAGTTCAGTGTCAATCTTGAAGTCTTGAAGGTATTGCGTGACCCGGTTTCTGGTGTCTCGGTCATCGAGTTTGCGAGAGACTAAACCATCTGCTGTGTACTCGTCTAAAAATTCGGCTTGGATGTTGGGCGATGAGACTCGCATCAGGTGGCAAAGCAGCAGAACATAGCGGCGCTGGTGCCACGGCAAACTTTCAAACCAGTCTTTTGCTTCGGGTGGCAGTTTTCCAAAGATGCTGCCAATTTGTAGGATTTCAGGCTCTATTGTGCCCTGATCTGACGGATTCATAGTGACTGAGGACACCTAGTGAGTCAGCAGGATACCCGTTGATTCGCGTGGGGAGCAATTGGAATAAGACGAGTTTCTGATTAATGTCTATCGGTATTGCGGGTGTTGGCTTTGGATGGGGGCAACTCAAGGCGCTGTTTTGGCATCGGCGCGTTGGTCATGAAGATGCGAAAGCGAGATGTTATGGCGCTAAGCGGAAAGCTTAGGGATTTTGTGAGCAGCGAGGCCATCCCACAAGAATTCTATGCCCTAAACGGCTACTGCTATATCGGAGATATTGTTGAGCAGCGATCGCAAGGTGTAAGGGATGAATCATGGGATCTGATGGGGGCAAGTCGGATGATCTGCACTCAATCAGTGACGGTTAGCCATGGCATTGCGAGGGACGTTGGCGGGTGCGATCGCAACTGACTAAAATCTGTTTTGCTCGGAACTTTAAGGAATCATAGCAAATTGAGATGGGGCAGAGTAGCTTGTTGTCCAGTGCGATGGCGCATGGCGATGCTGGGCTGCTCTGCCTCATTGGCTTAATTGTGCCCACTGCTGGCGCAGATCGAGAATGGAAAAAACTGGATGGTAGGTGAGTTGGTGTTGTTCGTAGAGTTCTCGCCCTCCCTGTTGGCGATCGACAAGAGAAACAACGCGATTGACTGTATAACCCGCATCCCGTAAACGAGTTGCGGCCGTTAGTGCCGATTGTCCAGTGGTGACCACATCCTCTAAAACAACGACTGGACTGCCGGGGGGCAGCGTTAGTCCTTCGATGTAAGCTTGGGTTCCGTGTCCTTTAGCTTGCTTGCGGACGATGAGGGCTGCGATCGCCCGTGACTCGTAGGCCGCTACCACACTGACTGAGGTAACTATCGGGTCTGCGCCCAGGGTGAGACCAGCAACGGCAACCGCCTCATCGGGAATATAAGGCAATAGAATTCGCCCCACCGCGATCGCTCCATGGGGATGTAGGGTAACTTGTTTGCCGTTGATATAGTAATCGGTTCGTTGCCCAGAGGACAGCAGAAAATCACCTTCTCGATAGGCCACCTGACAAATGAGTTTTAGTAAATATTGGCGGAGCTGATCCAGCGGCGCGGTAGTGAGTGCAATTGTAGGCGGCTGGAGGAGAACAGAATCGGTCATGATATATCTCGAATGGTATGCATGACAGCAAGGCAGAAGGATAGGCGCGGCGCTGAACAGCCGGCCCGCGATCGCCGATGAGCCTGAGGGGCAACACTGTCGATTTAGCATGGGTTGGCAGAGTTTCCGTGCCGTCTTGCATGGCCCGATCGCCTAGTTTACGATTCAGCCGTTCGTTCAATCAAGGTTGAATCCAGGGTGCAGGAGTCGAACCTGCCTGAGGCGAATTATGAGTTCGCTGCCTAATCCGCTCGGCCAACCCTGGGAAAAGATAGGCTTATTCTATCTTGTTATCTTCATTCTGCTACACCCAACTGACGGGCTTCAATCAGTGTCGGTCAGAGATTTTGAACAAGTCTGCTAGCTATTGCGATCGCACGTCCACTGGCCAAGCAATGCATTCAATAATCCCAAAGAAATACAGCAAACGTACGGCAGCTAGGGGTGACTGCATGCGCCGTTATTCAAACTTTACCAAAACGGCGATCGCGCGATTGATAAGCACACAGGGCCCGATGGAGTTCGGCTCGGTCAAAATCTGGCCAGAGAATATCTGTAACATAAATTTCAGCGTAGGCCATCTGCCACAGCAAAAAATTGCTCAGGCGCATTTCGCCGCTAGTGCGGATTAGCAAATCAGGACTGCCCGTCTCTACTGTGTATAGATGACGCTCAAATAAACGTTCATCAATGTCATCTGGATTGAGCGTGCCCTGCTGAACCTGGGTGGCGATCGCCCGACAGGCCTGCACAATTTCCTGTCGCCCGCCGTAATTGGCAGCTACTGTCAACTGCATGGTTTGGTTATCGTGGGTTTCTTCTACGGAGCGCAGAATTGTGTTTTGGAGCGATCGCGGCAGTTCATCTAACTGTCCAACGAAATGGATTTGTACGTCCTCTTCAACCATCTCCCGCAATTCTTTGCGCAGTACCCGTTCAAATAGGTTCATCAGAAATTCAACTTCCTCAGACGGCCGCCCCCAGTTTTCTGTGGAAAAGGCATAGGCTGTGAGCGCCCGAATTCCCCAATCTTTGCAGCATCGCAGCATTTCCTTGAGCGCATCGACACCACGGCGATGGCCCATAGTGCGTGGCAAACCGCGATGTTTAGCCCAGCGACCATTTCCATCCATGATGACGGCGATGTGTTCTGGTAAGCGATCGCGACGAAGGTCAGCAGGTAATTCAGACAATGCAGTGGACTCTACCGTCATTTTTTCTCCCGAGGCGCTGATGATGACAACCGAAACAGACGAGACAATAAAACCGTACCCTGATTGCTCAACTGACGACCCAAACTTCGCAACTGCGGTGCTACGGCTTCTCGTTCAACGGCTTGGGTAAACTGCGTTCTGAGTAGTTCGCGAAGCCGACTACTGGTTAACGGACGATTCAGGAGTCCTCGTTCAGCCAGCGAAATGGAACCAGTTTCCTCAGATACAACCACACACAGACAATTTTCGACCCTCTCGGTAATTCCCATGGCGGCTCGGTGGCGGGTTCCAAGCTGTCGAGAGGCCGACCGCTCAGAAATCGGTAGGATAATGCCCGCCGCCGTTACCCGCGATCCCCGAATGAGAACGGCGCCGTCGTGCAGCGGAGTGGTCGTCTGAAAAATAGTTTGCAGCAATTCCTTTGAGACTTCCGCATTCAAACGAACGCCTGGTACAGAAAAGTCTCGCTCATCAATTGGCCGACTGGTTTCTAAAATCAAGAGTGCCCCAGTTCGGTTTTGAGATAACTCTTTAACTGCATCAACAATTTCATCAACAACGCTATCAGGCTTTGGAATGGCTTCTTGGGATGGCTGGAAGAGCTGTCCTAGCTCTCCACGCCCAAGCTGTTCAAGAAATCGACGAAACTCAGCTTGCATCATAAAGGCCATGGCCACCGCAGAGCCAATCACCAGCTTTTCTAAAACGAAATGCAGCAGCAGCAAATTAAGATGCTGGCTGAGTGCAGCCGCTAACATTAAAATAATTAGCCCTCGCACCATCCAGAGGGTACGGCGCTCTTTGATGAACACCAGGATGATGTAGGTTAAAACAAGAACCAGACCAATATCAATGACAACAACTAGCGAGGACGGAGTCCAGCCTAGGTTTGGCAGCCATTGCGTCAGCAGAGATCCCATCTGAATTGATCTGGATTGACCTTACATCGTTGTCAGGATAAGAGACGATAGTCGATCGCATCGAGTTCAACTATCTCATTCGCTTACAGACATGACGCCTAACGATGACTCGCTGACGGTTATCTGGGTTCAAGTCAATGGATACAATCAGCGACTTCTAGGATGATTCGCCATTGAGCATCAACTTGTTGGGTAGCCGATCCTGACGCATCAGGTCGCGGTAGGTTTCGCGTTGCAGGATGATGCTGGCTTCTCCAGACTGTACCAACACTGCGGCTGGACGAGGAACACGGTTATAGTTCGATGCCATGCTGTAATTGTATGCTCCCGTACTCATGATAACGAGGGTATCGCCAGGCTGCGTGGGCGGCAGTGTTGCGGCTGGAATGACAATATCGCCAGATTCGCAGTGTTTGCCAGCGATCGCGACTGTCTCCGTAGCAGGTGCCGACATCTTATTGGCGGCGACGGCTCGATAGATGGATTGGTAGGTAATGGGTCGAGGATTATCAGACATTCCACCGTCCACTGTGACGTAAGTGCGGAGGTTAGGCACCACTTTCTGTCCCCCGACGGTGTAAGCCGTAACGCAGGCAGAGCCAATCAGCGATCGCCCTGGTTCTGCAATCAGCTTCGGTAAGGGCAAATTGCGAGATTGACAGGCGTTGACAACGCCATCGCAAATCACGCTGACCCAATCATGAATGCTGGGCGGATCATCGGACTCAGTATATTGAATGCCCAGCCCGCCGCCAATATCCAGTTCTTGAACCGGCAGCCCTGCCTGAGCCGCTTTTTCAAGCCAGCCTACCATTACATCTGTCAGGTCACGATGTGGGTCGAGTTCAAAAATTTGAGAGCCGATGTGGGCATGTAAGCCAACGCAGTTCAACGTCTCTTGCTGAGCAACATAGGCAAATACCGCTTCAAGCTGATCGGGATCAAAGCCAAATTTGCTGTCGATGTGCCCTGTACGAATGTAGTCATGGGTGTGGCACTCGATCCCCGGCGTGAGACGCAGCATAATCCGGGCGGGGCTGTCTTGGTGGGCGGCGAGTTCGGTCAGGGTTTCGAGTTCAAACCAGTTATCCACCACAATGGTGCAGCGGGTGTCGAGCGCTAGCGTCAGTTCGTCTCGATCCTTATTGTTGCCGTGCAGATAAATGCGATCGCTGCTCAGACCTGCCTGGAGTGCTGTGTAGAGTTCGCCGCCAGAAACGACATCAATCCCCAATGCTTCATCGCCAACAATGGCACAGACAGCTAGGCAGTTCCATGCCTTGGATGCATAAATCACCAATGACTCACCGGGATAATATTGCTTGAAGGCATCGCGGTATTGGCGACACGCCGCTCTCAGCGTTTCTTCATCCAAAATGTAGAGTGGTGACCCAAAGCGCTGCACCAGTTCTATAACATCGCATCCACCAATTTCGAGGTGGTCATCGCTGTTGACGGTCGCCGTCAATGGCATCAAATATTGGTTGGGGGATGGTGGTGCAGCATCTGATGGAATCAGTGGCAAATAATGATGTCCAGTTTGAACAATTGCGGCAGGGGTCGAAACCATGAATTGAACTATCCTTTGAAAGTGCAGCTCTGGGATGGACGGCGGATCGATTCAGGAATCCATTCAGCGAAGGTACGTCTGAACGGATCGCTGCGCGATCGCTGATCAACTCTCATCTCTGGTCGAGAGACCGTCCAGTATTCTAGTGTACAATTAGCGCCCTCTCTTCCCACGCCTAATCTGCCACTGCTTATGAAAGTTCTGAGCCTCCAACCGCTAACGTCTCTCCAGGTTCCCCAAGCGGTTGCTCTCGATCGCATCTGTTTCAGTAAATTGTGGACGGCTGATGGCTATCGGCGCGAACTCAATAGCCCCAATAGTGATTTACTGGTATTGCGCTACGAAACCGATGGGCGATCGCGCTGCGCCTGTGAGAGTAAATCGGCAGCAGAGAATGGGCACCAAGATGAAACGGATGGGCTGGTCGGGATTGGCTGTGAGTGGGCAATCGTAGACGAAGCTCATGTGACGCTGGTGGGCGTTCATCCGCAGTATCAGCGGCAAGGGTTTGGTGCCCTGTTGCTGTGGGCAATTTTAACCTTGGGACGACATCGCGGGCTAGCATGGGCCACGCTGGAAGTGCGTCCATCCAATCAACCGGCGCGATCGCTCTACGACAAATTTGGCTTTGAATTGGTTGGGCAACGCCGCCGCTACTATTCTGATACCGGAGAGGATGCTCTGATTCTATGGCTGAGACAATTACAAAGTGATGAGGTCGGCGATCGCTTGCGAGTATTGGGACGGCAAGCGCACCATCGATTGACTCAACAAGGATGGCAGCTTACACCAATGGCTGAACCGCTGCGATCGCTTTGGACAGACATGATTTTAGATGTTGAAGCCGGTAGAGATTCCAAATCGTCGCTAGAGATCGCTGATTTTATTACCGAATCTTAATTAATTGTAAAGTATTGTTGGGTTTGATGAAAAACTGAATGCCTATGAGTGTCAGCCTTTTGGATAACCGCCTGATGTAAATCGTGATGTTTAGGGGCGATCGCATAGGACGCTCAAACGAGGCGTATAAACCCCTGAAAAGCTGGGATGATCAGCAACAGTTAGGATGTGCTGCTCTCTGTCTGCAGGGTTCTAGCTCCATGAAACGAGAGGGCGATCGCACCGAAGCATTGACTTATCAGTTACTTTGCGGTAATGACCTTCACTTGGAACAGTTGCCGCCAATTTAAGGTTCGTTCAGCGCTTTCCCCTCTCTTCAATTATCTCGGAACGCTGAGTAACCTTCGGGAATCCCTACCAATACTCCGTCTTAGTTTGATAACAGGCGGACAATTTTGCTGTGCTAAAATCAGCGTACCGGCACGCAGCAGGTGATGGAAAAACGCCATGTTTGAACGCTTCACAGAAAAAGCTATTAAAGTAATCATGTTGGCTCAGGAAGAAGCTCGTCGCCTGGGTCACAACTTTGTCGGCACTGAGCAAATTCTCCTAGGTTTGATCGGGGAAGGCACAGGTGTCGCCGCAAAGGTTCTCAAATCGATGGGTGTCAATCTCAAAGATGCCCGCATCGAAGTTGAGAAAATTATTGGACGAGGTTCAGGTTTTGTTGCCGTTGAGATTCCGTTTACCCCACGGGCGAAACGAGTTCTGGAACTGTCGCTTGAAGAAGCTCGCCAGCTTGGGCACAACTACATCGGTACAGAGCATCTACTGCTCGGTCTCATTCGTGAAGGCGAAGGGGTCGCAGCCCGAGTGCTTGAAAACCTAGGTGTAGATTTGTCTAAGGTCCGAACTCAAGTTATTCGGATGCTGGGTGAAACGGCTGAAGTTTCGGCAGGGGGCGGTCAAGGTCGCACCAAGACTCCTACCCTCGATGAATTTGGCTCTAATCTGACGCAAATGGCGGGTGAAGGAAAACTTGATCCCGTTGTGGGTCGTCAGAAGGAAATTGAGCGGGTGATCCAAATTTTGGGTCGTCGTACCAAGAATAATCCGGTGTTGATTGGTGAGCCTGGAGTCGGTAAAACCGCGATCGCTGAAGGACTCGCCCAGCGAATTACCAACAGTGACATACCAGACATCCTCGAAGAAAAGCGCGTTGTAACCTTGGATATTGGGCTGCTTGTGGCAGGAACCAAGTACCGAGGTGAATTTGAAGAACGGCTGAAGAAAATCATGGATGAGATCCGCCAAGCGGGGAATGTCATCCTGGTGATTGACGAGGTTCATACTCTAATCGGCGCGGGTGCAGCCGAGGGTGCGATTGATGCAGCCAATATCCTCAAGCCGGCGTTAGCGCGGGGCGAGTTGCAGTGTATTGGGGCAACCACGCTGGATGAATATCGTAAGCACATCGAACGCGATGCGGCTCTTGAGCGACGGTTCCAGCCCGTTATGGTGGGTGAACCAACGGTTGATGAAACAATCGAGATCTTACACGGGTTGCGCGATCGCTACGAGCAACACCACAAGTTGCGGATTCTAGACGAAGCCCTTGACGCCGCCGCCAAGTTGTCCGATCGTTACATTTCCGATCGCTACCTGCCTGACAAAGCCATCGACTTGATTGATGAAGCGGGTTCACGGGTTCGCTTAATTAACTCGCAGCTTCCTCCTGCTGCAAAAGAGTTGGATAAGGAATTGCGTCAGGTTTTGAAAGATAAAGACGATGCAGTTCGTTCTCAGGACTTTGATCGGGCCGGTGAACTGCGCGATCGGGAAATGGAGATTAAAGCTGAAATTCGGGCGATCGCTCAGAGTAAGAAAACTGAATCAGCTACCGGCGATGATCCTGCATCTCCCATGGTGACTGAAGAAGATATTGCTCACATTGTGGCGTCATGGACAGGGGTTCCAGTCAATAAATTGACGGAATCTGAGTCTGAGAAGCTCCTGCACATGGAAGACACACTGCATACTCGCCTGATTGGTCAAGATGAAGCTGTGAAAGCTGTTTCTCGTGCCATTCGACGTTCCCGCGTGGGTCTGAAAAATCCTAACCGTCCGATTGCTAGCTTCATTTTTTCCGGGCCGACTGGCGTTGGAAAAACTGAGCTAACCAAATCCCTAGCGGCTTACTTCTTCGGTTCTGAGGAAGCCATGATCCGTCTAGACATGTCGGAATTCATGGAGCGCCATACGGTCTCGAAACTCATTGGTTCACCTCCGGGATATGTGGGATACAACGAGGGTGGGCAGCTAACCGAAGCCGTCCGTCGTCGTCCTTACACTGTGGTGCTGTTTGACGAAATCGAAAAAGCGCACCCAGATGTCTTCAACATGCTGTTGCAAATCTTAGAAGACGGTCGGTTGACGGATGCCAAAGGGCGCACCGTGGACTTTAAAAACACCCTCATCATCATGACCTCGAACATTGGTTCGAGAGTGATTGAGAAAGGGGGCGGTGGTCTAGGTTTCGACTTCTCCACCGAGAGCGCCGAAGAAGCCCAATACACCCGCATTCGCAATCTGGTGCAGGAAGAATTGAAAGGTTCCTTCAAGCCTGAATTCCTCAACCGGATTGATGAAATTATCGTCTTCCGTCAGTTGACCAAGGACGAGGTCAAGGAAATCGCAGCAATTCTGCTGAAAGAGGTCTTCGGGCGTCTACAGGAGAAGGGCATTGTGTTGGAAGTGACCGAGCGCTTCAAGGATCGCTTGATTGATGAAGGGTATAACCCAAGTTACGGTGCGCGTCCGCTTCGCCGTGCGATCATGCGCTTGCTGGAAGATTCCTTGGCTGAGGAAATTCTGTCTGGACGTGTGAAGGAAGGTGATACTGCCGTGGTTGACATTGATGACGATGGCAAGGTGAAGGTTGCGTCTCAAGAGCAGCGAGAACTATTGCCCCAGGCGGCAGACTAGAGGGAGCTGAGTTGGTTTCTATCCTGCTTGTGCTTGGTTCCGGTGAGGCAGTCTAGACGCTTTTGACTGTCTCGCCGGTCGTCAAAAATTAGGGTATTGCAAAGCGGTTGGGTCGCACCAGCCGCTTTTTTATGGGCCAATAAAAATCCCCCAGCGTTTGGCTGGAGGAAGATTCAACTAGGATTCCTGCTTGAAGTTAGGATGCCCGCTTGTGCATCATTTCCTGTCATGTGCTTTAGATTAGCGATCGCCCCT
>CAYSIR010000152.1:0-9913 GCA_964431105.1 uncultured Leptolyngbya sp. | reverse complement strand
TCGCAGTGCTAAGGGCGATCGCCAGCCAAGAACCAGGGCTATGCCACCAAGGAACTTGCCGCTTCCTCTTTGAGAATGGCTGCCTTGTCGGTTTTCTCCCAGGGCAAATCCAAATCGGTGCGCCCAAAGTGACCATAGGCTGCCACGTTTTGGTAGAACTGGCCGCCAAACTTCTGCGGTAAATGGCTGAGGTCAAATGCTTGAATGATCCCCGCCGGGCGCAGCTCAAAATGGCGACTGACCAGCGCTAACAGGCGATCGTCATCGACTGTACCTGTGCCAAACGTGTCGATCATAATGCTAACCGGACGCGCCACCCCGATCGCATAACTAAGCTGTACTTCACACTTTTCAGCTAGGCCCGCTGCAACAATATTCTTGGCTACATAGCGGCTAGCATAGGCGGCACTACGGTCAACTTTCGTGGGATCTTTACCAGAGAAGGCACCGCCGCCGTGGCGAGAATAGCCACCATAGGTATCGACGATAATTTTTCGTCCGGTCAGGCCTGAATCCCCCTGTGGGCCGCCAATCACAAACTTGCCGGTGGGGTTCACCAAAAATCGGGTGCGATCGTCGGGGCGAACGTCTAGGTCGGCAAACGCCGACTGAACAACAGCATCCCAGAGGTCATGGCGGATGCGGGACTGAACGGCCGCCTCATCCGTGATGCCATCGATTGTCGGGGTATGCTGCGTAGATACCAAAATTGTGTCGATCGCAATAGGCTTGCCGTCTTCATAGGCAACCGTCACCTGCGTTTTGCCATCCGGCCGCAAGTAAGACAATTCGCCGGATTTCCGCGCTAGGGACAGCCGCCGAGAAATGCGGTGCGCCAAACTAATCGGCAACGGCATCAGCTCTGGCGTTTCGTTGCAGGCAAAACCAAACATCAACCCTTGGTCGCCCGCACCGATCGCATCAAGCTGTTCATCGCTGGCTTGCTCCCGGCTTTCGTGGGCGCGATCGACCCCCTGTGCAATGTCGGGAGACTGTTCATCAATAGCAAGCAACACCGAACAACTGCCCGCCGAAAAGCCATTTTCTGAATCGGTATATCCGATTTCGGCAATTTTCTGACGAGCAATGTTAACAAAGTTGACATTTGCAGTGGATGAAATTTCGCCTGTGATCAACACTAAGCCAGTATTGACGACAGTTTCAGCCGCAACTCGGCTAGATGGATCGGCGGTTAACAGCGCATCTAGGATAGCATCTGAGATTTGGTCGCAAATCTTGTCGGGATGCCCTTCCGTAACAGATTCCGAGGTAAATAGATAACGACGAGACAAAGAACCGATATCTCCCTTACTAGCGTTAAAGCCGAGCCTACCAAACGAGTGGAAGCTGCGGGTTATTTGTATTTGGACTTACAGCATCCAGGTCACTCATCCGGATGGCTGGCGTGATTTCAACCAGGTTGCCATCGCTGAACTAGAGCAGATAGAACCGTTGCCGAGGGGTCCGAGGGGCTGCATCGAGTCTGATGCATTCATTCAGAGTAAATCCCTTGGTTACAGTTCGCAAGTTTTCTTCGCAGATAACCGTGCGATCGCAGTTTCCTGGGGTGATTCTCTAGACGACAATGAACGATTAAGGTTGCCTGGGCTTGATTCAGGCGAAAAGCTCTGCTGAGATGGTATTACACTTGGCATGAGGTCATCTGGTGCTTGCTATGTCTATGCTTGAGTCTCAGGTGTCCATGCCCGAAACAGCAGATATTCGCTTGCTGGTTTTGGACATTGACGGCACTATTTCCGGAGAATCGAATACGATTCGTCCGCCGGTGTTAGCGGCGATTCGACGGGCCCAGGCGCGGGGTATTCAGGTGGCGATCGCTACGGGCCGTATGTATTGCGCGGCGCTCCGGTTTTATGAAGCCGTTGGTTCAATGCTGCCGCTGCTGGCCTACCAAGGCGCATTCATCAAAGAGCCACGCACCAATGTATTACACTACCATTGGCCGGTCGCCAAACAGACCGCACTCCAGCTCTTAGAGTATTTTGAAGAGGTAGAGCAGCGCCCCAACATCAGCCGCCTATCGATTCATTTCTATATCGGCGATCGCCTCTATGTGCGCGAGATGACGCCGGAAACGGAAGCCTATGTTGAACGCAGCGGTGTGGCTGCCCATGTAGTCGGAGATTTGCGATCGGTCTTGGATCAAGACCCAACAAAAGTGCTGGCACTCAGCCATGATCCGATGTTAATTGATCAACTGCTCGATTCTCTGCGCCAGCGCTACACGCCCGCCGAGCTATATTTCACAAAATCGGTCGCTACTTTTTTTGAGGCGGCCAATCCCCAGGTTAACAAGGGTGTCGCCGTAAAATACCTTGCCGAAACCCTTTTGGGGCTGACGGCTGAGAATGTGATGGCGATCGGCGATAACTTTAATGATATTGAAATGTTGGAATATGCCCGAATTGGCGTGGCGATGGGCAATGCGCCGGCTGAGGTAAAAGCCTTTGCAAATTGGACAACGGCGGATGTGGAAAGGGATGGGGTTGCGATCGCCATTGAAAAATTTCTGCTGTAGGAAGACGCATGAAACGACTGCGCCTTTCCGTAGAATCCCTGAAGTGACCTTAACACTGACGCTAGAAAACTGACGCTAGAAAACTGACGCTAAAAAACAGAAAGAGCATCGACGACTGACCGTGTTTCGTCTCGATGCCCTAACTGGTTCGCTCCTCACACATTGAAGAGTATAAAAGAGTTACCTCAATTTGTCACTGGTTTGTCAAAGATGTTACGAAACGTTGACGCACTGCCGCCACAACCCGTTGTTATACGGACGGCAATCCTCGGCGCTAACGCCTAAGTTCCCTGCCATCACAACATCGTAAGAGGGACTGAACTGTCTATGTGCCGTATTTTTGCTTATGGAACGCTGCAACCGGGTGAATATTATTACCCAAACTATTGCGCTGGCGCAGTGAGCCATCAGCCAGCGATCGCCTATGGCAGTCTCTATGATTTACCCATCGGGTATCCAGCTATGATTCCGGGCGATCGCCCTGTGCAAGGGACATTGCTGATATTCCCCACTCCAGACATTTTGCCAGTGCTGGATGAACTAGAGGGCTACAGTCCAGCGCGATCGCCCCAAGACAATGTGTACATCCGCCGCGCGGCCCCTGTGTTTGATCGGGATCTCCGTCCTCTGGGTCAGGCCTGGATGTACTGGATGACGGCTGCCCAAGTCCGAGAATTGGGCGGTGTTCTGTGCGAGTCAAACGGCTGGCGATCGGCGCAATCCCCATTTGTGTATGCCCCACCGGAGAATGATCCGCTGAAGGACGATGCCCATGAGTGATCCCGATGGGCGATTAGGGTCAGGTCTGCTGGCGGGCCTGCTCCAGCTCTGCCGGTGTGTTGCAGTTGGTCAACAGTTTGGGATGCGCTAACAGCCATTCCTGCACAGGAATGGTTCCAAGCCATTGCTGAAACGATCGCCCTCCCTGTTGAGTAAATGTCTGAAGTGAGGGCCAGCATTGCTGCCGATAGAAGCCACATAGGGGTTCCCAGCGATCGCCCCGACGCGGAACCCACGCCATCACCTCATCCGGCAGTTGCCCTAAGCGATCGCTAGCCTGCCGCAAGATGGTTCCGTCCAAATGGGGCAAATCACAGGCCAATACTAAGACCCAATCCACCAGTAGACAGGGCAATACTTGATTGAGGGCCATCAGCGGCCCGTCTGGTTGCATCTCCGGCAGCAGCACACAACTAGCCGGCAGGCAGTGGCGATAGCGATCGCAATGGGGCGTCACCACACATACAACGGTACTCCAGGCTTGAACCGCCTGGTAGGTACGCACCAAGAGGGGTTGACCGTCCCATTCAATCAGAGCTTTGTCTTGCCCCATGCGACGGCTTTGCCCGCCCGCTAGAATGACCGCTGCTACTGTTTTCTGGGTCATTGTTCTGGCAATCCGCAACTACGCACCGACCTGATTGAGGTGGGGGGCCTTCGCTCCCGCTAGCAGTTGGCGATAGAGATCATTGAGTTGGAAGGCGACCCCATCCCAACTGAAATAGTCCACTACCCGATTGCGGGCGGCGTGCCCTAGCTGATCCCGCCAAGCTGGATTATGGACAATGCGATCGATCGCCTCTGCAAACCCCATAGCATCCTTGACTGGAACCAGTAGTCCCGTTTCACCAGACACGATTGTAAACTGCAATCCACCGACATCACTGGCGATGACGGGTGTACCGCTAGCCATGGCTTCGATCGCCACCAGTCCAAACGGTTCGTAGTGGCTAGGCACAACACAGACATCTGCCGCTGCGTAATACATCGGCAACTCCTCATCGGAAATGCGTCCGGGAAAATGGGTTTGGTGGTCAATCTGCAACTCTTGGACGATCCCCTCAATGCGATCGCGCTCCTTGCCATCACTGTGCCCCGGACGGCTGCCGCCGCCGATAATCAACTGTAAGCGATCATCATGGCGCAGGTGCGACTGACCGATCGCTCGTACTACTGTTTCAATGCCTTTGCGGGGATCAAACCGTCCTATATAAAACACAACCCGCGCATCTGGCGGAATGCCAAGCTGTTGCCGCGCCAGCGATCGGGGAATGTGGCCAAAGCGGTGAATATCGGTTCCACAAGGAATAATGTCAATATTGCCGTGAGGAGAAACCAGCGATCGCAGGTCTTTTTGCTCTTGAGGGCTGGTGGCAATGATCCGCTCTGCGGTTTCCAGACAGCGGTTTTCAACGGAGAGCCGTGTGGTTGCGATCGGCGGAATCACATCCACTGCGCGATATTTTACGGCCCCGACTGAATGGTAAGTGTGCAAGTGCTGAACCGGCTGATGCTGCTTCAACTGCATTCCCACCCAAGAGGACAGCCAATAGTTGGTATGGATCAGTTCATAGGTGATCCCCGTGCGGCGCTGGTGTTGCAGAAACTGATGCATGAACGCGGGCAGCACATCGAAAATCTCGTCCCGTGGGACAAAATCTTCAACGCCGGCCGTCAGGCGCACCGTTCGACAATTGGGGGCGTGTTCGACCACAGACGGCTGATCCCGGTGGGACTTGCGGGTAAACATCTCCACAGCCCAGCCCAAGCGAGCGAGTGCTTCGCCAACTTGACGCACATATACATTTTGACCGCCTGCTTCCTCTCGGCCGATGTCAACCGCAGGATCACCATGCACAGAGATGAGTGCAATGGATGGATGATGAAGCCAAGAAACCATAGTCTTAACGCTTTTGGATAAATTATGAACTGACTATCGAAATGGTTGAGGAAGCGATCGCTAATCCACCCGACTATAGCAGCTCTGAATAGTCTATAAATATTGACGGGCGTTTGGAGGAAGGTTCCTTAGGACTGCTCTCGATTCTCTCAATTGCCCTACGTCACGAGCTGCAAAATAAAGGTAAGACGTGCAGAGTATCAACCCTTGCTGGGTCAATTTCATCAATTTCATCAATTTCAATGGAGCCTGGGAGCGATCGCCACTGTCAGAAATCCGTTAACTGCTTGGGAAAGCTGAATTATCATACATTCATTACTCATCTTTGTCCGAAGAAAGCGCTGCCAAACTTGAAAATTCCAGTATTTCTACGAGTATTCCTGCAATTGACCGACTTTGAGATATTTTGATACCTACGTTAATTCATGCAACCATTGGACGGGGTATTTGACTAGACAATCTATCGGTAATTATTGTTAAGTCTGAAGATGGTTGAGCTAGATGGCATCTGATTCCAAATAGTCGCAGCCAGGGCCGCTGGGGTAGCCTGACCTTGGGCATCCAGCGTACCAGAAATTTAGATGAGGGAATGGTTTCATGTCAGGATTTTGGGAGATGTGGGCAACGCTCACACCAGTCAAAATCCTGACCAATGGGGGACTACCCAGATGGGCTGCATTGCCAATTCTTAATCCAGCGCCGGGCTGAATCATGCTTCAGCCCGGCGATTCTACTCAGATGAGTGCTATTCCGCTGGAACCCTGCTCCGTCCATTGACATTCACCGGTAGACCTGTTGTACGTTGAGGATAGGTTGGGGCTGTATGGAGGATATGTTGAGTTTTGTATCATTTTTGGGGCAGTTTTCACGAATGAATCTGTTGCGATCGCCCTTATTTCTACAACAACTGCCTATGGATGCCGCTTGCTTCATCAATCATTATTCGGCATTGCTGACTCCGGAGATGAATTTTAGAGTTGAATTGAGAGTTGAATGCATTGAAATATCGTTCCAATTCATTCTGCCATTCAGCAACATCCATTATTCAATCATCCGTTGAACCCTATGATGTGAAGCGCTTCGGTTAATCCTGTAACAATGATTGTCTGATTCATTTGATATAAATGAAATCAGTAATAATAGACTCAGCGACATATACATTCAGCATGGCAATCCTAGCCTGTAACTGTGAATGGGCGCTTTGGAAAGGCTTATAGATTCCTTTCTGGGTAGTGGTATTCATGTAATGATTTTTGGTGGTGTGGGCAACGCCCACACCACCAAAAATCATTACCAATGGAGGACTACCCCTTTCTGTAATTTGGATAGGATGGCTAAACGATAGGACTCTTTGGGGGCATCGTCTGAATTATTCGTCTTGCCAGATACATCATCAAGACGAGTTCTGTGTATCGTTCACTGTTTTATTTGCCGTACTTAATACTAATCCCATGGAAGCTCTATTTCATGATTCTGACTCGCCAGTTCCAACTGGTGAATCGCCTGTTTCCGCTATCTCAAATCATTTATCTAAACCTAATCTATCTAATTTACACCCAGCACAGCTTGAGCAAGGATCTGCGGTGGCTGCCAACGTCTCGATCGCGCCTCCTTCAAACAGTGCTTCTGTTTCTGAAGGTATCTCCGCTCCTAGCTTGGAGGCGCTGAGTGCAGACGTGTTTCATTCCTCAAATCAGCCAAGCTCGTCAAACGTATCAAACCTGTCAGATTCATCAAGTCCATCAGATGATAGTATTACAGAATTCTCTACCTTATCTCAAAGTGCGACACTAACGACGACACCTGAAGAAGAGGATACGATTTCAGATGCTGAGCGATCGCCTTTGCGCTACTACAAAACCATCGGTGATGATGCCGTCGGTTCATTCTTCAAAGAAATGGCGCGGTATCCCTTACTGCGCGCAGATGAGGAGGTTAAATTGGCTCGACAGGTGCGGTTGGTGGTGACGGTGCAGGATATGCGCGATCGCCTCACCGAGCAGCTAGGAATGCCCGTAGCTCTGTCTGCTGTTGCAGAAGCGATGAATATATCTGAAGATGACTTATCTGAGCAACTGCGTTTGGGTGAGTTGGCCAAGCGCCAAATGGTGCGATCGAATCTGCGCTTAGTGGTTTCTATCGCCAAGCGATATTTAAATCGGGGCGTACCGTTTTTAGACTTAATTCAAGAAGGCGCACTCGGACTAAATCGTGCTGCCGAGAAGTTTGACCCGGATAAGGGTTATAAATTTTCAACCTATGCCTATTGGTGGATTCGTCAGGGCATCACCCGCACGATCGCCAATGATTCCCGCACGATTCGTTTACCCATCCATATCGTTGAAAAATTAAATAAGCTCAAAAAAGCCCATCGCGAACTACGGCGACAGCTTCATCGCAATCCTACCGAGGCAGAACTCGCTGAAGCCCTAGAGACTACCCCCGATCAGTTGCGATCGCTCCACCAAGTGCGGCGCAGTGCCCTGTCGCTGAATCACCGAGTTGGGAAAGAAGAAGATACAGAATTGCTAGAACTACTGGAAGATGCCAATGCGCAATCCCCCGAAGCCCAAATTAGCGATACGATGATGCGCCAGGATATTCATTCAGTCTTGGGAGAGGTGCTAAATGAGCGAGAGCGGGATATTATCTCTCTGCGGTATGGCTTGAAAACCGGTGAATCGCATACGTTAGAAGAGGTCGGCAATTTATTTAATCTATCGCGAGAACGGGTGCGGCAAATTCAGACTAAAGCAATGCGAAAGCTGCGCCGTCCTCAGATTGCTGCCCGATTGCGCGTATGGCTGCGCTGAGCGTAAAACCCTGGATAAAATCTGCATTGGGCACGAAAGCCCAGTCCCCACGGTATTTTCTATGCATTAAAGCCGCTAGACCTTTTGCCTCACAACCCTTCTAGCGGTCACTCAGAGTCCTCGTTTGTGGATCGAGAAATGCGGATTTCAGCTAGATTTGCGTAATGGATAGACGGTATTTTAGAGGATGTAGTTTAGGTAGATTGACAGATTTATCGATTTGCCAGTCTGAAAATATGGGATGCTCTTGACGGTATCAGTACGGATTCGGCTAGATGGCTGTGTTAATTCCTGGATATTTTTTACAGACTGGATCTGGATTGGATCGGGCACAACTGGTTAAGTTTATGCAGCGAACCTATCGTGAACTTGACTCGACCCAACCGCTTGCCCATCTGGCGCAGACGGTCGATCGCTACTTATCGAGTGAAACGCCGCTGTGGTGGGTGACAGCTAAGAATGAATCGGCTCCGGTGGCCTGTCTTTGGCTGGGGGCTGCGATCGACCAGATAACGGGCGATCGCCATTCTCATGTACTGCTGCTTTATGTGAGTCCTGAGCATCGCCGCCGGGGGATTGGTTCGGCACTGATGCGCCATGCAGAGCAGTGGGCCGCCGAACAGGGCGATCGCCAAATTGGTCTACAGGTATTTTCCCATAACCAACCGGCGCTGACGCTGTACCAGTCCCTGGGCTACCATCCTCAATCAATTTGGATGGTCAAACCGCTGAGTTCTTAGATATGGCGCGGTAGGCGATGGGGAGTGGCTGGATCGCCTAATGAATTGGAACGACGTTTCAATTCATCCAATTCTAAATTCATACACAGAATCAGTAACGCCGGAGATGGCGTGATGCGGTTCGGGCGGCGGCTGGGCGATCGCCCCCAATAATTTTTCCAATGCTTACGATTCTGTAGAACCAAACGGGCATCTTAGACATAGGTGTGATAATTGAATGATGCTGTTCATCACTCATTCGTCACTCGTCCTACCCAATCCATAAATGCGCGATGAATATTCTGCACTGCTTGAACCCCGATTGCCAAGCTGAAAACCCAATCGGCACCAACTTTTGCCGAAAATGTGGAACCTCGTTTTTGCTAAACCAGCGCTACCAGTGCGATCGCACCCTAGGGCAAGGCGGCTTTGGACGAACGCATTTGGTGCGGGATCGGCAGCGGGGCAATGCCAAAGTAGTAGTGAAGCAATTTATTCCGAGTGAGGAATTACGGAAAAGCACGGGCGGTCTCCAAAAGGCGCTGCAATTGTTCCATAAGGAGTCTGAGCGGCTGCTGCAACTGGATCAGCATCCGCAAATCCCGATCTTGTTTGAGGCCTTTGAAGAGCACAAAAGTCATTTTCTAGTGCAGCAGTTTATTGACGGGCAAACCCTAGCCGAAGAGTTGGAGGCACAGGGCAAACCGTTTACCGAAGCACAGGTGCGATCGCTCCTCCTCGATCTGCTGCCGGTGCTTCAGTTCATCCACGATCGCCAAATCATCCATCGAGACATCAAACCAGAGAACATCATGCGCCGCCAGGTCGATAACCGACTGGTGTTGATCGACTTTGGCGCAGCAAAAATGGCGACCCAAACCGAGTTAGCCAAAACCGGAACCACAATCGGCAATGCGGGCTATGCGGCACCGGAACAGAGTTATGGAAAAGCGACCTTTGCCAGCGACTTGTATAGCTTGGGCGTTGTTTGCCTCAATCTGCTGACTCAGATGCACCCGTTCGACCTGTATGACGGCATGGATGGTACGTTTGCCTGGCGAGATTTCCTGAAGAATAATCCGGTCGGTGATTCGGTTGCGAGTGTATTGGACAAGCTAACGGAAAGTTTGCTGAAACATCGCTATCGATCGCCCCAAGACGC
>CAYSIR010000151.1:0-9929 GCA_964431105.1 uncultured Leptolyngbya sp. | reverse complement strand
GTCCGTCTCCCACAATTGGGGATTTAGGGTGAGGGCGTAAAGGTGACATGCACCCATCGCACCCTCGTCGGTTGTGCAAATTACCCTAGCGCCGTTCCTTAAACAGAAGGCCGGGAAGCCGACTAGGAACGCTGATACCGCAGTAACTCAATTGACTGTGCAGTAAGGAAAATTCCCAGAAAAATATAGCTACCGAACAAAATGAGATCGCTGGTGTCTACAATGCCCTGGATTAAATTGCCATAGCTTTGCAGCAGAGAAAGGTAGGCGATCGCCTCTCCAATTGGCCCGCCAATGCTGTTAGCAATCAAATCTGTGACCCACAGCAGCAGCATCACGCCAAACGTGAGAATGGCGGCCAAGATGGTGCTGTCTGTCAGTGAAGAGATAAACATTCCCAACGACAGCACCGCTGCACCGAGAAGGATTAGCCCTAGATGTCCTATCAGCAGCGGTACAGGACTAATGGCAGGGGTTGCAGCGGCAAAGGCGATCGCTTCATAGAGCAAAATCGGCACAATCATCACTATAAAAAAGGACAGTACCCCCAATAACTTACCGAAGGCAACGGCCCAGTTGGTGATGGGCGAAGTCGCGAGCAGTTCTAGCGTACCGCGCTTGCGCTCTTCGGCATATAGCCCCATCGACAGCATCGGCAGTATAAATAGCGCTAGCGATCCAATCACGCCCAAGTACACGACCAAAAACTGAGTGGGCACATCCACTGGGGTTGTGGTTCCGCCGAACTGATCGCGAACAGCTACCTGCGCAATCACGCCCGTTGGCCCGAGCAGAATACCGGAGAAGAGTAGTCCGCTGATGAACCAAAACACTCCAGCAATGATGTATGCAAAGGGGGAGGCAAAGTAGCTTTGAAATTCTTTACGGAAGATGGCGAAAATGTTGGCGAACAGGACACGCATGGCACTTAATTAATACTGGATGAATACTGGGGCGATACTGAATTAATGCTTGATAGGTCAAAGTTTTGGGCTGAATTGCCGCAGGGCGATCGCTCCGCGCCCATTTGGTTAGGGTGATTTAGTCAGGGTGATGAGTGCAATCAGCGAGCGAAATTAGCGCCCGGACGAATTGGCATCTTCTGTATCCTCGGTGTTCTCTGGAGATGCGATCGCTTCCAGGTCACTTGCTTCAGCTTCCATCGCGGTACTTGATGCGGAGTCAGCGTCCAGCGATTGCCCCACGTCAGCCATCGTCAGTTGCAAAAATACATCCTCCAAACTTGCCTGACTGCGCCGCAGTTCGTAAAGTCGCAGTCCGTTTCCTGTCACGATCGCAGCAATATCAGCTCCCGGATCAGCTTGGTCTTCCTCTAGCTGAATCCGCACCCCGTACCGAGACGTGCGATCGCTCAAGCCAAAGGACTCGACTGATTTAACGGCAGGCAAGCCCTGCAATGCAGAACGCACAGCTTCAAATTCGCCCTCTAGTTCCAGGCGATAATCCATGCCTTGGTGCAGTTGTGCCACCAATTCCTCTGGGGTGTTCGTGGCGACTACACTGCCTTGGTTAATAATAGTGATGCGATCGCAGGTAGCGCTAACTTCCGGCAAAATATGCGTAGACAAAATAATTGTGTGATCCCCAGCCAAGCTGCGAATCAAATGTCGCACGTCAATAATTTGGCGCGGATCAAGCCCCACTGTTGGCTCATCCAAAATGATGACAGCCGGATCATGGACAATCGCCTGGGCAATCCCCACCCGCTGCCGAAACCCTTTTGAGAGTTTGCGGATAAGCGTATGCCGTTTTTCCAAGATATTACAGCGGTGCATGGCGGTATAAACCCTCTGGGTGCGATCGCCTGCGGGAATATGCTTGAGTCGTGCCACAAAGTGTAAAAAGCCTTCAACGGTCATCTCTGGGTACAGAGGCGGCGTTTCAGGCAGGTAGCCAATGCGTTCCCGCACCGCCATTGAATCATCATGCACATCAAACCCTGCCACTCGTGCCGTGCCGCTGGTTGCCGGGAGATAGCCCGTCAGAATCCGCATCGTAGTAGTCTTACCGGCTCCGTTGGGGCCCAGAAAGCCCAAAATTTCTCCCGGCTCAACGGAAAAGTTCACATCTTGAATGGCGGCGGTTGTTCCGTAAACTTTGCTCAGTTGTTCAACTTCAATCATGGGGCTGGTCTAGCAACTCCTGGAGGTTTTCTGCGGCAGCGGTTCAGGCGCGATCGCAGAACAAGCTGTACTGAAAATAACAAATGCTGAAGCGATTTGAGGGAATTTGAGAGAGGTTGAGGCGATCGCTCCCGCTGGGGTGGCAAAGGATGCTTGACGTTTTTAGGTTACATTCGTTAACGTCATAACTATAAATCGAGTTTAGCGATCGCCACGAAAGCGTAATTCGCAAATCCGTATCCAGCTTTTGATTAATCTTCCGGCACTCAGTTTCTTAACCAGCAGTTGGCTTTTTAACAATGGCCCTTCAACGCAGCCTAGTTCAATATTTCTTTTGGTTTATGACGGTTCACTTGGAGTGAGTCCATTTTGTCATGGAACCTCTGAGTGAACCGCGAGTCTAGCACTGGCGGTTTTTGTATTTTTAGACCCAGTCCGCCAATCCGTCCTGAACCTTTGTTGAGTTATCCCTCGCCACGATGCACAACTGTTACCCTGACCGATTTAGCTATTTTTTCTGGCCCCGATCTGCGTCTGGGTGATGGCTGTGCTGTCTTGTTCACACCCGGAGGTAAGCACGCTCCGGGTTTTTTAATGCCTGCTGTTCCAGTTCTTAACTCCCGATCCCCTATTTTGGAGACTTCAATTCATGTCGAATCCCATAAAATCCGCCAAGCTGGTGGCTAAAACCCATCCTGACCACCGTTCGGCGATCGCCCTCTCAGATGCCGTAACGGTTGGCGATGAAACATTGCTGATTGTTGGTGGTCCTTGCTCGGTCGAAAACCAAGCCCAAATGGATGCCGTCGCTAGCCGTCTCGCCACAGCCCCCGTGCAAGCCCTGCGGGGAGGCGTTTATAAACCCCGCACGTCACCCTATTCATTCCAGGGACTCGGTGAAGAGGGTCTGAAAATTCTGGCTAACGTGCGCGATCGCTCTGGACTACCCGTGATTACAGAAGTGATGGCTATTTCTCAAATCGACGCTGTCGCCGCCCATGCTGATGCTTTGCAGATTGGCAGCCGCAATATGCAGAATTTCGATTTGTTGAAAGCCGTGGGCGGCGTCAATAAACCCGTAGTGCTAAAGCGAGGATTGGCCGCAACGCTGGAAGAATTCGTGATGGCCGCCGAATACATCATGAGCCACGGCAACCCAAATGTGATTCTGTGTGAGCGGGGCATTCGCAGCTTCGATTCTTACACCCGCAACGTGCTGGACTTGGGAGCCGTAGTTGCCCTCAAACACCTGACCCATCTGCCTGTGATGGTTGACCCTAGCCATGCATCGGGTCGTCGCGAACTAATTGCGGATTTGGCGAAGGCTGCGATCGCCTGCGGTGCAGATGGGGTGATGGTGGAGTGTCATCCTGACCCCGATCGCTCTGTCTCCGATGCTCAGCAAGCGTTGTCACTTGAGGCCATGGTGGAATTAGTGCAAGTGCTGCGTCCGATCGCCCAAGCTGTGGGTCGCGTGATTCCTACTGTTGAACCGGTTCCGTCTGTCGCGTTGGTGTAGGGCTTTTGGGTGGCAACTGAGGGGCGGCGATCGCCGCCCCGTTCACTCACCATCTTGCTCAACCGATGCCCAAATGCGATTCAGCAAGTCATAAAACGGTGTCCAGTTATCTGCGGTCATAATCGATTCCCAAAGCGACTCGATTTCAGGACGAATTAGCAGCATCAGCGGATTATGGCGATTCAGGCGATGCGGCACTGCCTCAAGTTCTGCCTCCGGCATCTGATTCAGGGCATGGTGATAGGCCGATCGCCAGGTTTTGAAATGCTCATGATGCAGCACTGTATCGATCGGCTCCCGACTGTCAGGCGCGATCGCATCATTTAAAATCAGGCTGGCATCCTGTCGCCACATCGGTGAAAACTGTTGGCGCACCGTTCGGAAAAAATCGGCATAGCGAATCTCAGAATCGACTAAAAGCTGAACCGTTTTCTGGAGTAAGTCACTAGCGATGCCGTCCTCCACCCCATCCAGCCCCAGCTTTTTCATCATCAGCCCTCGATAGGTCGCCTCAAAGCGATCGCCAAACGCCTCCAAATCTGCTTTCATATCCGCTGCCGACAGCACAACCGCGAGCGGAACCTGGAGCTGCTCTAGATTCCAGTGGCAGGCTGCCGGTTGATTGCGATAGCAATAGCGACCGCCATAGTCAAAGTAGGCCGCCGTAAAAGTCGGATCGTAGCGCTCGATGAAGGCATAAGGGCCGTAGTCAAAACTCTCCCCGGTAATTGACATATTGTCGGTGTTTAGCACGGCATGACAGAACCCTGCCGCCATCCAATGTGCCACCAAATCCGCTGTCCGCTGCACTAATTCTTGATAAAACAATCGATAGCGATCGCTCGCGTCCTGCAAATGAGGATAGTAGTAGGCAATCACATGGTTCAGCAACGTTTGGATTAGGTCGCCCCGATTGCAATGATGCAGCCGCTCAAAAGTTCCAAAACGAATGTGCGATCGGCTGAACCGCACCATCACCGCCGATCGCGTTGGAGACGGTTCATCCCCCCGCCACAGCGCCTCGCCCGTTTCAATCAAACTCAAACACCGCGAGGTTCGCACCCCCAGCACATGAAGCATTTCGGCAGCTAGCACCTCCCGCACACCGCCCTTCAGCGTCAGCCGACCATCCCCGCCGCGTGAGTATGGCGTAGTGCCCGATCCTTTCGTACCAAAGTCGTACAGTTCGCCATCAATGCCGCGCACTTGACCGTAGAGAAACCCGCGACCATCTCCCAAAAACGGATTGTATGACCCAAACTGGTAGCCGTGGTAGCGCATGGCCAAGAACGGTTCGCGCCCCTGAAATTTGCCGAAAGCCTCAATAAAGTCTGCGTCGGTCACAGTTTCAGCAGCCAGTCCCAACTTTGGCAATAGATCGTCATTACGGAACCGCAAATGATGCTGCGGAAATTCAGCGGCAGAAACGACATCTGAATAATCAGGCCCTAATCCTTCAAAGGCAGGCTCATAATCCAGCGCAAGTAGAGGGTTAACGGCAGAAGCCTCAAAAGTCATAACAAATCTGCTTGATCAAGCTCACTAATCAGAACATCTTGATCTTGCCAGGTATTGGGGCCATTCCCCGGTTCAGCCCGTTCTATTTCAATGGTTGACGATCGGTTAATGGTTTCTTTCATATAAAAACTAAAAAGCTGTTGCTGTGGGCATCATCCACACCACCAAAACTCCCTACGAATGGCTCCCTACGAATGGAGGGCTACCGACCATTGCGTTTATCAGCGTTCGAGGAGCAATGGCTGACGATACACTGCCAAGTAGTTTTCGAGAATAACTTGAGCCTCTTGGTCAGATGACACCAAATGGCGAGCCTTAAATGAGAATGGCTTAGTACGGGTATCATTGATGGGCATATCTTCCCAGAGCGAAAGCAATACACCGTCTTGAACGGCTGTAATGCTGTACCGTATGCGCGGAGTCGCTAAATCAGAAGTTGTCATAGCAAGAAATATGGCTGTAGATGCAGAATAAACGGACTGGCAGGATAACGGGCAGTAGTGCAGAGCGAAAGTGGCAACACTGAGATTCAGCCTATCCTGGGGCGGGAGCTTTGGGAGTTTTGGACGGTCAAGCCGAGAGTACGCCCCTAAATAAGCCCGTTAAATTGGGTTGTCCCTTAGTGGTGACGACCCGTGAAACGCAGTGTAGGCGATGCGCACTGAAATAGCGATCGCTCCCCAAAAAATACACAACCCATCCAGATTAAAGCCAGATTAAAGACGGATCGCCATTTCCTTACCACTGCCGCAACGCTGCCATCATGCCATCTGTCCCACCGTGCCATCTGTCCCACATTGTCCTCGGTGTCCCCCAACGTTTCACTGTTGCAGTGAACGGTAGAACCTTAAACTTCAGTGTTAGACCTCAGTGAGATAGGCTGACCGAAACAGTCTTGCAGCACCCTTAACCGCTGACCACCTTGCTTGGGTCGCTCCAAGATGTGCCATTTTTCAATCGTTTAGACCCAGTTCCAGAAACCGGGACGACCTAGGGAAGATTACGGGGCGTATTTGGAAGAATAACCATACACGCTAACCAAACCACCAGTGCAATAATTTCTGCCATCGTTCAGCCTCATGGATATGGACAATAAATGAAATCCGTCCAAACTATACTACGGGCATTCAATTGACGGTTATCTATAAAAAGGAAGGGATTTTAGCAAGGGGGCATTGGGGTGTGGCGCTGCTGAGTAACTGGGCACCCTGCAGGATGACTCAGCCGGTTGATACCCACGTCTGACTCACCTCACTCATTGGGCGGCCGATAACGGCGGACGATCGCTTGATAATCACATGAATGACTCCGTGAACAAATGATAGGCTGATGCAGCGCCTAGCGCTGGTTTCTGCGATCGCCTCACCTGTCATCCTCACCCTTCGCTTCAGGCTATTACCTCAGAGGCATGGGTAGGTTAAGACCACTGAGATTAGAAATAGGCTTTCATTACATTAGCGCTGCTGGCATCAAGCAGCACAGGGGGAGAAACCCCTCATATCCTCGGTGAGTTATCCCTGGGGTTGCGATCGCCGAAAGTCTGACGGAGACTGGCGGAGCGGCCGCTCAGGATTCCAGATGCCGCGCTGTAGAGTACGGGCAATGGCTTGGGCGTGTTGGAGCCGATCGTCATAGCGGAGGTTGGGCGATCGGGGGACGGCAAGGGCCCAGCCGGCCACAATGATTTGCTCATTTACGAATTGTTGCTCGAACCAGACATAGGCTAACTGCCGACCAAAGCGATCGCGCGCTTCAATGTCTGATTCTAGCTGCACCGTTTGTCCCTCAATCCACTGGTGCAAAAACTGGGTGGCTTGCTCTCCCCATGGGGCCTGCTGAATATCGGGTGCATCTAGTCCAAGCAATCGCACAGTGACCGGATTGGGATCGGTCTCCATCTGCACTTCTATCGTTTGACCACTGACCACGCGCACCACCCTGCCGCTGGTCATGCCCAGACTATCGGGAGCCGCGCACCCCGCTCCCCATAGTCCGATCCATATCGCCAATAGCCACCCAAGCCAGCGGTTCATTGATTACCATTTCCTATGGGACATCTATCGCTTACGATCAAAGTAGTGATGGCATCGCTAGCTTAGGTTATCACTAGCTCAATCTCCATGATCCAGGCAATAGGGGGACGGCGATGCAGCTTGAACGATCGCTGAATCGCCTCTACAACTCAATCTAACGCCAAGTGAGGTAGGCATGATTATGACTGAAGAAAACGAATCTACGCTGAACTTTCAAGTGGGCGATCGCGTCCAGTTGACCACCAGCTTGCCCTACGTCAAGACTGCTGATCCCATGCCGATGCTGCGTCCACCCAATGTGGTGGCTATCGGCGAAGAAGGAACTGTGATGGATTGTCGTCCCGGTGGATACTGGGGGGTTCGGTTCAAAAAGGGCGTTTTCTTGATGGATGGTCGCCATTTGGAAAAGGTCGATGATGCGCCACTTCAGTCAGCGGAGCCAGAGGCATCATCGGCTGAAGCCGAATCCGCTGAACTCGAATCCATGGACGGGGACTCTGTAGATGTAGCCGGGTGAATAATGCCTGGAGTTCATCGGCTGGCCCTAGGGCTGTAATCTGGATCGCGATTGGAGATTAGACTCCAATTCCTTCCATCGCTGACAGCCTTGATGGAACTAGAGCGATCGCAGTCCGACGGGTGCCTGTGATGGGCTAATGATGCGCCCTAGGGCATCGGGTTAGGAAAACGATTGAGATCACGAGCGATCGCCGCACATACCTTCATCGATGCATCGGTTTTGATGGCTTCAGCATTGACGCTCGTGGTTGCCGCTCGATGACCGTGATCCTGTAGGGCTTGAATCAACTGCGATCGCTTCGGAATATCCGTTTTACCTCGTTTGCCAATATCTCCCAAGCGATAGAAATAGGGCGGTAAGGTAGCTTCTGCCGCCATCACGCTCAGTAAACCGATGCGATCGTGCCATTGCCATTCAGTCGCCAACCGCATCAGCCTGTCGAGCATGGGCGGATCATGCAGGTTGCCGAGCCACATTGGCCCTGTCACCGTGCAAGGGCGATCGCAGCCTGGGCAAGATACCCGCCCCAGCCGTCGCCATGGCACGACTTGATACTCGCCGCAGTGATGGCAATAGCCGAGAAACCCATAGTTCTGTTCGGTTAACGCTGGCTTGGCCGTAACCTGCACCATCACTCGGTAGGTTTCCCCAGTGAATAACGAAAAAATAGGGCGGATGCCTAACCCTTTGGTGGCGGCCTGCTGCTGCAAACTGGCGATCGCCAGTCGCAGTCCTTGTTCGTGGGCGGCAGGATGGCTGCGAGCATAGGCGGCGTAGGCGCGCAAACTTTGGGTGGGCAGATGGCCAGTGGCGCTGCGTCCGTCTGTGCTGGTTAGGTAGACAAATCCACCGATCGCTGCTGCCCAAAGGCAGGTACTCAGATACGGAACAGCCGTGCCGAAGCAGTCTACATCAACCAAATCATAATAATCCCGATTCAAGTAACACTGAAAAAAGACTCGATTGGCATCTTCCTGCGTTAGCTTTCCGCACCGTTGGCTCAGCAATGACGCTAGGTTGGCGTGCAGCAGATGACCGAGATCAGGGTTTCCTTCATTCGCCCAAACCCAATCCGCACCGCTCTCCTGCCAATAGCGCAGCGATCGCACCCCACATCCCGCCATCGCCTCTAGCACTCGTAGCCGACCGGTTTTTCGCTGATGGGCTGCCGCCAGCAGCACGCCCAAATCCCGTACAACTCGGCTATGCGGACGAAAAAAAGCAGCCCCGACTTTAAAGCGAGCCTGCCCTTCAATTTGCCAGTGGGGATCGGTCATAAATATCTAAAACTCACGGCGGGCGAAGACCATTGTAGCGATCGCCAGCGCCAATACGATATACAACAGCCCGTAGCCCGCATTGCCCACCAGTTCAAGCGGGCTGGGTAGCAAATCCATACCGTACACTGCCACATTCTTTAAATCCAGCCGCGACAAGTCAGGCAATACTAAGTACATCGAATCAGTGATGCGCTGAATGTTAGGACTTTCAGACAATTCAGTCAGCAAGACGAGATCCCGACTCAGGTGCCCCATCAAATAAACCGCAAAGGTTAGAAACACCGCTAGCAATGAGCTAGTAAAAACTCCAAACAAAATGGCGATCGCAGTGATCAAGCTGAGTTCTAGAAACAAAAAGACAACGGCTAGCAAGAGACTCTCAACAGGAAAGGCGATCGCATTTAACGCCAGAACAGCGACATATACCGCTGTCATAATGGCGACCATAATCCCCAACACCACCGACAGCCCAACGTGCTTACCCACAATAAACTCAGCCGGGGTCAGCGGCTTAGCCGTCAGCACATAGACGGTGCGTTTCTCAATTTCTTTATTCACCAGTCCAGTACCTACGAAAACCGCCACCACTAAACCCGCAATTCCCATCGCGCCTAGCCCCACATCCAACAGCATTTTGTCTTCAGTGCTGGCCGCCACTTCTGGCAACAGCAAATTTGCAAGTAGGAGAGCGATGCCAAAAAAGCCTAACAGGTAAAGAATGCGATCGCGAATGACCTCGCGAAACACATTACTCGCAATTACCAACACGCGCCCAATGTTCACACTGTCCTCCTATCGTGAAAGTGAATACGCCAATAGAACTCAATCACTAGACTCAGGGAATGTCTATGATAAATCCGTTTTAGCATTCCACTACTGTCTTTAAGAGCGATCGTCCAACCCCTCACTTTTTTG
>CAYSIR010000150.1:6560-9972 GCA_964431105.1 uncultured Leptolyngbya sp. | reverse complement strand
ACGGGGTCATTGTCCCGTGCCCCGGCAAACTGTACGAGCATTTCTGCGATCGCAGTTTGGCCGTCGGGTGTATAGCGCAACTGAGGATCTTGGATGATCTCCGCTATCAAAATAAAGTTATTCATCAGTCTGTTCTAATATCTTGTTGCAGGCTTGAGTCGCTCTGGTTTTAGTTTCACCGTTGAGTCTAAACGTCAGAGTAAACCATTATGGGATAAGACTAAACCATCGCAGTCAAGAATTCTGGTGAGCGATCGCCCCGTTGCTGCCCTGTCCTATGCTATAGCACCATACTTTCCACTCGCGGCCCGGGTTCTACCTCGTCTAGCCCCATTTCTTGATTGACAAATTCTTGAACGTAGCCGCGATACTCCCGCAAGGTTTCATCCACCCAGCCGCGATCGTTGCTGTTGGCATAGAGATGCACGAGCGGCTCGCCCGCATCGGGCAAAATCAAAATCCAGCTATCAGGCTGCTGAGGATTTAAGATTTTCACTCCGTCGGTTAAGTCCAAGCACTCTGCTGGATGGGTTTCGACTAATCGCCGCATCAGTGCGCCTTTCACCGTCCAGGGGCAGCGTACTGTCAGCGATCGATGGCAAACTCGCGGTAAATCAGACCGAATTTGCCCTAGCGATCGCTCCTGTCGGGTTAGGGTTTCCATTAGCTTGGCGATACAGAACATGGCATCAAACCCCGGATGGAGCTGCGGGAAGATAAAGCCATCGTCTCCACTACCACCGACGACAACATTCATGTTGGCGTGGCAAGCCTCCATCAGGGCTGTCGGGTTCGCCTTCGTACGCACAACCCGGCTATCATGGCGACGAGCAATTTGTTCGACAGCGCTCGATGCATTCACCGGAACAACGACCGTGCTGCGCGGTTGCTCGGTCAGCAAAATGCTAATAATCAGCGCCGTTAGCTGTTCGCCGCGAATCGCACTGCCCGATTCATCCACCAAAATGAGCTGTTCGCCATTGCCAGACACCTGCACCCCAAAGCTGGCCTTTAGGGCTTCAACAACGTGCCCTAATTGATCCAGCAAAACTTCGCGATCGTCCGCAGACGGGGCCGTTTGGCTGAGGCTAGCATTTAAGACCACCGCATCGCAGCCAAATTTAGCAAGAAGCTGTGGCAAGATGGCACCGGAGACGGCGTAGGCATAGTCGATGACAACTTTTGAGTTGCTCAAGCGAATCGCATCAATGTTGAGATAGCGCTGAAAGACGGTGCTATAGAGGTCTACCACTTGAGTCGGATAGACAACGTTGCCAATTTCAGAGATCTGGGCCCGACGAAAATCCTCTTTAAAGTAGGCGCCTTCAATCTTTTTCTCGCGGGCTTTAGAAAAGTTGATGCCATGCTGATCAAAAAATTCGATGAGCATGTGATCCGATCGCTCAGGATGCAGCCGAATATGTATGCCTCCCGCTACCGACAATGTGGGCACTACGGCTCGTGCTAGGGGAATCGCAGTGGCTTCAAGGTTCTGAACGTCTACGCCAACGGACATTAACCCCGAAATGAGCGATCGCGACACCATTCGAGAAATGCTGCGCTGATCCCGCGACACGGTCACCTGAGCGCCGGGGCGAAGCGTTGACCCAAAGGCTGCGCCTAGCCGTACTGCAAATTCAGGCGTAATGTCAATGTTGGCTAAGCCTGACACGCCCCGCTGTCCAAATAAGTTGCGATGGGCGACGTGCCCCCAGATGAGGTTCATGTTCAGAATAGCGCCGGGTTCAATAATCTTGCTGGGCCAGATGCGAACGCTGGGGTTGATCTGCGCCTCTTCTCCCACACTTGACAGCGATCCGACGATGGCTCCCTCCAGGACATGGGCCCGGCGATCGACCCGTGCGCCCCGCGCCGCGACACAGGCCATCAAGCGACTTTCTTCGCCCACAATAACGCCATTCCAGATGATAGGACGTTTTAGCTCTGCATCGGCACCAATGGTGACGTTATCGCCGATGACTGTACCGGAACCGATGGACACCCGCGGCCCAATCCGGCAGTTGTGACCAATCAGTGTAGGTGTTTTAATGGTTGCACTGTGGGCGATGTGGGTGTTTTGACCAATCCACAATCCAGGCGATCGCTCCTCATAGCCATAATCTACCTGCACCCGGCGATGCAGCGCATCGTACTGTGCCTCTCGATAGGCATCCAAATGACCGACATCGCACCAGTATCCCTTGGCAATATAGCCATACATTGGCTCACCCTTTTGCAAGAGTTTCGGAAACAGGTCTTTGGAGAAATCTGCGGCTTCATTGGAGGGCAGGTACTCTAGCACGTCCGGCTCTAGGATGTAGATGCCTGTATTCACCGTATCAGAGAAAATTTCGCTACTGGACGGCTTTTCCAAAAATCGCTGGATGCGACGTTGCTCATCAGTAATGACAACACCGAACTCTACTGGGTTCGGTACATGGGCTAACACAAGCGTGGCCTTCGCCCCTTTTGCCTGATGGAAGGCGATCGCTTCCGTTAAGTCAAAATCTGTAATGCAGTCGCCACTGATGACTATGAAGGTGGTACCCAATAATTCAGCCACATTCTTGACGCATCCTGCCGTACCAAGGGGCTGGTCTTCCTCGACTGCATAGGTCATCTGCACCCCAAAGTCATAGCCATCCTGAAAGTAATCTCGCATCACGTCCGGCAGGTAGTGCAGCGTAGCAATAATTTCGGTAATATTGTGCCGTTTCAGCAGATTGATAATATGTTCGGCAATGGGCCGATTTAAGATGGGCACCATCGGTTTTGGCACATCGCTGGTGAGCGGCCGTAACCGCGTCCCGGAGCCACCTGCCATAAGCACTGCTCGCATATTTCCTCCTTCGTTCGCTACGCTGTGCAGCCTACGCCTGTCCTGAAATTTTTGATGCATTTGTGTTACTCTACCGCCCTGAAATGGTCGCGATCGCGGTACTGAGGAACATAGAAATGATGGGTTCGATTACTCACTTCACTCATAGCGTACAGGCGACGCCCCAACTGATTGACCCCAACTTGGTGGACCCCAATCATGGTTCGTTGCGTTTTAATAAGAAGCATTAAAAAATGTTGATTTTGCTGTCTTTCTGACATTTTGAGCATAGCGAAGAATTGAGCATTTACCGCGATTCCGATACAAAATTGAGATAAGCTTCTCATCTTTCGGCTCGCTTCGTTGCTGGCTTTTCTGCCCATTCAGTGCGATCGCGGAAAGCTTCAAGAGCATACCGTATCGACACCGTTAATTTTTGCTGGCTACTTTACCGAAGTAGTAGGTTCAACACCTCATTTCTCAGTTATGGCGATCATGGCTTTTGGTAGGATGGCGTGACGAGTGCTGGCTCTCAGCTCGAAATAGGCCGGCAGCCAGGCCGCCTTCAGTCCTCTTTTGAGAGGCGTTTTGAGA
>CAYSIR010000150.1:0-6460 GCA_964431105.1 uncultured Leptolyngbya sp. | reverse complement strand
TTTTGAGAGGCGTTTTGAGAAGCAGTCAGCAAACCTAACCCCACATGGTCTAAAGCCTAGTAGAGGAGCGGTTTCTGCGCTCAATGCAGAATTCTTATCAGTCAATCAGGGGCTGCATCATTAAGCCATTGTTATTTCAAATGGCGGTCAGACATCGGAAAATGTAATTGGAGGGTGAGCCGCAGACTTCTGAACAGTCTGAGTGCCCCAGCCGCCATCGACTTAAGGGGCAAGCGGTGCTTTTGAAGTGAAGCAGACTGCCAAGGTGTGAACTGAGGAGGAATGAGTATACTAGACACATCTCAGTTTGACACTGCATAGTCGTTCAGCTATGCACCATTCCCAGTCAGGAGTTGAGATGGCGGCTATCCAAGATGCGACCAGTATCTAGCCATTGTTTCTGATTGGGTTGATTGAGTTTTCATCATGTTTCTGCTGTTTTTGAATCAAGCGCCATGTCATACCTCATTGCTTTTGTGTTAGCTGTGGTTTACGTCGGTGGAGTTGTCAAGTTTTGGCAAGGGTTTCATCGTACCAACTTCAGCAGCGGTCGGCTGTATTTAGCCCTTTTGTGGCCGGCGCTGTTGTTGGTGAATAAGTCCTATCGCCAAAACTTTGGTAAGACATTGAGAGGCAGCTAGGTTAGGGTTGCGTCCGATGTAATGTTGTTTGAGATTGTGAATTATGTCCCGTCGTCAATCGTCGTCGCAGCCGGAGAGTGCCTTGAGTGGCATGGGCGATCGCACTGCTTGGATTGCTTCGCTCGATACAGTTGCCCGCCGATTTAACCAAGAGTACGAGGGAAAACCATTCGACCTGCCCGATGAAGTTGAGGCGATGCCGATTTTCCGAGATTGGACAAGCGGCGGCCTCACGTCACGGGTAGCGTCACCGTTTTGGGATATTGTCAAAATCAAAAAGGGTCAGCGCTGTTTGGATATTGGCTGTGGGGTCAGCTTTTTGATTTATCCGTGGCGCGAATGGGATGCATTCTTTTATGGTCAGGATATTAGTGCGATCGCCTGCGATACGTTAAATTCTAGAGCGCCCCAGCTTAATTCAAAATTATTTAAGGGAGCCGTTCGGGGCAGTGCCCATCAACTAAAATACGACGATAACCAATTTGACCTAGTGATTGCGACGGGCTTTAGTGGCTATTATCCGTTGGACTTTTGGGAAGAAGTATTGGCGGAGGTGCGGCGGGTGCTGAAGCCTGGCGGCACCTTTGTATTTGATGTTGTGAACCCAGATGCTGAGATTGCTGAAAACTGGGCCATTTTAGAGATGTACCTTGGTGCAGAAGTGTTTTTGACGGGGTTGGATGAGTGGGCTGCACTGCTCAAGCGAGCGTCTGCTAAGGTATCAAAAACCTCGGATAACGATCTGTTTCGTCTGTACCGCGTACAGTTTGTTGATTAGTGACACTCCATCGGCTACCTCTAGCCATCGAGCAAGAGGCGGGAGTCTTCTATTGGTAACGTTTTGAACGTTTTGGGTGGTGTGGGCAACGCCCACACCACCCAAAACGTTACCTGAATACCACTACCAAAGAGGTCAACGGGTGGAGGATTGAGTCTGGGCAATCAATCCAGCTATTAACTCTGCGAGTTCCAGCGTATCGCTTGGGGATAGCTCACCGGAATAAAGCTGGTGATCGGCGATCGCTCCTAGTTCGGTTAGTGTGGCGTGTGGCGCGGCGGCATAGTGCTGATTCATGGCTGCCTGGATGCTTGAATGTTCGGCGGTTTGGATAACTTGCGTTGGCACTTTAATCCACTCTATGCGATCGCTCAGAAACTCAGACTGCAATTCAGCCCAGCGCCGCTGGAATAATAACCGACACCCTGCCGGAGACTGCCGCAGCATTCGCTGATAGAGCCTCAGCGATCGCCATTGCGTTTGTTTGCCCAAGGCCCACGCCAAGGGCCGCCATCCCCACAGTAGCCAACGAAAGATAGGAAACCGCCCCACCCACCATCGCGATCGCCGCCACGGATAGCGATGTCCCGATACTTCAATTCCTTCTGGGTTGATTAGCACCAGCCCTTTCACTCGATGCCCATCGGCGATCGCGAGGTTGGCAGCCACCCACGCCCCGACTGAATGCCCGACCAAATAGACTTCCTGTAATCGTAGGGTATCGAAGTAATCAATCAGGCCTTCGGTCTCTAAGGTAATCGAACAAGCGCTGTCGTGCTGTTCGGATTCACCAAATCCCAATAAATCTGGGGCCAGGCAGTGAACGCGATCGCTCAGCCTATCCATGATAGGAATCCATTGGCTGCCGTCTGTCCAGGCTCCGTGCAAAAATACAACCGTTGGTCCAGTGCCAACCTCGCGCCAAAATAATTGCCCCTGTGGGAGCCGAATGCGTGAGTTACGGATTGGTAGAGTCATTCTAGTGAGTCCCAGCCATCTGAGCGATCGGAATGTGTTGATCAACACATTCCAAGTTTGTTGCTCAATTATGCCAGGCAGCGGAGCGCTTCCAAAAGAATTCTAGGGCAAGATTTCAATAGCAAAACCCTAGTCCAGAATCTTGGTGCAAAAACTCCGTGTAGACGTTAGTCATGGGGGCATCCCAGTCTTGTCAGTCTGGGCTTAAGCCATTTGACAGCGTGTTCAGCCTGCGGGGCATCCAAAATCCTTATCACTGGAAGACTAGCCAACAGTTTAGTCAAGGGCGCTAGCTGAGTTTGGCTGTGCATTCCAAAATCAGCTTTTGGTTAATGAGGGCATAGGGCTGTACGTCCAGCGCTTGCTTAAAGGCCTGAATGGCAGCCGTGTAGTTGCCTAACGCCATTTGGCACAGTCCTTTGCCGTGCAGTGCGCCAAAGTGAACCGGCACTAGCTCGATGACGCGATCGCAGTCTGTTAGGGCTTTTCGGTATTCTCGCATCACATAGTATAAAACCGCTCGGCGGTTCCAGGCTTCAGCAAAATCAGGAAGCGTTTGAATAACCTCACTCAGCAGCGCTTCGGCATCTGAATATTGCTCGGCCATCATGAGGGACTGAGCCTGTTCTAGAAATTTCAGCCCCTGCACTCCTTTTTGACAAAACCAGTGCTGCCAGAGGGTCTGAGTTGCCCGATCGCGGACGGCTTCATTGGTTTGCTTGAGATCGTTGAGCAACAGTTTCAAGTCGTGATCATCCATGACATGGAGCGATATAACAACGTTAATAGACTCTCCATCACAAAGTTTAGAGAGCTTGTATCAGCCTAAGCCTAACTGTTTGGCAAAGCGATCGACATCAAAATGCTGAGTCATGAGGTCGCATACGCATTGCACCTTAACGGCTTCGTGGAGCCGCACCTGACCAAATGCATTGTCAATAATTTCGACGGTGGTTAGGGTATCCAAATCAACGGACAGGATTGGAATTTCTAGGTCTTCTGCGCGGCTGAGGATGCTGGCGGCGGGCGGCAAGTGACCGGTCAGAATTAGGCATTGGGTGGAGGTTTCTAGGGCAGCGAGTTGTAAATCGGTGCGATCGCCCCCCGTGACAACCGCCATGTTGTTAGCTTTGCGGAAATACTTGAGCGCTGAGTTCACGTTCATAGCCCCAATGGTGAGGCTTTCGACCAATAAATCTAGGCGATCGCCACAACACAGCACCTCAGCATTCAGCCGATGGGTTAGCTCACGCACGCTAACGCTGCGGAGTAAATCGCTGTGGGGCAACACCCCAAATACAGCAATACCCTGCGCTTCGAGGAAAGGTTTGACTGATTGTTCAACCGTATCTAGCAATTCCTTGGGCACGTCGTTTAGCACAACGCCGATGAGATGATCACCGAGGTGATGCTTAGCGGATAGGATGGCATCAATGGCAGTGACCGAGTGAAACCGAGCTGCTAAAATCACAGACGCATTTAAAGCTTGAGCGACTTGCCCTAGGGAAAGATCGAATAACCGCCCTTCGTTGAGAGTGCCGGTGCCTTCAAGCAGCAACAGATCCCCGGACACTTCAGTAACGTGGTCACGGACGGCGGCTGAATAGTCGCGGGTGTCAAGACCGCCAATCCGTTTATTCACCGTATCGTCGTCTAACAGCAGCAGAGAAGAGAGGATGCGATGGCTGGGTAGCTGGAGCGCTTCAGTGATAAATCGCACATCTTCGTCAATCGTATCTGTGGTGGATTCGCTAGGACAGGTTCCAATGGGCTTGCCGTAGCAAATGTCTAGTCCTCGGTGGCGAAGCTGATGGGCAATGCCCAGGGTTGTGGCAGATTTTCCACTATAGGCTTCAGTCGATCCAATCAATACACACTTTGCGGACTTCGGCACGTCCCACTCCTTCAATCATTCGTTGCGATACGGCAGTTTCAGGTTTCAGCCCGACAGACCCAAAGGTTCTGGTAGCTCCTTAGAGAATGTAAGGTATGGGGCAAGCAGCCCCACAGTTTTGACTTCTCATTGTAAGGGGAATTGCAGGGGGATTTACGGTTGGCGTTCACTTAGATTTGGGCGCGATGATGCCTTGGTATGGGGATGATTGAAGGCGCTGACGGTAGCGATTCTAGCCTGCGGTTGTGGCTAACTACAGGGATACTTGCGATCGCTATGTTATTCGGTATCCCGACCTGCCAATGTCAAGGATTCGCGACACAAGACCAGCGGTCATCATGGCTATGGCAAAAGACGTTAACTGGCTGATTATCCCCGCTGGGTTGGGGCGATCGCCTGCTAACCGGCTGTGATGAATGGATGACGCGCCCTAGAGCGGGAACGATTCATCAAAGCGATCGCGAGTCATGGGTTGGTCAATCAGCAAACCTTCACCGCCCAAAACCTCTAGCGGTTCGCTTTCCACTGAAATCCAGACAGCGGCTTCCTCATCAACGCTAGTGGCAGTATAAATCACCTGTCCTAGCCGCCCCTGCATGGAGGCACTGCCGCCGCCCTGGGTAAATTCATCGGACAAGCTGAGATAGACCCCATCCGCTTCGACGGATAGCGATTGCAGCACGGTTCCTTCTGGGATGGCTGAGAAGCGGCTGTCGTCGGTTAGTTCGCCTGCTAGCAGTTGTTCAAAGGCAGCGGTGAGGATGGCTTCTGGATCGGATGCGTCTATCTCCAGCGATACTGGCATCAGTTCGATCGCTGTATCGTTTAGGGTTAGCACGTACACCTGAGCGATCGCCACGTCATCGGGTTGGGTTGGGCTATCTGGTTCAACTTGGTTAGTCGTTTCTTGCTGTTGGACGGCAGTGATGCGCCACCATGCCGTTCCTCCGGCAATCAGCAAGAGTCCAGCGATCGCCGCTACGATGAGGCGGCGGGGCAGGGTTGGGAGGGATTGACGATCTTCGGTCATGGGGTCTCCTTGGGGTGGTGGATAGTGGGGTAGTGTGATGGTGTGATGGCAAATAGGGGTTAGCCATAGTTTAGGAGTCTGGAGTGAGTTGCACCAATCCAACAATGGTAAGGGTGCGATCGCGGATTGTGACATCCACATAGCGGGCCACAATGCCGGAAGCTTCTAGGCGGTTGAGGTTAAGCTGCGCTTCTAGATTGCGACTCACAGAGGCTTTAACCACATCAGGAACGGTTTGACCATCAAGGGTCAGATCCAAATCCGTGACGGCAAGCCGCGATCCGGACGCAATTGCGATACCGAATTCCAGAGCAATGGTAATGGTTGTGCCCTCAGCCGATAGCGCAATGGTCAATCGCAGACGGTCATCGTCTAACAGCAGTTGCGGGTCAATCTCTAGGGCTGTTGCAGCATTTGGGGCGGGATTGGTGGCGTGATTACCCGGATCGAGGATGGGGTTAGCTTCTAGGGCATCATCTGCAAATGGAGCGATCGCGGTTTGCAGTTGCGTGATGACGAATGGTGATGTGAGTGCTTGTTCAATATCGTCTTGTGTCATCACCAGACGGACAGCGGCTCGCAGCGGTTCCTCTAGCGCTCCTAGCCCGTTGTCAAGGTTCGCTACGTCGAAGGCGATCGCATCGGTTTCAATATCCAATACGTCAACCCTTACCCCTGCAATGGGATACAGCCCCCGTCCGGCAATCCGAATGCGATCGATGCGTCCCTGCGCCAATTGGTAACTAGGCCGATTGTCAATGCGAACTGATAGCCGTTCCACATCCGCAAGCTGCCCCCGAATGGCGGACTCAGCGGTTTCATCTAGCACCACGCCACCCACTGTAACAATGCCCAGCAACCCTGATAGCAGAATGGTGATAAATTCCATTGCTGGCTTCCTCCCATGCGTGTCAGCCGTTTCCAGCCCTTTCAATTTTTGGCAATAGTATTCATGTAAAGATTTTCGGTGGTGTAGGCGATGCTTACACCACCGAAAATCTTTACCAATCGAGGATTACCCAATTTTTCTAGAGAACGTCCGTTGATGGGCGCGGTTCGCAATCCCTGCTCAACTGGCTCAGGATAACCCGCTCAGGATAACCCGCTCAAACCAGCCAAGGCCCAACATAATACAATCT
>CAYSIR010000149.1:5345-9991 GCA_964431105.1 uncultured Leptolyngbya sp. | reverse complement strand
TAAGGATTTTGGGTGGTGTGGGCGTTGCCCACACCACCCAAAATCCTTACATAAAACCACTACCTGAAACTGTAACTAGACCGCTAGAAATTCCTGAATCACGTCATTACTCAGTTCGCCTGTTGCGCCAGAGGCCACAATGCCGCCCTTCTGCATGGCGTAGTAATAATCGGCTTGGCGGACAAAATGTAAATGCTGTTCTACGAGCAATACCGAAATGCCAGTCGTCTCAATGATTTGGCGGACGGCATTTTCGATGTCCAAAATAATCGACGGCTGAATTCCCTCTGTCGGTTCATCAAGCAGCAGCAGTTTAGGACGTCCCATAATGGCACGGGCGATCGCCAACTGCTGCTGTTGCCCACCGCTGAGATCGCCACCCATCCGAGACAGCATTGTTTTCAACACCGGAAATAGCTCAAAAATATCATCAGGAATATCGGCATTGCGCCGCCGGCCGGTCGGACGAGACTCCAACCCCAACAACAAATTCTCGCGCACCGTCAGCCGAGGAATAATTTCGCGCCCCTGAGGCACATAACTAATGCCGCACCGCGCTCGTTTATCCGTCGTGAGATTCGCAATTGATTGCCCCTGAAAGTGAATCTGCCCCGTTCGAGGTTTGAGCAGTCCCATAATGTTTTTTAGCAAGGTAGTCTTGCCAACGCCATTGCGGCCGATGAGACAGACCATTTTCCCCGTTGGAACACTCAGATCCACCGATCGCAGGATATGACTTTGTCCATAAAAAAAATTAATTCCCGATACCTTCAGGGTCAGACTATCGTCCGTAGCAGAGTCAAGGACATGCGCACTCGTTTGAGTCATCGTTCTTTCACCAAACGTTGTCGTTAAATTGCCGCTTCAAGTTCTTGGATGCGATCGCTGGGAATGTCCAAAAGGTCAATCAACCGTCGATACTCCGTCGCCTCGATCGCATTAATCCCGTTTGAGCGAATCACCTCATAGCTCAGCCTCAGCGCTAGTTCCCGCTCCTGGGGAGTGTTTAATACCGGCACCAGTTCCTCAATCGGCAAACGAGTCGCTAGATAATCATCTAACTCTTGCTGTAGATTCTTTTGATGTTCACTATCGTTTGCAAACTGTTGACTCAACCGCTGTAAAATTACCTGCTTTTGCTCCGGGGCAAAATTGCCATCCACCCAGGCCATTGATGCCGCAATCCGCAAAATCGCCATCTGAGAAACTGTAATGGATGGCGCACTGCCCAAATACACCTCAATGACTCGCGGATTGTTCTGCACTGCTTGCATGGTTCCTTCACACAGCACACTGCCTTCATGCAGTACGGTCACCTGTCGGGCAATCTGCCGCACAAACTCCATATCATGCTCAATCACAATAATGGAATGGCTTTCAGCAAGAGACATGAGCAACTCTCCAGTCTGTTCCGTCTCTTCATCTGTCAGCCCTGCCACGGGTTCATCAACCAGCAATAGTTCAGGAGATTGAGCCACCAACATCCCAATTTCCAGCCATTGTTTTTCACCATGGGATAGCAACCCTGCCGCAATATCAGCTTTTCTGGATAGACCAATGGTGTCCAACAGCGTCTTCACGGTGCGGCGTTCTGGTGTAGAAGACTGGCGAAACAGAGTCGGGAATACATTTTTCTGATGATTGCACGAGAGTTCTAAGTTATCTCGCGGCGTTAGGTTTAGATAAACTCGCGGCGTTTGAAACTTACGGCCGATCCCCATGCGAGCAATTTGGTACTCGGAAAATTGGCGGAGATTTTTTCCTTTAAACCGCACGTCGCCTTCTGTAGGCTTGACTTTGCCTGTAATCACATCCAGGAAAGTTGTTTTACCGGCACCATTGGGGCCAATGATGACTCGCAGCTCGCCCGGCTCCATGGAAAAGGTTAGTTGATTCAGGGCTTTGAAGCCATCAAAACTGACGGTTAGGTTATCAATTTCCAAGATTTTGGCGCTCACGCTCCACCTCCGCATCCAGCTCTAGTCCAGGGTATGTCGCAACAGGTTCAGGCTTGGCGAATAATGTTTTGATTTGACTCCAGGCGCGGAAACGTAGCCAGCCGACGATGCCATCTGGCAGAACGGTGACTACGATTAGAAACAATGCGCCTTGAAAAAAGAGCCAAAATTCTGGAAACTGTTCGCTGAGCAGGCTCTCGGCGAAGTTAACCAGCGGCGCTCCGACGACAGCGCCAATAAGGCTGGCCCGCCCACCAACTGCCACCCAGATCACCATCTCAATCGATCGCGCTACTTCCATTGACTTGGGGGTAATGATGCCAGACTGCACCATGTACAGCGCTCCTGAAATTCCGGCAAGTGCGCCAGCGATCGCAAATACGAGAACCTTAAAATAGGTGGGATTATAGCCCGAAAAGCGTACCCGACTCTCATCATCCCGGATTGCAATCAGCAAACGCCCAAAGCGCCCACTGGTTAACCAACGGCACAGCACGTAGGCCAGTGCCAAGGCAATTACAGTGATGATGTAAAACACAGACTGGGCCTGACTGGAGCCAGCGAGGACACCAAAAAATTCGCTATTGTTGGTTTTGAGTCCATTCGTACCGTTGATCAACTCTTGTTGACTGTTGAAAAAGTTGAAAAAGACGACCAGCGCGGCCTGGGTCAAAATGGAGAAGTAAACGCCACGAATGCGGTTGCGAAACACCAAGTAGCCTAGCAGCCCGGCAACGATCGCCGGAATGGTAAAGATAGCGACTAGGGTAAACGGAAAGGAATAAAACGGTTGCCAAAACCAGGGCAATTCTCGAACACCATACAGTCCAAAGAACTCAGGAATTTGCCCGTCCGGGAGCTGCAGGTTGATGTGCATGGCCAGAGCGTAGCCACCGAGGGCAAAAAAGATGCCCTGCCCCAAACTCAGCAGGCCGGTATAGCCCCAGATAAGGTCAATCCCCAGCGCCACAATTCCCAGTGAGAGAAAGCGCCCTAGCAGGTTGAGGCGGAATGTAGAGAGCAGTGCGGGCATCAGAACAATTAAGATGAGCGCGATCGCTCCAATTACGATAGCTTCAATCAAAAGCGATCGCCCCAATTGCCGCGTTGCCCGTTGACTTGACGCACTATTCACAATGGCACCCCCTTAAGCATCTACCGTGCGGCCCTTCTGTGGGAACATCCCACCCGGACGCACTTGTAAGAAGGCAATAATCAACGCAAACACCATAACCTTGGCCATACTTGACTGAGCAAAAAAACTGAAGAATGCCAAAATTGGCTCCAGCCATGTCGCTCCGGCTTCAACTTGGGGCATCAGCATCAGCACCAGCACTCCTGAACCGATGAGATAGTTAAACGTGCCGATCGCCAGGGCCGCCACAATGCTGCCAACCAGTTTTCCTACCCCACCCACAACGACCACCATAAAGGCATCAACAATATAGCCGCTGCCTAGGTTTGGCCCAACCGATCCCAGTAAGGTGATCGCGCATCCGGCAATGCCAGCCAGCCCCGACCCAAGGGCAAAGGTTAGCGCATCGACGCGCTCAGTTGGAATCCCCAGACAGGCGCTCATACTTCGGTTTTGGGTGACTGCCCGAATGCGAAGCCCCCAAGCCGATTGGTTGAGGAACCAGTAAGTACCGGCTAGGCACAGGGCCGTCAGCACGATGATGAAGACCCGCGCATAGGGGAAGCGTACAATGCCGAGGGTGATGCCACCCCGCAGCCACGTTGGAGCCGTCACATCAATGTTGCGGGGGCCAAACCATTGATTGGTTAACCAGCCCGCTTCCGCTTGATTGAGCAAAACGCTCAGCACTACTGCAATAGCGATCGCAAGGATAACCACCACTGGGGTCGCCCTTGTTTTAATCCGATCCCAGTCGGTAAACCGCTTCAAGACCCAGCGCCCTCCGAAAAACAGCGCCGCAAAGAGTACCAGGCTGATTATCATAACGGTGTTGACGCTGCGGACAAACTGAATCAGAATCAGGCTGACTCCCCACGTTGCCAGCAGCGTTTCTAGCGGTCGCCCGTATAAGAACCGCACGACTGTGCGCTCTAGCAACAGCCCAACCAAGGCGGCTACCAAAAACGCTAGCGGCAGAGCTACCAAAATGTAACTATCCAGCAGCGGTTCGGCAACGGCTTTGAATCCGTTTTGCACGGCGTAGGTGGTGTAGGCTCCAAGCATCATCAATTCGCCGTGGGCCAGGTTGATCACACCCATCAAGCCAAAGACGATCGCCAATCCTAACGCGGCAATGAGCAACACTGAGCCTGTGTTGATGCCGTTAAATAAAATATCGAGAAGTTGCTCGATGAACACTGTAATTGCCCTAATACGAACTGATTTAACGCAATCCACCAATTTCATCAGAAGCGATCGCTGCTCCAACGGCTCCCAGCCCTACATGGCTTTCTCGACGGGGCGGTGGTTACTCATAAACAGCAGTATTCCTAGTTGACTAACAAAATTTGCTAAACCTTAACTACTGCAAGGTTCAGGCAACCTGACCCCTGCCTTGTTTAAGGTCTTGTAGAGCGTCGCGCCTAGGGCAAAATCTTGTGTCAATCAGGGCCGCATTCCCATCGCAGGGCTATCGTATCTCAGCGATCGCCGTGGGGGCTGTAGTCGCCTGGGTCACATTTTTATTTAGCAGCCGATATTGAGACCATAGA
>CAYSIR010000149.1:0-5245 GCA_964431105.1 uncultured Leptolyngbya sp. | reverse complement strand
ATTGAGACCATAGAAGAAGGACAGGGAATTGGCGCGATCGCCTCCCTGCCCCTACCCATTCCTAATGCCTGCTAAGACTCAGCTTGATATTGACCACCCTTCTCCGGATCTGACCAGTCGCAAGCCAACCCCTGAGTTTCAGGCACATACTGGTTCCAGGGTACTGGGTCGATCGGGCCGTCAGTTGAAAACACAACGTCAAACAGACCATCATCGCGCACCTGACCAATCCGCACCGTTTTCGATAGGTGATGATTAGGATTCATCGTCACCGGGCCTTCAGGGGCAGCAAACGTTTGCCCATAGGCAGCGGCCCGCACGGCATCGAGGTCGTCTGCTGTGCCAGCTTGCTCAACCGCTTGTTTCCAGACATACACCATGATGTAAGCGGCTTCCATTGGGTCATTGGTGACGCGATCATCACCATACTCAGCTTTGAAGTCCGCAACCCACTTTTCATTTTCAGGCGTTTCTACGGTTTGAAAATAGTTCCAAGCCGCATAGTGCCCCACCAAGAATTCAGAGCCGATTTGACGCACTTCCTCTTCTGCCACACTGACGGACATAATGGGGTAGCGATCGGGATCTAACCCCGCCCCTTGCATCTGCTTAAAGAAAGCAACGTTACTGTCACCATTGAGGCTATTGAAAATAACGCCGCCATCGGGCAATGCGGCACGGATCTTAGAAATAATCGGCGTTACCTCCGTTTCGCCTAGGGGCAAGTAATCTTCCCCGACGGTTTCGCCACCCAGCGCTGTCAATTGCTCTTTGATAATGGTGTTGGCGGTTCGGGGGAAAACATAGTCTGAACCCACCAAGAAAAATTGCTGACCTTTGTTCTCCAATAGCCATTCCACGGCTGGCTCAATTTGTTGGTTCGGAGCCGCGCCTGTGTAGAAAATGTTTTTGGAACACTCTTGACCTTCGTACTGAACCGGATACCACAGCATGTGGTCTTTGGATTCAAACACAGGCAGTACAGCCTTGCGGCTAGCTGAAGTCCAGCACCCAAACACAGTAACAACGCCGTCTTGGTCAATCAGTTTTTCAGCTTTTTCGGCGAAGGTATCCCAGTCAGAGCCACCATCTTCCTTGACGACTTCAATCTGCTTACCAAGTAGGCCACCAGCCGCGTTGATTTCTTTGATAGCTAATTCTTCTGCATCAACGACGGTTGTTTCACTGATCGCCATGGTGCCGCTGAGGGAGTGTAAAATCCCAACTTTAATGGTGTCGCCACTGGCTGGGGCATCACCTCCGGCTGCGCTGTCTGCTGGGGCATCACTGGCGGTGTCTGCGGTGTCTGATGCGCTACCGCAGGCCTTCAAAAGAATACTGGTTCCTAATGCGGCTGATCCGTAGAGTAGAAAGCGTCTCCGTCCGAAGAATCTGGTCATACGTGATAGTTACTCCTTGCTAAAACCGTGGCTCACTGCTGAGGCGGAATACTTAAAGCGGAACACTATCCCAATCTGAGCTTGAACTGTTGCATCATTGCAAGGCGGTAAGCGCAAGCGGGGCACTATGGGATAATACGGAGCGATACTAAGACAGAATAGCCCCCTGGTTTGTAGTCTGCGATACAAACCAGGGGGCTAGGTATGGGGGCTGTCCTATGGGGCGGTTTTGTGCGATGGAGAGTGGGTGCGATCGCCCTTGATGGTGATGCAGGATGGTTACGGCGAAGTCGGCATCGACAGTGTCTCGGATTCAGGTGCTTCTGAGTCGGAAGGTGGCGCGGGCAAGCAGCAGGGCAAGACTGGCTCAATGGCGATCGCGTCTAGCCCAACATCAGACAGCACCGTATCCCACGCTTCCGTAATGGCAGGATCACCTGTCGTTTGTTGAAGCTTAATCAACGCATCGATCATGTCGTGCCATAGACCTGCCTCAGCATATAGGGCAACCGTCTCTAGCCCGTCTGAAGTCTCAAGTTGGGTCATGAGGTCGTCTGCCGGGGCTGCCCGTTCGATCCATCCTGATGCAAGTTCTGAATAAGCTAACTCATTTTCATCTTGGATGGACAATACCCATTCGTAGGGCGTATCAAGCAGGAGCGGATCGGCATCATCCGGCAACAGGGGCATCGCGATGAGTCCGGCGGTTGTCGGTGTGGCAAAGGTTTGGCGAGTGAATAGCGGCTCTTGGGTTTGCGGATCGGTTCCGTAGAGGTGCAGTACCAGCTCGGTAGACTGGGGCGCAGCATCCGTATGGGGGATAACGTGTACCCATAGAATGGGGGTCTCGTCGGTGGTCAGGCTAAACCGTTCATCTGCGGCTGTTGGCACCAGTACGGTGACGGGAATATTGAGCGATGTTCCACGGCTGCCTGCGCCGACCGTTGCTGGTGGGGCACCGCGATCGGGCGGTTGGAATTGAATCCGCTGGCTGAGATAAAAGGAATTGGAAATGGGCGATCGCTCAAGCATGGAGCGATCGGCAAGGCCGGGTGCTGCGGCGATTGCAGTGGTCATAATCCCAACCAGCAGCGCTCTACAGTAGAAATAACAAGACATATTGAGTACCAATCTCTGAACCTTACATCGAGTTACGTGATCAAGACTTCGGCCAGCCATTCCGTACCGCCATCTTCAGGGAATCACCGATACAGGAGTACCGACTGTCACTTGCTCAAAGAGTTCCATGACATCTTCGTTCCGCATTCGCACACAGCCATTGGATGCAGCATGGCCAATAGATGATACAGTCGGAGTTCCATGAAATCCGATAATACCGTTGGACATTTCAACGAAGCCAATCCAGCGAACTCCCAGGGCGCTGTCTGGGCCAGGGGCATGGACTTCCCCTGTCCAAGGACTCTGCCACACCGGGTCTACAATCATTTGAAATACTTCATAGTCTCCCAATGGCGTTGGCGTATCTGGATGCCCTACGGCGACGGCATAGCTAGCAATGATGGTATCCCCGTGGTAAAGGTAAACTTGCCGCTGACTCAGGCTAAGCACTAAACGGGGCTGGTATATGGCGGGCTGATATTGATCAAAGTTGCCGAGTCCAGGTATTTCGGGCTGTGTGGCCCACTCTATTGGTTCCCTCCATTGCCGTAGATGGGCGTCGTGCATTTGGGCGATCGCCCCTTTGGGGATACTGAGAAGGCCAGCGATCGCCATGATAGCCAGCCCCAATCGCGTCTTCAGAATTATCTGCATAATCCTCATTTACCTAAAAAACCGTCCAGTGCTGACACTGTTCTAGCTGATTTTGCAGCCATCAGCGAGTTTGGCAGATTGATGCCCAGGCTTGTAGCACTTGCGCCACCGTCCATGCCTGAGCGATCGCCCCACGGGAATGCATGGGTGGATCGCCATCAAAGATTTCGCCGAGGGAACCAATGCACTGAGCTTGGAGCTGATAAGCCATCGGTTTGAGGATATCCATCGCAGCATCTAAATCGCCATGAACCCGCAGATGGGCCTGCACATAGGGGCCCAGCAACCATCCCCAGGCAGTTCCCTGGTGATAAGCCGCATCTCGCTCCCGTGAGTCGCCGCCGTAGTGCCCACAGTAGCGTTCATCATCAGGACTGAGCGATCGCAACCCGTTGGAGGTCAGCAGTTTCCGCGCGCACACATCCACCACCGCCGCCTGTTGGTCAGGCGTGAGCAAAGGCGCTAAGTTCAAACTGGGATGAGGATAGGCGATCGCCAACAACTGGTTCGGGCGCAACGATGCATCATGCTGATCCAGGTCTGGCGGATCTAGCACGTCATAGCAGTAGCCATACTCTGGATTCCAGAACCGCTGAAAGCCCTCGCTAGTTTGCTTCGCTAGCGTCAAATAGTCTGCATCCGGTTCGCCCAGGGCTTGCGCAAAGCAGCGGATAATTCCCAGTGCGTTGTACCAGAGCGCATTGATTTCAATCGGCTTGCCAATTCGTGGTGTAATCACCCATTTGCCAACCTTGGCATCCATCCAGGTCAACTGCGTGCCCGGTTCGCCCGCATAGAGTAGCCCATCTTCTGGGTCAATATGAATATTGAATCGGGTTCCCTTTTGATGCCATTCAATTACCGATCGCAGCAGCGGGAACAAATCGCGCACTAATTCAAGGTCGCCCGTTTCGGCATAGTAGGCCCGAATCGCCTCAAAGTACCACAGCACCGCATCTGCGGTATTGTAGCGCGGCTTCTTACCGCGATCGGGGAATACATTGGGCAGCATTCCTTGATCTAGGTAGCTGGCATAGGTCCGCAAAATTGTGGCGGCAATTTCCGATCGCCCAGTATAAATCGTCAGCCCCGGCAAACTGATCATGGTGTCGCGCCCCCAATCGTTAAACCACGGGTATCCGGCAATAATGCTGCGGCCATCAGGATTTTCAGGGAGCGATCGCCTCACAATAAACTGGTCAGCCGCCAACACAAGACGCTGAATCCAATCCGGTGCTTGATGGCTATAGGGCGTAGACTCCCAGCGTTGGAATAACTCTGCCTCATATTCCTGGCGGAGGTGTAGCGCTTCCTCCCCATTCAAAATAGCATTGGCTTCTGTTGTCGCCACCACCGTAATGGTTTGCCCCGGCTCTAGCCGAATTGCCAAATCCGCCGCGTGCAGGTGATCTTCATTGGCAGGCAAACCGCGATACTGCTCCTGCGACAGATCAAACCCCTGATACCATTCGTTAATGATGTAAATTTCAGCCGATGGCGCAAAGATGTAAACCGGGCGCGCCTTTGGAAAAGCCGCGACTTTGATGCCGCATTCCGCCGCCTCAGTTGCCATCTTCCAAAAGCCAACTTGGGTGCTGCCGTGGTGGTCGCGGTAGTTGGTCAATGCCTTGAGATAAAGCGTAACGGGTTCACTCGCTCGCTTTAGAAAATAGGATACATAGGTGGTGTTTTCGCCGGGCTGCATCCAAATCCGTTTTTCGAGCAGTGCATCAGCACAGGCATATATCCAAGTGGGGATGCCACCCTTTAGCTCAAATTCTTGAACGTAAGTATATCCACAGGGATCAATCGTTTCATCGCTCCAGCGGTTAGCGTGTAGCGGAAAATAGACGCCATCGTAATAAAGGGTCTCGTCTAGCTTGGCGACGAGCAATGTGCGGCTGACGGGTGGATTCAGTGCCGCGACCAATATTCCATGATACCGGCGGGTCAGCATCCCTGAAACCGTACCGCAAGCGTAGCCGCCCAGACCATTTGTTACCAACCACTCGCGTTCTTCAGAACTGTGAAGATACCCGCAAATCTCTCGACCAAATCGGATGTTCATGAAC
>CAYSIR010000148.1:0-10042 GCA_964431105.1 uncultured Leptolyngbya sp. | reverse complement strand
GGCCGTTACCCCATCACAGTCACCGGCTGGCTCAAATGTTTCAGGATGTTGCGGGATACCCCATCGACAGGTTTTTGAGACACGGGCTGCGGTACTGTTAGTTACAGTGCAATTTTGCAATTGCGTTACATCCAAAAATGATGGTGCGGAATTGTTTTGTCCATCGCCAAAACGCTGGACAAGGATGATCCCAGCGCTGACGGCGCGATCGCTGGGCGCAATGGTTATCCACTGTTCAGCGGCTTATGGTATTTGTCTTCGATTGAGTTTGTTCAGAGATACGGCTTTAGCTTGAGTATCACATGATTGCTAGTCCTCCCCGCACAGTTCGCATCGGTTCTCGCAAAAGTCAACTGGCCCTAGTTCAGACCCATTGGGTGCGCGATCAACTCCAATCGCACTATCCTAACTGCCAGTTTGAAATCTCCACCATGAGTACCCAGGGTGACGAGATTCTGAATGTTGCGTTGGCCAAAATTGGAGATAAGGGACTCTTTACCAAAGAGCTTGAGGTAGGAATGCTAAACGGCAGCGTTGATTTTGCCGTGCATTCCCTCAAAGACCTGCCTACCCGCTTGCCGGACGGGCTGATACTGGGCTGCGTGACGGCGCGGGAAAATCCGGCTGATGCCTTAGTTGTGCATGAGAAGCATAAGGATCAGCAAATTGATACGCTGCCCAGCGGGTCGGTGATTGGCACATCATCGCTGCGACGCTTGGCCCAACTACGCTATCACTTCCCTCACTTAGAATTTAAAGATATTCGCGGCAATCTGAATACCCGTCTGCAAAAGCTGGATGATGGCGGCTATGATGCCATTATTTTGGCAGTCGCAGGACTGGAACGGCTGGGAATGGGCGATCGCATCCATCAAGTGCTGCCATCAGACATTTCGCTCCATGCGGTGGGGCAGGGTGCCCTAGGAATTGAGTGCCGTAGCGAAGATCCAGAAATATTGGATTTGATTAAAGCGATCGAACATCGACCAACGGCCCTGCGCTGCGCTGCCGAACGCGCTTTTTTGAGAGAGTTGGAAGGCGGTTGCCAAGTTCCTATCGGCGTAAACACCACCCTGAACGGCGATACGCTCACCTTAGTCGGCTTGGTGGCTAGCCTCGACGGTCAGCAGTTGGTTAAAGATACCGTTTCGGGCCCGGCTGAAACAGCGGAACAGATGGGCACCGAACTGGCGCTGAAACTTAAAGATCAGGGCGCGCAGGACATTTTGAACGCTATTTTGGCAGAGATTGAGCGCGATCGCTAGCGCCAGCCCCCAGAAAACGAGTGACACCTGCCCCCGGCAGAAACGCTATGCATTGCGCAAAAGTCGCCAGACCTTTTGCGCCATAGCCCTTCTAGCAGTCACCTGATTGGCTGACAAAAGCTTACAGCCCTCACCCTAAATCCCTCTCCCAGAGCGGGAGAGGAACTTTGAAAAGCACACCACTTCTCTGGCTCCCCTTCGCCCCTTGTGGGAGCTATGCATTGCGCAAAAGTCGCCAGACCTTTTGCCTCACAACCTTTCTAAGGGTTACTCAGAATCCTCGTTTTTGAACCAAGGAATGCGGGTTTCAGCGAGATCTGCGTAATGGATAGTGTGAGAGAAGGGGTTAGGGATGAGGGGGAGTAAGATCTGTCAGTCAACCAGAGCGGTCACTCAGAGTCCTCATTTTTGAACAGAGGAATGCAGGTTTCAGCCAGACTTGCGTAATGGATAGGCCGAAAAGGGGCTGGGGAAATGCCGCTTACATTCTCCTGAATCCCCACTTTCAGATTGCTAACCCGATTCCTTCCAGCACAATCTGCTGAAGTGTGGTTTTACTGCCGAATTGCTTCGTTGCCGCTAGAATCTCAATACCGGCAAGTTGCCCATCGGTTGCATAGTCCACAGCGATGCCTTTCTCCAGGTATCTCGTGGTAACAGTGGTGTCGATGAAGATAATACTGAGTACGTCCACTTCTGCGTCATACAGGATTTTCATGAACTGCTGGTGTTAGGACTGAATGGTACCGGCCTGTACTGTCAACACCTGAGATGAATTCAGCCACTGAGCATCAAAGGCGCTGAGATGAGTAGTGGTGATGAGGGTTTGAAAGCGGTCTTGGATAGTATCAAGCAGCTTATTTTGGCGAGTCAGATCAAGCTCTGCCAATACATCATCCAATAGCAGCAGGGGCGGTTCACCAACGACCGCTTCAATCAGCTTTAACTCCGCTAGCTTAATGGACAACACTAGGGTGCGCTGCTGTCCTTGGGAGCCATACTGCCGGGCGGGGGCTTGGTTAATTTGAAAGTCTACGTCATCGCGGTGGGGGCCAACTAGGGTGATGCCCTGTTGCTGTTCGGCGATCGCTCGCTGCTGAATTTTGTCGAGAAATGCCGCTTGAATCACCGTTGAATCATCGCTATCCATGGGCACATTGGGAGCATAGTGCAATTCTAAAGTTTCGGTGCGATCGCTGATAGCCTGATGCCAATGCTCAGCCAGAGGGGCAACACGCCGCAGGGCCCGGGCCCGACGCCGGATAACATGAGTGCCAATGGTGGCGAGTTGGCTATCCCAGATGGCGAGTTGGGTGCGATCGCCACCCGTTTTAGCAATCTGTTTCAAAAAGGCATTTCGCTGCTTTAGTACCGTACCGTACTGTTGCAGCAGATGCGCATAAACCGGCTCAAGCTGTGTCAGCAACGAATCTAGCCAGACTCGGCGCTGTCCTGGCCCACCGCGCACCAGTTCTAGATCGAGGCTCGAAAACTGAACCGCGTTCATTGTGCCAAGGAAATCAAGCTGGCGGCGCAGGGTTTGCCCATTGTGGCGAACGGTGCGACGGCCGCTGCTGCGCAACACTAGATCTAAGTCAACCGGCCCAGCGTCCCGATGAAGGGTAGCCGAAATTTGCCCAATGGCTTCGTCGTTCTGCACCAGTTCTCGATCGCGATGGGCCCGGTGCGATCGCAGAGTAGCCAGCAGTTCCACAGACTCTAGCAAGTTGGACTTTCCCTGAGCATTGTCCCCCACCAAAATCGTTTTGGGCGCATGAAATAAAACCGCTTGGTTGGTATAGTTGCGGACATGCTGCAGATGCAAAGATTTCAAATACATGGCCCCATCAGTGGCGGAACGAGCGATACCATCGGATGAACAGTTTTTCGAGTTCGACCCAAACAAACAGCAGGGTACTAAATCCGAAGCATATCGCAAGCTCTGTGAGGCTTAGCACTTGGGTGCCGAAAAAGTTTCGCAGAGGTTCAACATAAACCAGCAATAGCTGTAGCACAGTGGTAAAGATGACCGCTCCCCAAATAAATGGATTAGAAAACGGGTCCATTTCAATGGTGAGGCGAGTGTGCGATCGAACAGCGATCGCATGGCCCATTTGCGTCAAACACAGCGTTGTAAACACCATCGTTTTCCAACGTTCGGGATGTCCTTCGGCGGCCGTGAAGTGAAATGCCCACACCATCAGCACCACTGTGAGGATAGTGAACACAATGCCAATCCGCAGCATATAGGCTCCCAGTCCTCGCGCAAAGATGCTTTCCTGGGGGTCATGGGGCGGGCGCTGCATCACATTCGGTTCCGCCGGTTCCACAGCTAGCGCCAGCGCCGGTACTCCATCGGTGACAAGGTTCATCCATAAAATTTGCAGCGGTGTTAGCGGTACGCCGCCCCCCGCCACCACCAGCGGCGAGACAGCAATGGTCAGCAATTCACCGACATTAGACCCCAAAATATATTTTACAAATCGACGGATATTGGAATAGACGACTCGCCCTTCCTCCGTCGCGGCAACGATGCTGGCGAAGTTATCATCCAGTAACACCATATCGCTGGCTTCTTTACTGACATCAGTACCGGTAATGCCCATGGCAATGCCGATGTCCGCTTGTTTGAGAGCAGGGGCATCGTTAACGCCATCGCCAGTCATGGCCACAACCCTGCCTAGCCGCTGGAGTGCTTGCACAATCCGCAGTTTATGTTCAGGGGAAACGCGGGCATAGACGCTAACGCGCTGCACCTGCTGATCCAGTTCATCATTGGTCAGGTGTTCTAGTTCTCGCCCGGTGAGTACCGGATCATCCGGATTGGCAATGCCTAATGCTTGAGCGATCGCCTGAGCGGTGAGTTGGTGGTCGCCGGTGATCATAATAGGACGAATACCGGCCTGACGCGATCGCATCACCGCCTCCTTGGCTTCCGGGCGGGCGGCGTCCATCATGCCCACCATGCCGAGCCAGACGAGATCAGCTTCAAGCGTTTGTTCATTCAAGTCTTGCGGCAACGCATCAAGGGGGCGGTAGGCAAATCCCAATACTCGTAGCCCTTGGCTAGCCAATTCGTCATTGTGGCGCAGAATGGTTTGGCGCTGATCGTCCGTCAGACCATCAGTGCGATCGCTCCCTTGCAGATGGGTGCAGCGCTCCAAAAGCAGTTCCGGTGAGCCTTTGGTCAGCAGCACATAGGGCGATGCCAGGTCGAGCAATGCCGACAGGTTGGGCAGATCCCGCTCAAAGGAACCCGTGATAGATAGCAGCACACTCATGCGCTTCCGCTCTGAGGAAAACGGGATCTCACCCCGACGCGGAAATTGCTCCGTCCAGGCTGGCTGCCCAAAGGCGGCTTTGCCCGCCAGCGTCAGTAGTGCCCCCTCGGTGGGGTCGCCCAAGATGACCCATTCTCCTTGCTCTTTTTGCAGCACAGCATCATTACACAGCACGCAGGTCAACAAAAGTCCCTGTAAAGATTTCAACTGAGTCGGGGCGATCGCCTGTTGCTGATGCTGAAATTCACCGTTTGGGTCGTAGCCATTGCCGGTTACGGTAATAGACTCAGTTGCTCCCGGCACCCTTACCGTTTGCACCACCATTTTATTTTGAGTCAGGGTTCCGGTTTTATCAGAGCAGATCGTTGTCACCGACCCCAGGGTTTCCACGGCCGGAAGTTTGCGAATGAGGGCGTAGCGCTTCACCATGCGCTGAGTTCCCAACGCCAAGGTCACAGTAATCACAGCGGGTAAGCCTTCCGGAACCACCGCCACCGCCATACTCAGAGACACTTCTAGCAGGTCTTCAAATGCCGACCATCCGGCGGCTACCACTCCACCAATCACAACAACTGCCACTAGCGCCAGCGACCCACCTACTAGCACATTGCCCAGTTGGGTCATCCGCAGTTGTAGCGGTGTGGGGTTCGATTCTACATTCTGGAGCATGGCGGCAATGCGTCCCAATTCTGTCCGCATGGCTGTATTGGTCACTAGCGCCACCCCGCGACCATTGACAATTTCGGTTCCCTGGAAGGCCATGTTGAGGCGATCGCCCACTGGGGTTTCTATGTCTAAGTCAGCATTGATCCGTTTACTAACCGCCTCCGCTTCGCCGGTTAGAGCCGATTCACGGGCTTGGAGATTATTCACGTCTAGCAGTCGCGCATCCGCCGCCACCTGCATTCCGGCTTCCAGCAGCATGATGTCGCCAGGCACTAAATACTTAGCTGCCACTTCAACCACTCGGCCATCGCGAATTACTCGAACAATGGGAGATGCCAGTTGTTTCAGGGCAGCTAAGGCTTTTTCAGCGCGGCTCTCTTGCAAATAACCCAGCACGCCATTCAAAATCACAATCAAGAAAATGGCGATCGCATCTTTGGGAAAGCTGCTGTGGCGGAGATCCAAAATTGCCGATACGATTGCCACAGCAATCAGCATCAGCAGCATAATGTTTTTAAACTGGTCGATGATAATTGTAAGGGTGCTGCGTCCGCCTCGATCCTCTAATTCATTGAGTCCATACTGATGCTGGCGTTCTTGAATCTGGGCTTGGGTCAACCCCGTTTTGCGATCGCTTTCCAAAATGGACAGAGCTTTATCGATATCCAACGTATGCCAAGCGGTGTCCGATGCGGTGGATGCTGCGTGTGGTGTCATAACCCCAACCTAAAGTGCGATCGCCTATAGCCATTGATCATAGTGTGTTGAATCTAACTTTGGTACCTTATTGATCGGCGCGTCAGCTTTAAAAGAAGACTTCGAGAGACGACTATGACCACCCACACCCTCACCCGCCTGGGCGATGAGATTTTTTTGGTAGACCATTTGCTAGATGCGGCTCTGTGTCAGCATCTCATTCAAATTGCTGAAACCAGTCAGTTTGAGTCGGCTGGTATTTTGCTAGAGAGTGTAGATAATGACATTCGCAGCAACGATATGCTGAAGCTGGGGCAGTCTAGCTCATTAGGTGATTCGACCAACCGCCTGATTATGGGACAGCTTGCGATCGCCCAGCGTCTTCTGTTTGAAAGCTACGGCGTGAAATTTCCCTACGCCGAACCCTGTACCATTTTGCGCTACCGAGCCGGGCAATTTTATAAGCGCCATATTGATAATCTGTTGCTAGCCAGCCGATTTCAGGAAGTGCAGCAGGGCATTCCAACCCGTGATATTAGCGTAGTGGGCTACCTCAATGATGATTTTGAAGGAGGCGAAACGTATTTCGATCGCCAAAATGTGACCGTGCAGCCCAAAACCGGAGCGGTGCTTTTATTTCCATCTTATTTTACTCATCCCCACGCTTCATTACCCGTTACCAAGGGGCAAAAATATGCATTCACCAGTTGGCTGTTTCACTAAGCGCTTAGCATCAGAAGTAAGAAAGAGCGCGCAGTCTACTGCGATTCATTTGCTGCCGATCGCTTACCAACTAATTTATCTCGCAAGCTACGAATGCGATCGCGCATTTTAGCCGCTTCCTCAAACTCCAGATTTTTGGCAGCTTCCTTCATCTGTGCTTCCAGCTTCACGATTAAATCAGGAATATCGGTTAAGGGCAGTTCATCCGACTGTTCGTAAATAACTTCCAATTCATGGGCATTGATGCGGCGGGACACTTCCAAAAACGACAAGATCGAATTGGTAGGCTTTTTGACAATCGGCTTGGGGGTAATGCCGTGTTTTTCGTTGTAGGCTTGCTGAATGGCTCGGCGGCGCTCGGTTTCGCTGATGGCTTTAGCCATGCTGTCGGTGAGGTTGTCGCCATAGAGAATGGCCTGGCCGTTAATGTGCCGGGCGGCCCGCCCGATGGTTTGGATGAGCGATCGCTCAGCCCGCAAAAATCCTTCCTTATCCGCATCCAAAATAGCTACCAGCGACACCTCTGGCAAGTCCAATCCTTCCCGCAGCAGGTTCACCCCGATCAGCACATCAAAGCTGCCGTTGCGCAAGTCCTGCAAAATTTCGATGCGCTCAATAGAATTAATTTCAGAGTGGAGGTAGCGTACCCGCACGCTGCGCTCTTGGAAATATTCGGTTAAATCCTCGGCCATCCGTTTGGTCAGGGTTGTAACCAAGGTACGCTCATGGCGATCGACCCGCTGTAAAATTTCGCTGAGCAAATCATCAACCTGCCCCTCGGTAGGGCGCACAAAAATCTGCGGGTCTAGTACGCCAGTAGGACGAATAACTTGTTCAGCAATCTGTCCCTCAGAAATCTCAACTTCCCAGGTTCCCGGCGTTGCGGATACAAATACGCACTGATTCACTTTTTCCCAAAATTCTTCAGCCTTGAGGGGTCGGTTATCCGCTGCGCTGGGCAACCGAAAACCGTGATCCACCAAGGTTAGTTTACGGGAGCGATCGCCATTGTACATCCCCCGCAGTTGGGGAATTGAGACGTGGGACTCGTCAATCACCAACAGCCAATCCTCTGGAAAATAATCCACCAAGCACTCCGGTGGCGAACCCGGTGCGCGTCCGGCCAGGTGGCGGGCATAGTTTTCTACGCCATTGCAGTAGCCGACTTCTCGCAGCATTTCTAAGTCGTAGCGGGTGCGTTGTTCGAGGCGCTGAGCTTCTAGTAACTTATTTTCACTTTCTAGATAAGCAAGTTGCTCCTTGAGTTCTTGTTCGATCGCATTGCAGGCTTCTTCTAGGCGATCGTCCGGGGTCACAAAATGTCGAGCCGGGTAAACATTCAGCGCCTCCAAACTTTGCAGCGTCTCGCCTGTAATGGGGTCAATGTAGCGAATTGCATCAATTTCGTCACCAAAAAACTCAATGCGAATCAGCCGATCTTCGTAGGCGGGCCCAATTTCCAACACATCGCCTTTCACCCGAAAGCGCCCCCGCCCCACATCCAAATCATTGCGTTCGTACTGCACCGACGCTAAGTCCCGCAAAATCTGCCGTTGATCAACGTCCATGCCGACTCGAAACGGAATCGACGCATTCAAATATTCGGACGGAATCCCCAGACCATAAATGCAGCTAATGGAGGCGACCACAATCACATCCCGCCGTTCAAACAGCGATCGCGTCGCTGAATGGCGCAGCATATCAATTTCTTCATTAATCGAAGCCGTTTTGGCGATGTAGGTATCGGTGACTGGGATGTAGGCCTCCGGTTGGTAATAGTCGTAATAGCTAATGAAATATTCCACCGCATTGTTCGGAAAAAAGTCCCGCAGCTCATTGCAGAGCTGTGCCGCCAGAGTCTTGTTATGGGCTAAGACCAGCGCCGGCCGGCCCACCTGCTCAATCACCCGCGCCATTGTGTGGGTTTTGCCCGTTCCCGTTGCGCCCAATAGGGTCTGATAGCGATGTCCGGCCTGAATGCCTTTGACTAATTGAGCGATCGCCTTGGGTTGGTCACCCGTTGGCTTAAATGGAGCGTGAACCTGAAACTCTGCTGTCATGATGCCTCGCGGAATGCTCTATGCGTTACTTCACCTCATTGACGGAGGCGCGAATGCCCGTTGACCGGATGATCGGGCAGCCTAGGGACGGTTTGAGGGGCGGAGCCATCTCCCTCAATGGCTCGTGTCCTCAGTAAGATAGCGCCTGCCATAACCGTCTATTTTCATTATGATGATGGATTTAAAGAAAATGGGGCGCATCCACACCCCCATTTTGCGGGCTTCACCTCAATACTTTGGGATTGAGCATCGCCTGAATGCGATCGCACACTAGGGGCATTTGGTCAGCCGAGACCATCAGGCTCGTCACAGCCCGAACGGCCGTTGGCCCCACCGGCAATAGTCGCACCCCCTCAGCATCTAGCCGCTCAACCAGGTCGGCTGCCGCTGCCACACGAAAGACCACAATGTTGGTCTGAACCCTGTCGGGATCAATCTCAATGCCGTCAATCTTGGCCAGTCCTGTCGCCAGTTGCTTGGCATTGGCATGGTCATCTGCCAGGCGATCGCGATGGTGGCGCAGTGCATAAAGCGCCCCAGCGGCAATGATGCCTGCTTGCCGCATACCGCCACCAAATAATTTCCGAAACCGACGGGCACGGGCGATCGCCCCATCAGACCCCACCAACGCCGAACCGACCGGCGCACCCAACCCCTTAGAAAAACAGACGCTTACCGTATCAAAGGGAGCAGCATAGTCGGCGGGTGAGATGCCTGTGGCGATGCAAGCATTCCAAAATCGTGCCCCGTCCAAATGCAGCGACAAATGGCGATCGCTACAAAGTTCTGCGATCGCGTGGATATTGGCTAACGGAAAAATCGTGCCGCCGCCTCGGTTGTGAGTATTTTCAAGGCAGACCAAACGAGTGCGCGGATAATGAGGATTCATCGGACGCAGTGCAGACCGGATATCATCCGCCGACAAACGACCGTGATGTCCGGGAACCAAATGACACATTGCCCCCGACAGAGCGGCTGGGCCTCCACCTTCGTAGTAATAAATGTGAGACTCGGCTTCAAGAATAATCTCATCCCCCGGCTCAGTATGCACGCGCAGGGCGACTTGATTAGTCATGGTTCCCGACGGCATATAGACAGCGGCTTCCTTCCCTAGCAGTGCCGCAACCTCTGTTTCAAGTTCCTGCACCGTCGGATCATCACCCAACACATCATCGCCTACCACAGCCTGCGCCATAGCTTGGCGCATCTCAGGGGTGGGTTGAGTAATCGTGTCGCTACGAAGGTCAATCATCATGCCGCTTTCCTTAATGGCTATGCATAGCGTAATGAATTTGCTCTACTTTTTCTATCGCTCGGCTGTTTTTAACGATATGGATAACGTGAACCTGAC
>CAYSIR010000147.1:0-10154 GCA_964431105.1 uncultured Leptolyngbya sp. | reverse complement strand
TTGGGAATCTTGGGAATCTTGGGAATCAAGGCAAATTTGCAAACGTGGGATGTACCGATGCATCAATAAGGTAAGCCAACAAGGTAAGCCAGATGAACCAACTAAAAGAGGAGTACGGCCTGAACTGCTCCTAATCCTCTTATTCCAATCAAAAAACCTGCCCTAGAGCAGGTTTTTATGCGTCGCCTAGACCAGTCCTCTAGTTCAGTCTGAGCTAAAGGACTGGTCTAGGGGTCTGAGTTCAGTTAGGGTAATGGCGATCGCTAGCTGAGATCGTCTACCTGCAATTCTTGGGCCACTTCAGGGGCAGGCTCAGCAGTCGTCATCGCAGCCTTTTGCAGAAGCGGTGTACGGGTTACAGAGCTATTCGCCAGCGTGAACAGCGGATTCGAGAGAATGCCAGCCAGAGACGTCGCGACCAGAGCCAACACCAAGCTAACCTGTAGCGGTCGCATCCCCATTAAATTCCAGCGAATTTCAGGATAGTTTTCTACGGCTGCCGACATGTCCTGTGGCTCTTTCACCACCATCATCTTGACAACACGAATGTAGTAATAGATGGAAATCACGCTGGTAAACAGACCCACAAGGACAAGCGTGTAGGCTCCCGCCTGCCAACCTGCCCAAAATAGGTAGAGCTTGCCAAAGAAGCCTGCCAGGGGAGGAATACCGCCAAGAGACAGCAGACAAATGCTAAGGCACAGCGTAATCAGCGGATCTTTTTGATACAGACCGCTGTATTCAGAAATTTCATCAGTGCCCGTCCGCAGACTAAAGAGAATAACGCAAGCAAAACCGCCTAGGTTCATAAACAGATAGACCAATAGGTAAAACACCATACTGGAGTATCCGGCATCAGTGCCCACAATTAACCCGATCATGATGAACCCGGCTTGACCGATGGATGAGTAGGCTAGCAGGCGCTTCATACTGGTTTGAGCTAGGGCGACTACGTTGCCCAACACCATGCTCAAAATCCCTAGTGCGGTTAGGACAAAGTGCCATTGCTCGGCGACTAAAGGAAAGGCAGACACCAACAAGCGAATGGCAAGGGCAAAGCCAGCCGCCTTAGAACCGACTGACAAAAATGCAACAACTGGGGTAGGCGAACCTTCGTATACGTCAGGAGTCCATTGATGGAAGGGCACTGCTGCAATTTTGAAGGCAATCCCGGCAATGACGAAGACTAAGGCAATGAGTAGCCCCAGCGATCCGTCAACATCGCTGCTGACGATGCTGCTAGTAATCTCACTTAGGCGAGTCTGCCCACCGGACAGACCATACAGCAGAGATACACCATAGAGGAAAATGGCTGAACTAGCTGCGCCGATGAGCAGGTATTTGAGTGCTGCTTCATTAGAACGCGGGTCGCGCTTCATGTACCCCGTTAGCAGGTAAGAGGAGATACTGAGAGTTTCTAAGGAAACGAATACCATGACTAGCTCGTTAGCGCCGCAGAGGAACATCCCTCCCAGGGTCGCGGTGAGCAAAATAACAATAAACTCGGCTAACGCGGTTCCAGATTGCTCAACATAGCGCACCGAAATCAGGACGGTGAACGCGGTTGATAGGGCAATGATGCCACGGAAGACGACGCTGAGGGCATCGCTGTTGAATCCACCGAGGAAGGAAATCGGGTTTTCAATATCCCACTGGAAGTAGAGCGCACCGATCGCCCCCAGTAGACCAATCACAGCAACATAGGGAGACCATTTTGCGGACGAGGAGCGTCCTGCAATCAAGTCACCGACCAAAATGATGAGCAGTGTGGCGATAATGATGCCTTCTGGCGCGATCGCCCCTGTGTTGAGTTGTGCGGCTAGATTAGCAACATCCATAGAACTAGAGCGTTTACGTTAATTCGATAATCGCGGTTAAAATTCGCGTACTGTCGCAGCATACCAGTCATTGCGAGAACAGCCGTCAGCATCGATCGCATTTAGCTCGCGACCTCAAGGGCAGGAAGCGGTTTCAAACGGCGACCTCAATGCATGACGCAGGCAGATGGCTGCATGCTTACATAGTGCATCATACTCTGCCATCTCACCGAATGTTGGGGTCGCGATCGCAATTTGACTTGATTTCTGCTGATGTCAGCTATTAATTAAAGATGTACAGACCATCACAATCGTAAAGTGGCTGTGCTAAATCTAATAAAGGACATCAGCAACGGCAATCGCTCCCGGCATCCCCCCCGGTTTGCTCAGGTTATACAGGTTCAGAATTGCATTGAGTCGTGGCGGGGCATTGGTTTTCATCGGTTATGCTGATGTCGCTTGATGGCGCTGTATGGAATGTGCTGGCTAGAAGCCCACTCCCCTGCGCTAGCCTCGAAATAGGGCACAAGACATCTTTGCTCACTTTTTGTTACTGTAAGCTGTCCACAGTGGGTGGTGTATTGGGTCGCGTACTGCTACTCACTGCCCAGACTCTATACCGCGACTCCACAGCGCACCAAGCGCGATCGCTCCGTTCCCCCATCCTTCATCGTCGAATCTTACGAACTGCTCATGTCAACTCTTGTTATCGTTGAATCGCCGACCAAAGCTCGCACTATCCGCAACTATTTGCCTTCTGGCTATCGTGTAGAAGCCTCGATGGGACACGTTCGAGACTTGCCACAGTCGGCCAGCGAGATTCCAGCATCGGTCAAAAAGGAAGAATGGGCCAAGCTGGGGGTCAATGTTGACGCAGGGTTTGAACCGCTGTACGTGATTCCCAAGGACAAGAAAAAGGTTGTTAAGGCTCTGAAAGATGCCCTTAAAGAGGCTGATGAACTGGTACTGGCGACAGATGAAGACCGGGAAGGGGAAAGCATTAGCTGGCACTTGCTACAAGTGTTGAAGCCCAAGGTGCCGACTAAGCGCATGGTGTTTCACGAAATTACGGAAGAGGCGATTCAGGAAGCGATCGCCAACTGTCGTGATGTCAATGAAGATTTGGTTCATGCCCAGGAAACCCGGCGCATTCTCGATCGCTTGGTAGGCTATACGCTGTCGCCGCTCCTCTGGAAAAAAATTGCCTGGGGGCTATCAGCCGGGCGGGTGCAGTCGGTGTCGGTGCGGTTGCTGGTGCGGCGAGAACGGGAACGCCGCGCCTTCCGCAAAGGCACGTACTGGGATTTAAAGGCGCTCCTCTCGAAGGATGACACGCCCTTTGATGCCAAGTTGGTGACGCTGGATGGGCAACGGCTGGCGACGGGTAGCGATTTTGATGAATCGACCGGGCAAATTGCTGAAGGGCGTAATGTGCTGCTGTTGGGTGAAGCGGAGGCCCGGCAACTGCAACAGCGGCTGGAGTCGAGTGCGTGGACCGTTTCTAATCTAGAGGAGCGATCGTCGAACCGTCGCCCAGCTCCGCCGTTTACAACCTCTACGCTCCAGCAGGAGGCTAACCGAAAACTGCGGCTTTCGGCGCGGGAAACCATGCGAACTGCTCAGAATTTATACGAGCAAGGGTATATCACCTATATGCGAACCGATTCGGTGCATCTGTCGCAGCAGGCGATCGCCGCCGCCCGTTCTTGTGTTGAGGAGATGTATGGACGGGAGTACCTAAGCCCCAAATCTCGCCAGTATGCCACCAAGAGCAAGGGCGCACAGGAAGCCCACGAAGCCATTCGCCCCGCCGGTAGCACCTTCCGCACGCCCCAGGAAACCGGTCTGCGCGATCGCGAACTGCGGCTGTACGACCTAATTTGGAAACGTACTGTGGCGACCCAGATGGCCGAAGCCCGGCAAACCCACATCACCGTAACGCTAGAAGTCGATAACGCCGAATTTAAGGCAACCGGCAAGCGAATTGACTTTCCTGGCTTTTTCCGTGCCTATGTGGAAGGGTCGGATGACCCCGATGCGGCGATCGAAAACCAGGAGGTGATTTTGCCCCGCCTGCAAGCTGGGGATGCAGTGGATTGCAGCAATCTAGATGCGATCGGCCATGAAACCCAGCCGCCCTCGCGCTACACCGAAGCCTCACTGGTAAAAACTCTAGAAAGCGAGGGTATTGGCCGGCCGAGTACCTATGCCAGCATCATTGGCACCATCATCGATCGCGGCTACGCCCAGATGCAGAACAATAGCCTAGTGCCTACCTTTACGGCGTTTGCCGTCACCGCCCTGCTAGAAAAGCATTTCCCAGATTTGGTAGACACTAGCTTTACTGCCCGCATGGAGCAAACGCTGGATGACATTTCAACCGGCACGGCAGCATGGTTGCCTTATCTAGAAACGTTTTATCGAGGCGATGCAGGCTTACAAACTCAGGTACAGCAACAGGATGATCAAATTGATCCGAATGAGGCACGAGCCGTCAGCCTAGAAGGACTAGAAGCAAAGGTACGGATTGGGCGATACGGCGCATACATCGAAGCTGAAAATGAAGACGGCCCCGTGAAAGCCTCAATTCCCCAAGATTTGACGCCATCTGACCTCGATCCGAGTCAGGTAGAAGTGTTGCTGCGCCAGAAAACGGAAGGGCCCGATAAGCTAGGTTTTCACCCTGAAACGGGAGAGCCGATCTATGGCTTGATTGGGCCCTACGGCCCCTATGTGCAATTGGGTGAAGCGACTGAAGAGAATCCCAAACCCAAGCGAGCATCGCTGCCCAAGGGCATGACGCTTGAATCGGTTAGCTTGGAAACGGCTGTGGGGCTGCTGGCATTGCCTCGGCTACTTGGACTGCATCCCGAAACGGGGGCCAAGATCAAGGCTAGCTTGGGACGTTTTGGCCCCTATGTGATGCATGACCAGGGTAAGGATGGTAAGGATTATCGATCGCTCAAAAAAGAAGATGATGTCCTGACGATCACTCTCGATCGCGCCTTAGAACTGTTAGCCGAACCGAAACGGGGGCGGGGGCGAAAAGCGGCTGCAAAACCCCTGCGGGAGCTGGGTTCGCATCCGGCTGACGAGGAGCCGGTTAATATTTACGATGGCCCCTATGGTCATTACATCAAGCACGGCAAGACCAACGTTTCATTGCCGGAGGGTGAAACCCTGGAGTCAATTACGCTGGAAAAAGCAGTGGCGCTGCTAGATGAAAAAGCTGGCTCGAAGAAAAAATCAACCGCTAAGTCTAGCTCCAAAAAAACGACCTCAGCAACGGGCGCAACGTCTGCATCCACGAAGCCTACAGCCAACAAATCCACGAAGAAAGCATCTACGAAAAAAACTTCAACGACTAAGCGGAAAACCTCTCGACGCTCGTCTACTTCAAAAGCGACTTCGTCGCGGAAATCGTCGGATAGCTGAGGCGTTGCCCGATGGGACGCAAAACTGGAACCCAGCGCAGATATGGGTTGCAAGGGTCAGTGATGAGGAACGATCGCATCGTATGGTAACTCCCATTCCCCAGCGCTTGAACCAAAGCGATCGCGTTTATTTTGGATAGCTCAGGCTGATGCGGAGATAGACGACTGGTTAGCGCGATCGCCCGCCGGAAACACCCCTGCGCGATCGAGAATGGCGGGAATCAAATCTTCGCGGCGAATCGCCATCATGTGAACCCCCTGACAAACCTGCCGGGCCAGCATCACCTGTTCGGCGGCAATTTGTACGCCCTCCTCTAATGGATCAGCCGCATTGGCCAGGCGATCGATAATGTGTGGCGGAATCTGTACGCCCGGCACATTGCGATTGATGAATAGGGCATTTTTGGCAGACTTGAGCAAAAAAATTCCCGCCAGGATAGGCCTATTACAGCCGCTGGCAACTTGGGTCATGAACTTATCAAGGCGATCGAAGTCTGAGATGAGTTGGCTTTGGAAAAATTGCGCCCCGGCGGCCAACTTTCGTTCAAATCGCCGCTGAAGCCCTGACCAACTGCCCGACTGCGGATCAACGGCGGCCCCGGCAAAAAGCTGGGTGGGGCCATCCGGCAAGGGCTTGGTATTGGCATCACGCCCTTGGTTAAGCTGATCGATTAAGCGCAGTAGTCGCACTGATTCCAGATCAAAAACAGGCTTGGCGTGGGGATAGTCGCCTGCTTTAATGGGATCGCCTGTCAATGCCAGTACGTTGCGAATGCCCATTGCCTGTGCCCCCAACAAATCTGCTTGCAGGGCAATTTGGTTGCGATCGCGGCAGGCAACCTGAAAAATTGGCTCAATCCCCTGTTGGCGCAGCAGGATTGATGCGACCAGCGAAGACATTCGCATCACCGCCCGACTGCCGTCCGTTACATTCACCGCATGAACCCGCCCCCGCAATTGAGTTGCCATCGTTAGCATGTGGGCCGGGTCGCCTCCCTTGGGAGGCATGACCTCAGCCGTAATCAAAAATTCACCCGACTGAGCCGCCTGGCGGAACCGTGAGCCAGTTGACAAGGAAGACTTACCGTTTGGATATTGCTCTGTAGCCATGAAGATCGGGCTGACAACGTTGGACAGTGTTAAGCGCCACTGGCTCAGCCGGGGTGTGACTGCACGTTCGCACAATGAACATGACCGTCTTCATCCGAAGCTGATGGGTGGTGCGTAGAACCTAGTTAGCCTAGTGTGCCACAGTTCGCGCAGGAGCGTCATCTCACGCACTGGGGAACCGCTATTCTCATGGTGAGACTGCCCGGGTGACATTGGCTTAAAACTGCTCAGACGATCCCAAAATCGTCGAGCGGTCTCCAATCCGGCGACCCTCTTTTCAAGGATCATGGCATAATGATCCGGCATCCTCGCTTGGAAATGAAAGTTCATGGTTCAGTCGGCTGATTCTTTGACCCACCCCAACTCCGCAACCTTTGCAGATGACATAGCGATCGCATTCCAACTGCCCGATCCCGACGATGAGGCCGTGTCGGATGCTGAATTTGACCACAGCGTTTCCCAAGCATGGCAAGTGTGCGATCGCTTTGATTTGCAAACAGATATTTGGCGGGGGCGAATTTTGCGAACCGTGCGCGATCGAGAGAAGCGATCGGGGGATGGGCGAGGCAGCGGCTTCCTCAATTGGCTGAAAGATCGAGACATCAGCAAAAGCCAGGCATACTCTCTGATTGAACTAGCCGACAGTGCCGACACCCTGATGGAGGGCGGCTGTTTAGAATCAGAACATGTGAACCAATTTAGCAAGCGGGCATTTGTAGAAACAGCCCAGTCTTCGCCAGAAGTGCAGCAAATGATCGGAGAGGCGGCGCGGCGCGGTGAACATATCACTCGGCGGGAAGTCCGGCAATTGTCGGATGACTGGACAGCGATGAGTTCAGATGTGTTGCCGGTGGAAGTTCGCCAAAAAGCTGCCGACAACAGTTTACCCACGCGCTATGTGGCACCCCTGGCACGGGAATTAGAAAAGCTGCCCGAATTGCATCAAGCCCCGCTTCAAGAAGAAGTTTCCGAAAATCCTGACCTAGATACGATTAAGCAAGCCACCAACGAGGCTCGCTACCTATCAAAATATTTACAATCAACTACCGAGGTGCAGGCGCTCAAGACGGTGACCGTTGAACTCGAACCGGCATTGGAAGAAGCTCTGCGGGTTGGCTGCCTCAATTCTACGGCAGACATGGTGAACGAGGCGGCCAAGCTAGAGCAAACGATCGCCAAACTTTATACCACTTGGAAACGGTTGAATAACCTAGCTGAACGGGTCTATGTCGATAGCGGCGCTAGTACACCCCATCTGCGATCGCTCCTAACAGCCCTTGAACCACTCACCAGCCAAACGCCAGAAGTCCGCCTCGGCGATATTGATAGCCAACTCTCGCAAACCATTCAAATTCAAATTCTTTCTATGGACTCATGACAGACGTTGGGTAATTTTAGATGGGGCAGCGCAAGTGATAGCAAATCATCACAATCGGTTGCGATCGCCTGCTATCTAAGGCATTATTTGACCCAGCGATCGCAACGGCACCCATTCTCCTGTCGCCGCCGCCCAAATGCCTTTCCCAGCACCTATTCAAGCGCAAGCCTGATCGGGAAAACGGCCTACCCACTCTTGATGACCTTATGCAACTGACCCCTCAAGAAAAAGACAAACTACTCATTTTTACGGCCGCTCTTCTCGCAGAGCGCCGCAAAGAGAGAGGAATTAAGCTCAACTATCCTGAATCCATTGCCTTTATTTCCGCTGCCATTCTTGAAGGCGCACGGGAAGGGCGCACCGTTGCAGATTTGATGAGCCACGGCGCTACCTTGCTCAGCCGCGATGATGTCATGGAGGGCATCCCTGAAATGCTGAATGAAGTTCAGGTAGAAGCTACATTTCCTGATGGGACCAAGCTGGTTACGGTGCATGATCCCATCCGCTAATGGGCGTTCTAGAAGAGGTACGCCTTTGTCCTCTTTCGTCCACGTCTATCCTTGGCACTTGGCAGCTATTATGTGCTGTCGTCCTAGGGCAGTCCAGCGGTGAGTCCAACTCATCTATCCAACTCATCTGTTTAATCCAGTTTCTGTTTAATCCAGTTATTGAAGGAGACCATCCATGGCCAAAAAAGCCAGTAAGAAAAGCTCCAAAAAAGAAAAAGCAACCGCTGCCCCACCACTGATTCCCGGTGAACTGTTGCCGGCTGAAGGAGAGATTGAACTCAACGCTGGACGACCAACGGTTGCGTTGACCGTGGCCAACAGTGGCGATCGCCCCGTGCAGGTCGGTTCTCATTTTCATTTCTTTGAGGTGAATGCTGCTCTGGAGTTTGATCGTGCCCAGGCGAAAGGAATGCGGTTAGATATACCGGCAGGAACGGCAGTTCGGTTTGAGCCGGGCGATGAACGGGATGTGGCGCTAGTGCCATTGGTTGGCAGCCGTCATGTGTATGGATTGAACGCCCTCGTCAATGGCCCGCTTGATGCGCCTACCTCCTGACTAAACTGGCAAAAATGAGAAGCGCGGCTCAATGCGGTATTCTCAATGAGGCGTTAGAGCTATCAGGAAAGGTATGAAGAAAGGTATTAGGAATCAGTACGGATGAAGGCGATCGCAGGTTGCGTTAATATAGAGGACTTACGGTTGAGGCGCTGCTGTTTTTCGCTCTTTAGCCCAGCCCTATCGCCCATCCTCTGCCGTTGCTGACCACTGCCGTGATGAGTGCTATGAAACATACACTTTCTGTTTTAGTTGAAGATGAAGCCGGGGTGCTGACCCGCATTGCTGGGTTGTTTGCGCGTCGTGGCTTTAATATTGAAAGCCTTGCTGTCGGCCCGGCTGAGCAATCCGGAATGTCTCGCATCACAATGGTGGTGCCAGGGGATGACGCCATCATCGAGCAGTTGACCAAGCAGCTTTATAAGCAAATCAACGTATTGAAGGTTCAAGACATCACAGAAGTGCCCTGCGTTGAGCGAGAATTGATGTTGCTCAAGGTGAATGCCACTAGCAGCAACCGGTCTGAAATTATCGAGATTGCTCAGATCTTTCGAGCGCGGGTCGTGGATGTTTCGGATGATTCCCTGACCCTAGAAGTGGTGGGTGATCCGGGCAAAATGGTGGCGATCGTGCAGTTAGTCGAGCGCTTTGGCATCCGTGAAATTGCTCGGACGGGTAAGATTGCGCTGCCACGAGAATCGGGCGTAAATACGGAATATCTGAAATCTCGATATTCTCTTGAAGTCAGGCTTTAGACAGCGTCGGGTGCAGATGCGGGCGAGATGCTGAGGCTGTTCCCTCGATTCTGGCATCTGGTTGTGCAATATTGCTAAGTTCCTCTCGTAAGCTATATCTAGCTCGGCAGACGGCTGAGGCATATAGGGGCGATCGCGCAGTTAGGTATGATATGCAACATCCGCTAGTCTCTGGTCAACTCATTCAAAGCTTAGGGGGGCATTTCACCTATCGAGTGGTGGGCCCTTGCTGTCGGTTGTTTGATCGAGAAGAGTTGCCGTGGCCGTGCTGCCGCATCCAGTGGCGCAGTAAAGAACCAAGCTGGCGGCGGATTGGGCGGCGGTTCGTGCCGGATATTGCGGCTAGAAATTGCCCATCCTACTGTGTTGAAATCTTGGGGCGCGAAGCATCCGGAGAGCCGATTATTTTGACCTTATATTGGCATAGGCTACCCAAGCCCCTTAAGGAATGGTGGTATTCGGTTAAGCCCCAACCCCATGCGATCGCCCCTCCCCATGAAAATGGGCCGATCTCCTCAAGCACTACCTTACCTTATCCAGACGAAGAGTCTACCCCCCTGATTGACTGACAAAACTTTCGGCTAAAATCCTCGAA
>CAYSIR010000146.1:0-10237 GCA_964431105.1 uncultured Leptolyngbya sp. | reverse complement strand
CTTCACTCATTGTATAACAGTTCCTTTAGCTTAGGTTATAGAATTAGAACCTTTAGTGTAGCCAACCTATTCAACTTGAGATGAAGCATCTTAACAATTATTCATCTGGAGAGAATACAACCTGATGCCTATCTATACTCCTTAAAACATAGGAGCTAGACTTCTTTCGGCGAGAAAAAAGATATATTAAGTTTTCCTGGTCAAAATGATCAAGAATAAGCTTGTCCGTGAGGGACAATCGCATATCCCACTCTTCAGCATAAATTAATCTTTCCACTGTCAAGCTGAGTAAACTCCTGCGTTAACCAACTTGATAACGGTGCATCAAAAGTGAGTTACCGTAGAACTCACCTCAATTGAGTTCTTCAAAAAGAGAAGGAAAATCACGGCGACCGCTGACAACTCTCAAAATTTCGATGCCGTCTTTCAGAACTCTGTAAAAGATGATATAACCGTCCAGTGATAACCCTCTCAGCCCTGGTCGAATGGCGACATAGCTTTTTCCACTATTCGGAAATGCCACAAGTTGTTGACACTTGCGATTGAAGGCACGAAAGAACCGTTCACCAGCCTCAATGCTATTTTCGGCAAAATAATCAGCGATCGCATTCAGGTCTTGGCTGGCAAGAACGTTGATAACATACCGACTCATGTCTGATTCGCCTGCTGCAATCGCTCTAGAATGCCATTAACAAACGTTTCGCCGTCTACTGGAGCCGTATGAGTAGATGCTTCGATCGCATCATCAATTTTGACTCGAACCTCCTCAACCCAATCGGCTTCAGAGCGATCGTACTCATCCAGCAACCGCAACGCGAGTTCTAGAATTTCTTCGGCCGAATGATATTTACCTGCTTCAAGTTTAGATTGAATAAATCGTTCTTGATCAGGTGTTAGGTTAATGCTCATTGACATTCTTTCTCCAAGCAATTGAAGCATGACAACGGTTTAGGTTCGAGTCAAAACAGCAAGGTCTAGCGATCAGTTCTTGGCTTCCAATGCCTCCAAGCGACTGCGAAGTTCTTGATTATCCTTCTTCACCTGATCCAGATCTTTCTGTAGCTGCTTCACCGTCTGATCTGTTTTGGTCTTATCGCGCACCTTCTGGATCGCTTCTTCGGCGCGGCGACGAACGCGACCGTCGGGGGTTTGGTCGGCTAAGCCTTGCAGAATCGCGATCGCTTTTGGTGTGTCCATGCTGCCCAGCGCCATCACAACTGACACTTGCGTCAGGAAGAAGGATTCACCGGATAACTCTTCCAGGCGATCGAGAATGCGCTGGAGGTTGACCTCCGTTTGTCCGCTGGAGATGGTGCCGAGGGCGCGGATGGCGGCGAGCCGTAGGGCTTGGGGGGTGCCCAGTACGGTGTATGGCAGCACTAAGTCGAGGGCGGCTTCGGAGGTTTTGAGTTTGCTGAGTCCAGCGATCGCTCCACTGCGCACGGTTTCGTTCCAGCCCGCACGGGTTTCCAATACGGATTTCAATAGCGCCAAGGTTTCATCTAGTTTGGATTCGCCGTTGAAGTCGGCGGTGGCGATGTTGGCGATCGCGCTCATGGCAGCCGCTTCCACGTAATAACTGCGATCGCCCTGCTCAACAACCGGCTTCAAGGCTTCGTAGCTTTGTAGGGTTTTGAGCTTACCCAAGGCGTTTACCACGGCGCGACGGACGCGGGCTTCGCTGTCTTGCAGTCCTTTCACCAGTCCATCAAGGGCTTGGTCTAATTTTATCTTAGCTAATTTCCCAGCAATCTCAGCCCGCACGCCCCAGAAGGGATCAGATACCAGCGCATTGGATAAGGTTTTGACGACTTCTAACCCGCCTTTCTTAGCGATCGCTTCTGTCGCACAAATACGAGACAGCGGATCGGGATCATAGGTAAGCTGTGCTTTCAGTTCAGCAACCGGATAGTCCAGCGATACGGTTTTCAGCAGATGATTGCCCACATCAAAGCTAACAAACTGCGGTTTCGAGGGCAGCGGGAAGTAAAAGGTCTGTTCCCGTTCATGAATCCGTACTGTGAAGACTTTCTGATCGGCTAGTTTATCTTGTTTGACAAAGCCAAAACCGATGGGAACCCGCAGATCAAACAATCCGCTGGTGCTGGGGGTATCGCCATCAGTCGCTTGGGTTTGCGTCACGGTCACTTTTGCAAGGTTGCTATCATTATCCCAACTGTAGGCAACTTTATAATCAGGATGTCCGCCCCGGAAGACGTATTGATCAAACAGAAATTGCAGATTGCGCCCCGTAGCCTTATCGATCGCCCGCAGTAAATCAATGGTTTCGACGGTGCTGTGGGCGTGATCCTGGATAAAGGTATGGACGGCACGGGTAAATAACTCATCCCCCAGTTCTGCCCGAATCATGTGATAGACACAGGCTCCCTTTTCATAAATGTGGCGATCGTACAGTTCGATCGCTTCTCGATAAATATGCGTCACCATTGGACGGCGGTAGCGAGAACTATCTTCACTCAGATAACTACGGGCTTCGTTCAAGCGATAGTAAGCCGCTTCATCAGGGCCATATTCCCGCTCTGTCCACATCACCTCAGAATAGGATGCCATTCCCTCTTTTACCCAGGCATGTGACCAATGCTTAATCACCGCTAAATCACCAAACCACTGATGCGCCAGTTCATGCGCCACCAAGCTCTCGGCACTGCGGTTGTCAATTGCGGCTCGTTCATCAATCAAACAGCGATCGGTCAGCAGCGTGGTAGACGTGTTTTCCATGCCACCAAAGATAAAATCCTCAACGCAGACCTGAGCATATTTTGGATACGCATAGGGGTAGCCGTAAGCCTGGCTAAAAAACTCAATCATCTGCGGCGTTTTGCCCATGGTGCGCCGGGCATCGTCTTCCCGTCCTTTGGCAACGTAGTAGGTAACCGGTTTGCCATTCCATTCATCTCGCAGTTCAGCAAAGTCGCCCACCGCCAGGGTCATCAGATAAGTAGGGTGGACTTCCTGCTGCGACCAATGAAAAATCTTGAACTCGCCGTCTTCCTGCGTCTCAATTAGCTCACCGTTGGAGATGGCGATCATAGGCTTGGGCACACGCACCCGAATTTCGGAGGTTGCCAACTGTCCGGGATAGTCGAAGCAGGGAAACCAGTAGCGGGAATCTTCGTCTTCACCCTGCGTCCAGACTTGGGTGGCTTTGTTGGGGTAATGTTCGTCTGGCGCAATAAAATACAGACCGCGCTGGGGATGATCGACGCTGTAGGCGATCGCCACCGTAATCGGCTGCCCGCTCTGGGTCGGATTCAATAATCGAACGGAGAGCGTTTCGCCGTCGTAATCGTAGGGTTGGGCGATGGGGCCAATCATCACCGACTCGATGGTAAGGTCTACCGCATCCAGTGCCAGTTGCTCAATGCCGTCTCGAATTGGGTTAATCTGAATGCTGCACGTCCCTTGATAGCGCTGATTAGGAATGTCTAAATCGAGGTCGAGGCGAATATGCTCAACCTGTCCGGGGCGATCAGGGTTGTAGTGCGGTTTCGCGCCGGGTAGCTCAAACGATTTATGTTTGGGCGCTTCGGTATCCAACCATCCTTCGTACTGTGACTGCAACATTCAACTCTCTCCGCAGGGTGTTCATTGGGCTGTGGGCAATGAGTCATCGACTGATGCCGCACTTGTTTCTAACATATCGCGTTTGCTTTAAGGCGATCGCTCGTCTGATGCTTGAATTCCTTGTAATAATAGTCGATGAATTGATCACTGATGACTCAGCATTGGGTAGCGGTCTGTAGGAACCACCCAACCTTGAAATCCAATTAGTCGTATAGTAACGATTTCTATGACAACAGTTCTCAAACAGTCTCCCTCGCCTGAATTGGGAGTAGCGTCTCGTCTCGTCAACGGTATTTTGTCCATCCGTCCGGTGTACCAACTGGCAAAACGTCGGGCCCGCTCTATGATGATCAAACGAGCGGCAACAATTGGCGTATTTTGGCCCCAAGAAGTCGCCAACCTGCGATCGCGCGGTAGTGATGCTGATTTTTCGCCGGAATGGGAAACGGAACTCACCCAAGTGACGAACCCCGATTTGGACTATCCGGCTTACTACACTACCTCATTCCATGCCTATGATGAAGGCAATCTGGGCTGGGAGGCAGCAATGGAAGTGGAAGTCGCTGCCTATGCGGTTCATGCTCGAATCTGGGGCGACAGCAGTGCCGATGGTGATGCGCGTCTGCGTGACAGCTACCACCGCATCTTGAAAGATAGTTTGCCTATCGAGCCGGTAGATATTTTGGATTTGGGCTGTAGCGTTGGCATGAGTACCTTTGCGCTGCAACAGGCGTTTCCTCAGTCTCGGCTCACTGGGATTGACCTGTCTCCTTATTTTCTGGCGATCGCCCAATACCAAAGCGATCGCAAAACCCCAGCCAGCTCCCCTAGACCGCAGTGGATTCATGCGGCGGCTGAACAGACTGGATTACCCGATGCCTCGGTGGACTTAGTGTCCGCTCATCTCATGTTTCATGAACTACCCCAGTCGGCTGCGATCGCCATCTTCCAGGAAGCGCGACGGGTGCTGCGTCCTGGCGGATATCTGGCCATCATGGATATGAATCCCCATTCCGATATTTACGCTAAGATGCCGCCTTATATTCTGACCCTGCTGAAAAGTACCGAACCCTATCTCGACCAATATTTTATGCTGGACATTGAGCAGGCGATGGATGATGCAGGGTTTACCCAACCCACCATCACCGCCAATACGCCGCGCCATCGGACGATTATTGCACAGGTACGCTAGGTTACTTGAATCGACTAATGCTTTAAGCGAGTAAGATAAATGCCGCGAGATGCACACCGAGCAGAAGGATAGTTCTTTAGCTGATCGTTCTCTATTGATTCTCTATTGATTCTCTATTGGCAAGGATTTTGGGTGGCGCGGGCGTTGCCCACACCACCCAAAATCCCTAAGTCGTCACCCGATGAATATCAATACCCCTTAATTCGCCGCTTTGCGATCGCGCATCTCGTTCACAAACTTTTCAAATAAGTAATCCGCATCATGGGGGCCGGGGCTGGCTTCCGGGTGATACTGTACTGAAAACATCGGCAGCGTTTTATGCTGAATACCCGCAATGGTGCGATCGTTGAGATTTAGATGCGTAATGTCCACCTCTGAATTTTCTAGAGAATCCGCCGTAATCGCAAACCCGTGATTTTGGCTAGTAATCTCAACGCGCTGCGTTAGCCCGGCCGGCTGGTTCAGACCACGATGCCCAAACTTGAGCTTAAATGTATCTGCCCCCAGCGATAATCCCAAAATTTGGTGTCCCATACAAATGCCAAACACCGGCTTTTGGGACTCGATTAAAGCCTTGGTGGTGACAATGCCATCCGTGACAGCGGCCGGGTCGCCGGGCCCGTTCGATAGGAAAATTCCGTCTGGGTTATGCTTCAAAATCTCTTCGGGTGCCGTATTCGCCGGAACGACGATCACCCGGCAGCCGTAGCGAGCCAACCGTCGTAAGATATTTCGCTTAATGCCAAAGTCGATCGCCACTACTGTAAACTCCGGCTCTGGATAAGCTGCCGAATCCGGGTTATATTCCCAGGCTGCCTCCGTCGGCTCTGTCCATTCATATACCGCGTTGGTAGTGACTCTCTGAACCAGATTCAGCCCTGCCATGCTAGGCGCTTCTTGCACCTTGAGCAATAGTTCGGCCGGGTCGAGAATTTCCGTTGAAATTGCGCCATTCATGGCTCCCGACGATCGCAGCTTCCGGGTCAGGGCGCGGGTGTCAATGCCGTAGATGCCTGGAACATGATGGCTACTGAGGTAATCTGGCAAGGATTGAGTCGATCGCCAATTGCTGGGACGATGGCAAATATTACGCGCGATCGCACCAGCCACCTGCGGCTGTCCCGACTCTTCATCGTCCGAGTTCACCCCCGTATTGCCCAATTCTGGATAGGTAAATGTGACAATCTGCCCACAGTAGCTTGGATCGGTCAGCACCTCCTGATACCCGGTCATGCCGGTGTTGAAAACAACCTCGCCGATGGTGGTTCCCGTTGCCCCAAACGACCAGCCCTGAAAAACCGTTCCATCGGCCAGAACAAGCAGCGCCGGCTTGGTATTTCCAAACACCATAACGTCCTCTCAGCACATTTTTAATTTGCCTCATTCATCTTACGCTCGGATCAGGGCATATTAAGTGAAAAGACCCCAAAAGCATCCACCGTTTGTTGACATTCCAGCGGGTTACTGACGGTTGGGCTGTTCCGTGACCTGCTTCACGACCTGCTCCGTACCCCATTGATGGCTGTTCTGCAACGGTCTGCAACGGTCTGCGACAGCATTACAACAGTCTGCCGCGATTTGCCACGGTCTGCCACGATTTGCCACGGTCTGCCATGGTCTGCGAGATTTTGTGACGGTGCTGATCAGGTAACAACGCTATCGTCACGGCTATGATGGCTGTCATCAGGTATGGGTCGCTGCTATAGGTAGCTGTATTCTCACTGGCGTTATTCAACTTAAAGACTATGAAGCGATCGCTCGGATTCACCCTGTTATTGAGTGGACTGCTGATTGGCAGTATGTCCTGCCGTCAGCCTAGCGATATAACGACCTCAACCAATGCCTCACCTGAGACAGCCGCCCCTGCGGACTCCAACTCAGCCCCCTCTGACTCCACTGAATCCGCAGATTTAGAACCAACAGCGCCCGCCGAAACATCGAACTATTTTCAACAAGCGATCGATCGCGCCACCAGTGCTGTCAACCTCTCCCAGAACGCCCTCTCCCAGGACGACTGGCGGTTAGTCGTAAGTCGCTGGCAGCAGGCCATCACCTTGCTGGAAGCCGTGCCCGCTTCCGATTCCACCCACAGCCAAGCCCAAGCCAAAATTGCTGAATACCAAGGCAATTTAGACTACGCCCAACAGCAAGCCAGCCAGTCCGCACCGACTCGCTCCGATGGCATTGTGGTGGTGACACCTCAAAACGCCCCATCAGCCCAGCCCAGCAGCCCTCCACGCCCTTCTAGTGCCGCCCGCGCTGATTCAACTGGCAATCCCTCTGGTGTGTTTCGCACGCCCATCATTGGTCGGGCTGGGGGTACCCCCGTTGTCAACGTCAATTTCAATGGTGGACAATCGTTTCCCATGATTGTGGATACTGGAGCCAGCGGCACTGTCATCACGCCCGTAATGGCGGCTGTGCTTGGGGTAGAACCGGTTGGGCAGACCCAAGTTTCGACCGCTAGCGCCCGCAATGTCACATTTGATTTAGGCTATGTCGAGTCGATGGAGGTGGGTGGAGCAGTTGCCCGTAATGTCTTGGTTGCCGTGTCATCACCGGATTTGGAGCTGGGCTTGCTGGGTCATGATTTTTTTGGGGACTATGACGTTACCATCCGCCGAGACCATGTGGAATTTAGTGTGCGTTAGGCAACCGGCTCAGCGATCAGCGGGGTAACGTTAGGACATCTCCAAGGGAATTGCAGAAATGATTGATCTTCATGTCATGATGTGGCATATTGGAAGACCTGACGGACGCATAGCTCAGTTGGTTAGAGCACTACGTTGACATCGTAGGGGTCACTGGTTCGAGTCCAGTTGTGTCCATTTTGATCGTACAGTGATGCATGAGTTGGCATTGCTGACAAATGGGTGTTGACAAATGGGTATTGTCGAAGATTTTTAAAGTGGGACGTTCTGTTAACCCCGCAAGGGGACGGAAACTGGGAGTATGAGACTCTTGCACAGAAAAGAATACGTTAGGGTTTCACCCAACCGCACTCTAGAGCGAACTGCCTGAAGCCAATCTTAGCTAGGTCAATCTTATCTTAACTATCTGGGCAGCCAGCGATGCAATCAGATCAGCGGCATTTGAAAGCGACGCGATCGCAGTTTAGTCCGCCATAAATTCGCCATAAATCTGTACCAAAAGACTATCGATATGCCTGCCTGGAGGATGATTCAAGGCGGAGCGCTATTGCTCTATGACTAAGTTATACCGGCGCTCGCGCGCTGCTTTCTTTGAGGATTTTGTATCCTATTGAAGGCGATCGCCATCCAACTCTAGCGCCCCCGTGCATTGGTCTTGGCATTGGGGTCATTAGCTCTGTCCTGATGGTTGGCTTAAGCGCCTGGCAACGGCTGCGCACGGCTGTGCAACAATCGCCGCCTAGATCGCTAAGCTAGGATGGGCAACCCAAGCAACGGCTGCACCCAAACCAACATTAGCCGCGTACCGCCCTAAACCGACATTGTAACCAGCAATTCTGATGGGCTGAGCCATTCGGTCAGGGGGAGTGTCTAGGGTGCGATCGCGCTTGCCAAAGCAGCTTAGAACCTCGATGCAGATTTCGTTGATTCGGTCAAAAGGCGTTCGAGTCAATTGGCAAAGCGTTGAACCGCTGATTGGTTCCTGAAGTGGTGGAGCCGTTGGTGGTGAGCTTGGGGCAATGATGGACTATAAATGGTCTAACCGTTCAAGTATCAATTTCAAATTTCTGAATGCTAGTTACTCTCTCCGCGCTGCTGGTGGAACCCTATATAGACGATCTCAGCTCTCGTATTGACTGGCTGGGGCAGGCGTTGATCGCGTTTTTGCCCTACGGACTGGCTGGACTGTTGGCCGGGGCCGTTGTATTGACGCTAGGGGCCATTTTGGGGCGCTTTTGGTTGGTCGAGCAATTGCGTCCTGTGGAAGAGCTATGCCTGTTGACCCTAAAAGAACTGGCTAGCCCGACTCGCGATCGCATTGTTACCGCCATCACCTATCTAGCCCAAGGAGAAGTAACCATTCCTTTGCTGATAGGTATAGGTGGGATGCTGATCTATCGCGGAGAAGATGCCGCTGCACTAATTTTAATCCTAGGGCTATGCGGTTCGTGGCTGCTCAACGGCGTCTTCAAGTCATTCTTTCGGCGACAGCGACCCAATCTGTGGGAGTCTGCCAAGCGCCCGATGGACTATAGCTTTCCTAGTGGACATTCCATGAGCGCCATTTCGTTCTATGGTCTGTTAGCCGCCGACCTCAGCGCCTACTTTGGTGTTTCCCTAAGCATTACCATTCCGGTCGTGGCAGCCGTTACTGTGGGCGTGGGTCTTAGCCGTCTTTACCTTGGTATACATTGGCCCACGGATGTATTTAGCGGTTGGCTGGCGGGCGGTATTTGGCTATGGGTCTGTCTGCTCAGTTTGACTGGCATCAGCGGACTCTAGCCGAGTCTCTGGAGTAAAAGCCTCTAGCAGTTCAGGAGTCGGAACACAGATGGCGATCGCTTGGGGGATAATTTCCACCATCACCGGAGTGGTGCCAATATATTTGCCGTCGGCATGGACATCGAGGGAGCGGTAGCTGCTGATCTCAACGGCAGTAGTTTGGTGGAGTCCAAGCCGATCGTGGAGCAGATGGTTCCCGCGTATGGCAGCAAAGAACTGACGCAGGTGATCCCACTTTGAAGGTTGATCAATGTAGACCAAATCTAGCTTGCCATCATCCATCTGGGCGTGGGGCGCTAAGGCAAAGTCCACCCCGTAGCGGGAACTGTTGCAAACGTTGACTTGTAGGGTGCGGAGATAGACCCGGCGTCCATCAAAGCGCAGCATGAGACCATGACGTCTAAATTGAAAGAAGGTTTTAATCGCCACGCAAAAGCTTTTGATCGCTGCCCAAAAATTGCTTTTCATACCCTCTTTAAAGCTGTCTCCGTGAGGAAACAGCGTCGCCTCCAGACCAATGCCGACTACTTCCATAAAGTAGTGATGGTTGGCTTTTCCCATATCAAAAAAACGGCGATCGCCTGCCTTTATAACCTGAATTGCCTGGTCAAGATCCGTGGGAATGTTGAGATTGGCAGCAATATTATTACGGGTGCCCTGGGGAATAATGCCCAGGGCCGTCCGCGTATGCACTAGCCCCCGCGCTACTGCTTCGATGGTGCCATCGCCCCCGGCCGCGATCACGAGGTCAGCCCCGGCCTTAGCTGCCGCCGCCGCCAACCCCTGACCATCTTCTTCAGGAGTAGTGATGCAGACCTCAACGTCAATGCCATGCTGTTCTAAGGCAGCCATTAGACTCGGCAAAAGCTGAGCATTGTCGTCCGGGCCAGACGTAGGATTGACAATCAGGAAATTACTCATTCTAGAAATTTTAAGCCCAAACCCTCTGAAATTGCCCCCCTCCTGGGGATTAGATATAGCAATCCTATTTGGATTGTGAGAAGGATTCCGCAGGAATCCTTCTCAC
>CAYSIR010000145.1:0-10387 GCA_964431105.1 uncultured Leptolyngbya sp. | reverse complement strand
GTAACCCCTTTGTTTAGGACATGGAATCTTTTTCGTTTTTAGGATGGCTGAGCTGTCCTAAGCTGTCCCACAAAAGATGCCTAAGCTTTCTGCTTAGCGCTATGGTGTTGGGCTGATGTTTAGTGGTCAGACCCTGATTTTGAAGGATCGGCTGGCCGGGCACAACTCCGCTGCGCCATTTGGATGAAATCTCAGCGTCCATTGCGATCGCATAGCGCGGTACACTCAGGTTGCAAACCGAAAGCCCATCTGGAGTTAGATACTCGATCCCCGACTTTATGGATAAGGGATCAATTGAAATCGCCAAACGCTCGGTGGGCAAGCCAACACGATCGAGAACGGAGAAACACTTTGGGGGCAGAACTACGAAGCTACGTTTATTTAGATAGCCTGCAACCCCAACACGCTGCATACATTGGCACTGTTTCATTGGGGTTTCTGCCGTTGCCGGGTGATGCATCCCTCTGGATCGAAATTTCGCCCGGTGTGGAAATTAATCGAATTACCGATGTTGCGCTGAAGTCGGCAGTCGTGCGGCCGGGCGTGCAGTTTGTAGAACGGCTGTATGGGCTGCTGGAAGTGCATTCTACGAACCAAGGTGAAGCCCGCGCAGCGGGGCGAGCCATTTTAGAAGCCTTGGGCGTGAGTCAGCGGGACTGTCTGCGACCGCGCATTGTCTCCAGCCAGATTATTCGCAACATTGATGCTCACCAAGCTCAGTTGATTAACCGCAATCGGCGAGGGCAGATGATTTTGGCAGGGCAAACGCTATATGTCCTGGAAGTGCAGCCCGCTGCCTATGCAGCTCTGGCAGCTAATGAAGCTGAAAAAGCGGCGTTGATCAATATTTTGCAGGTTGGGGCGGTGGGTAGTTTTGGGCGCTTGTACCTAGGAGGTGAGGAACGGGATATTTTGGCGGGGTCGTCTGCGGCGATCGCGGCTTTAGAAAATTTGCCCGGACGGGATCACGGTTCTAGCGGCAAGGAATAGCCCCAAGGAGCGCATCATGGCGAATGCTGACCATCTGGCATTACTCAAACAGGGGCCCGATCGCTGGCATGACTGGCGATCGCACCATCCCCATAAGCGATTGGATCTGAGCGAAAGTCGTCTGGGTGGTATCTATTTCAAAAACATTGATCTGAGCCGCATTGATTTCTACGGTGCGGATTTAAGTCAAACGGTTTTGATGGGTGCCAACCTTACCCACAGCATCTTCAGCAATGCCAACCTGTCGCGATCGGAACTCAGCCACGCGGCCGGGCAGCAGGCGGAATGGGTGGGAACAGATTTGTCCTATGCTCGCCTAGCCTACGCTGACCTCAGCCAAAGCCGTTTCACCCGTGCCAATCTGACCGGAGCTATTTTGTGGTGTGCGGATTTGACCGATGCCGACCTGACCCACACGGATGCATATAGGGCACATCTGGGTCAAGCCCTACTCGATCACGCCCAACTGTCCCAAGCGCAGTTCAATGAAGCCCATCTCATTTCCGCTCATCTCAACCATGCCATCGCCGAAGCCGCGAATTTCAACCAAGCCCAACTGGTCAGTGCTTCACTCTACGGGGCAACCTTCCGTTTTGCTAACCTAACGGCCGCCAACTTGGTGCGGGCTTACGGCGTGATGACGGACTTTCGAGAGGCGGAGTTGACCAACGGTGATCTGCGCTGGGCCAGTCTCCAGCGATCGCAGTTCCAAAATGCCAACTTACCCCGCGCCAAACTCCGAGGCGCAAACCTGCAAGGGGCAGACTTTAGCGGTGCTTGTCTTAAAGGCGCAAACCTGCGCGGCGCAAACCTAAGCCATGCTAATTTTAGCCACGCCGATTTGACCGAAGCTGTGTTGGACGAAGCCCTGATTCGCTATACGATCTGGGATGGCGCTCACTTACCCTAATAATTCCACCCCCTCACCCGCCAACCATCCATGACGTTTAACGTTCCTACTCGCCATCGATCGGTTTTACCACGGTTGCGCCAACTGGCGATCGCCCTGGTGGTGATTGGCGTATTGCTGCGCGTTGTGCCGATCGAACATCGATTTTTTTGGGGTGACGAAGTGCTGACTGCGCTGCGCATCTCTGGCTATTCTGAGCTGACCATCGTTGAAGACCAGTACACCGGACAGCCCATCCGTCCCTCGGCTCTGCAACAGTATCAAACCCCTGCCGCGACCCCTGGTTGGGATCAAACCATCCAAGTCTTGACGGATCATCCCGAACATCCACCGCTGTACTATGCTCTCAATCGCGGCTGGACTCGGCTATGGAGCCTGTTCAGCCGTCGCCCCATTCTGACCGTGCGTAGCTTATCGGTGGTGCTGAGCGTGGCCGTCTTGCCGATCGCCTTTTGGTTCATGTGGGATGCCTTCGGTGCGACATCTGCCTGGGCGGCGATCGCCCTGCTGGCCGTCTCGCCGCTGCATGTCCTCTATGCCCAAGATGCCCGACAGTACAGCCTATGGATTTTGCTAACGGTATTGTCCAGTTGGCGATTGGTGCGGGTTGTCAAAACTAGCGCCGCGACATTGCCCGTCGCCCGATCGCTGTCTCCATCTATCCAACGATCATGGCTTAGCTACACCCTCACCCTCACCCTTGGACTGTATACCCATCTGCTTTTCAGCCTGGTGGTCATTAGCCAAGGATTGTACGTGCTGGCCCGCGACTCCTGGCGCATCAAAGCCATCGGGCAGTATGGGCGGTCTGTGGCGATCGCGCTGTTGCTATGGCTGCCGTGGCTGGGGGTGCTGGTGTCGCGGTTTGATCGGGTACAGGATGCCGTAGAGAAAGCCCAGAGCGATCGCACCCTATCCGACTGGTTTGGCGACATTCTGCGGATTACCAATCGTGTTTTCTTTAATGCTGACCTGACTGTGGCGAATGGGGTGCTGGCGGTGGTGATTGCTGCCGCGCTGATTGGGCTATGGCGGCGATCCCAGCCGGAGCGCTGGCTGATTTTGATGCTGATTGGGGTTCCGGCGATCGCGCTGATTGTGCCCGATGTGCTGACCGGTAGCACCCAATCCACTCGTGTCCGCTACATGATCCCGGTGTTTCTGGGAATGCAGTTGGCGATCGCCCTTTGGGTTGCAGAAGGCTTGAATTCAAGTCGGCGGTGGCGCTACCACTGCTGGCGTTTTGGCTGGGCTATCCTCCTGGTAGGGGCAGTGGCGGGCAGTTTGGTCGGCGTGTCGCAAACCGATGTGCCCTGGGTCAACGGCGGCAAAGCACGGGAGTATCTTGCTATCGCCGATCGCATCCGTGCCGGGGATCACATCCACATCATCAGCGATACCACCCCTGTGCGCGCCATTGCGCTCAGTTATGAACTCGATGATTCAGTGCGGCTTTACCTGATTGCCCCCAGCCGCGATCGCCTGCAAAATCTTAGCCCAACTCGACTGGATGACCAAGCGGCAACAGTTGGTCAGCGCTTTCCCGATTGGTCCACCATTAAAACGGCTTGGGTCTTTGATGCCTCCGATGATTTGCAGCAGCGTTTAGGTGAATTGGGAATGCTGCGATCGCAATTCGACGGGACAGATCTGCAACTGTGGGAGTGGAAAAATGACGCGGCGGCAGTGGATAAGGCAATGGATACGATGGGGCGCGATCGCCTTGATGGTGCTGGGAATGATCTTTCGCTTCAGCGGACTGGGGCAAAAAATTTATTGGATTGATGAAACCTATACATCGCTGCGGATTGCTGGCTACAGCGAAACCGAACTGGTAGCGGAGGTGTACGATGGCGACGTGCTGACCGTTGCTGACCTCTACCGCTATCAGCAACCGCAACGCCCCTGGCGCGATACCCTGCGATCGCTCACCGACTCGCCCCAACATCCGCCGCTTTATTTTTTGATTGGACGAGTTTGGACGCAGTTTTGGGGATCGGATACGCTATCCCCCATTCCGCTGCGATCGCTCTCGGCCCTGTTCAGCCTGTTGATCTTCCCGGCAGTCTATTGGCTAGGGCAGGAATTGTTCGAGCAACCGGAACCGCGCTGGCTGGCGATCGCCTTCGTAGCGGTGTCGCCCTTCCAGGTTTTGTATGCCCAAGAAGCCCGGCAGTACAGCCTATGGATGGTGCTAACGATCGCATCGGGAGCCACGCTGCTGCGGGCCATGCGGCACAAGCAGCCTCCCAACAATTGGCTCAATTGGGGACTCTACGCCCTGCTGCTAACCACCAGTTTTTACACGTTTTTACTAACGGCGATGGTAGCGCTGTCCCACGGGGCGATCGTGGCGGTTGCCAGTTGGCGGGATCGCTCCACTCGACTGCTGTGGCCCTACCTGCTCGCTTCAGCGGGGGCGATCGCCCTATTTTCGCCGTGGCTATGGGTCATGGCGGTTCATGCCCGGCGCGTCACCAGTACCGCCTCCTGGGTCAGCGAACGGTTTTCGTTGGATTGGCTGATTCTGCGCTGGTTGCTTTACCCGATTAACCAATTTTTGGATCTGAATCTGGGCGATCGCTACCTGACCTCTCCCGCGATCGTGCTAATGCTGGCGATCGCCATCCTCATCGCCTACTCCATCTACTGGACAGCCGTTCATGCCCCAACCATCACCGCCCGCTACCTTGTGCTGACGGCATCCATCCCAGCGCTGCTGTTCATCCTGCCCGATGTGGTGCTGGGCGGACAGCGATCGGGAACCGCCCGCTACATGATGCCGGTCTACTTTAGTCTGCTGTTGGCAGTGGCCTACACCCTGGCGGAGCGATCGCGCCAAAAACCCCATCCCATCCGCTGGCGTATCCTCACCGTAGCGCTCCTGTCCTGCGGCATCCTGTCCTGCGGCATCAGCCGTTCAGCCACCCTGTGGTGGAACAAAAGTCCCGATAAGCATTTACACAACGATCGCATTGTGGCAGCCGTGCAGGACGTCATCATCGAGGGCGATCGCCCCATCTTAGTCAGCGATGACTCCACCGAACTGAGCGACTGCTACGCCTGCCGAATGCTCACCCTCAGCTACGAACTGCCCCCCGATCTGCGCCTGCAACTGGTACAGTCCCCCCACATCCCCACATTGCCAACTGATGCCCGTACTGTCCTAGTTTTCAGCCCCGATCGCGCCCTAGTGAGGGAAATAGAGCGGCAGGGATTTCGCGCTGATCTACGGTTTGAGGAAGATAATTTTTGGCTATGGGAACTGCGACGCTATTCAGTCGGCTTCACTACCGCCCCATCCAAAATGTAACGTCTGCGGACGGCACTTCATTGGCTCCCCCTCAACAACCGTGAATCACCAAACTCCCACATTTGAAGTAAGGCAGCCCTAAATGGGTTGTAAATAAAAATGGGTGCCGTAATAAGGAGGCCGCAGGACTCTCTACCATAATCCAAAGAGAATTGTGATGGCTGCGTTCACATCTAACCATTGATGCAATGCTCGAAAAAGCAATGTAATTTAGAAAACATGGCTTCGCAAAGTTCTCGTGCTACGCTCCAACTGTTTTGTACAAAGCTTGACTACACGAGGAGTAAAGCAACCAGTCATGAGTGGAAAGTGGCAATTTCTGTCAGGAGCAACATTAGCTGCTGTTGCTTGTCTGACACCCTTCACGTTTTTGCAACCGGCTGTGGCCCAAACTGCACCTACACCAACAGGCAATAGCGCTATATTTTTTCATCCCGATGGGACATCCTCAGCGCATTGGGATGTTACTCGCATTCTTTACTATGGCCCTGATGGTGAACTGAATTGGGATCGCATCCCGACGATAACGACCTATCGTGGACACCACCTTGATTTGTTGAGCGGCACCTCTAACGCTGGAGCTGTAACCCACGCGACTGGAACCCGCGTTCATGGTGGCTCCCTTGGGCTAGATCCAGACGGGAACGAGTATCCCTCTGCGAATGGCACATTCAACACCGTCATGGAAGATGCGGTTAATGCAGGATTAGGTACGGCTCTGGTTCAGTCGGGGTCGATAATAGAACCCGGAACGTCTGCCTTTGTTGCCGAGGCGACCAGTCGCCGTGAATATGAAGAAATTGCCCTACAAGTTATTGAATCTGGAGTTGATATCCTTTTAGGCGCAGGCGAAGAGTGGTTACTGCCGGAGGGCGTGCAAGGACGCTTTGGGGTAGGAAAGCGCACGGATGGCCGCAACCTGATTGAAGAAGCTCAAGCGAATGGGTATGTAGTTGTTTATACTCGTGATGAACTGCTGGCCCTGCCAGATGATGCATCCAGAGTTTTAGGGGTGTTCAACGTAGAGGATACTTTCTACGATCGCCCGGAGGAAGACCTGCGGGCTGAAGGACTGCCTAACTTCATTCCTAGTGCTCCCACCATTGCTGAGATGACAGAATTTACCCTGGAGCGAATCTCCCGTAATCCCAATGGCTTTTTCGCGGTGATCGAGGAAGAAGGCACCGATAATATGTGCAACTACCTCAATGCGTCAGGTTGCCTAGAAGCATTCAAGCGCGCTGATGATGCGGCTGGGGTCATTCTTGATTTCATTGCCGAAAATCCTCGCACGTTCATGGTCACGACTAGCGACAGCAATGCGGGCGGGATGCAGCTTCTGGATGTTGACTCGGCTGATGAGCCACTCCCTGCTAACGATCCAGAGAGCGGCTCTGCTATTGATGGAGTGGATGGCACTGGCACGATGCCGTTTATGTCAGCACCGGATATGAATGGGGTTTCTCTGCCCTTTGCGATTGAGTGGGCATCTGGTGATGACGTTGGCAGTGGCATCATTGCTCGCGGTGCAGGCTTGAATGCAGAAGAATTGCTGCCGACTACCGGAGTTTTAAATACTGATATCTATCGGATGTTGTATTTCACGCTCTTTGGCGATCGCATTCCCAGCGAGTTGAACCGATAGAAAGGGCCCGTTGAACTCTAATAATTTGTTTATGACAAAAAAGAACCTAGTTTTCTTAGAAGGCTAGGTTCTTTTTATTAAAAATGCGTCACCGATGCCAGCGGCGGCTTGGGTAGTTTTTACTCATTTCAAAACACCACCCCGCCCACCGTTGGCGGCACAAATGCGTTCAACGACCCATGCAAACGCCGCGTTTAGAGGGATAATTCAGAAGGCTCGCCAACGTCTAACATTGCGTTGTGCATTATTCAATAGGCATTGTATGGCAGTCGCCATTTTATTTAGGACATGGGATTTTTTCTGGGAAGCCGTCCTCCCAAAATCCCTAAGCTCTCTGCTTAACGCCATATGACCAAGCTCATCATTCAAATTCCCTGCTACAACGAGGAAGAAACCCTCGGCGCAACCCTGGCTGACTTGCCGCGGCAGTTGCCCGGTGTCGATCGCATTGAGTGGCTGATTATTGACGATGGCAGCCGCGATCGCACCGTTCAAGTCGCTAAAGCCAATGGTGTCGATCATATTGTGCGACTGCCGACTAATCAGGGCCTCGCCAAAGGCTTCATGGCCGGCATCGAAGCTGCCCTCCGTGCCGGGGCCGACATTATTGTGAATACCGATGCCGATAATCAATACTGCGCTGATGACATCCCCACTCTGATTGCTCCGATTTTGAACGGCGAAGCAGAGATTGTGGTGGGTGCGCGCCCGATTTGGCAAACTCGACAATTTTCACCCATTAAAAAGGTGCTGCAAAACCTAGGAAGCTGGGTAGTGCGGCTGGCCAGCAGTACCAATATTCCAGATGCACCGAGCGGGTTTCGGGCCTTCAGCCGCCGTGCCGCCCTACAAATCAACGTGTTCAACAGCTACACCTACACCCTCGAAACCATCATCCAGGCAGGTCAGAAAGGGATCGCCATTACCTCGGTTCCAGTTCGCACCAACTATGTGGCCCGCCCGTCGCGCCTGGTCAAGAGTATTCCGTCTTACATCCAGCGATCGATCCTGACGATTTTTCGGATTTTTATGGTCTACAAACCCCTGCGGTTTTTTATGCTGCTGGGCAGTGTTCCATTTGGCATGGGCGCTGTGCTGAGCATCCGGTGGGTTGTGTTCTGGCTGCTGGGCAGCGATCGCACTCGCATTCCTAGCCTAATTTTGGCGGCTATTTTGATTTTGATTGGGGTGCAGCTTTGGATTTTTGGTTTGGTTGCCGATCTCATGTCTGCAAACCGCAAACTGTTGGAAGATGTGCAGCAGCGCATGAGACGCATGGATCTTGAACCCACGCCCTCCAATGAATCCGGTTCAACCGTTCGCTCTAGCTGGCGTGAGGCCCGACAAACGGGACGCAGGCGATCGCCCGATGCTAAAGCGTCCCTTGAAGATTATTGGAATGATTAATCCAGTTCACAAATAGGGAGCAGATCACTTTTGCAATTTAGCCCTTATCCCCCAGTCATCCTCTGAGGTCATGCTCTAAAGTCTTGACTACATTATGATGCATCGGTCATGGCACAGGTTAGGATTGAGGCTGAACAACGGTTTGAAAACGATGAAACCCATGTCTTTTCCTGAGTCCTCTCCAAAGCTATTGGTGGCTGCTAGCGGTACAGGCGGACACCTCTTTCCAGCGATCGCCACTGCAGCGCAACTAGCTGGCTACCGCATTGAGTGGCTTGGGGTGCCAAATCGTCTTGAAACCGAACTGGTTCCCAATACCTACCCGCTCCATTTAATTGATTTTGAAGGCATCCAACGGCGCGGACTGTCTACACTAGGGGTTTTTAACAAACTGGCCAAAGCGATTCTAACCGTGCGGCAGTTGCTGAGACAGGGGCAATTTCAGGGAGTGTTCACAACGGGTGGATATATTGCTGCTCCTGCCATTATTGCAGCGCGATCGCTCGGGTTGCCCACTATTTTGCACGAGTCCAATGCGCTTCCCGGAAAAGTCACTCGATGGTTGAGTCCTTGGTGCAGCACCGTTGCCCTGGGCTTTGATGCAGCCGCTACTTATCTGCCTCACGCCACAACCGTCTGTGTTGGCACCCCTGTCCGAGAGCAATTTCGCTACTCTCAACCCGCGTTGAATCTTGACATCCCCCAGAATGCTCCCCTGATTGCTATTGTGGGCGGCAGTCAGGGAGCCGTTGCAGTGAATCGATTGGTGCGATCGGCAGCACCCGCCTGGTTTCAGCATGGTGCATGGGTAGTGCATCTGACCGGAACCAATGATCCTGATGTGGATTCACTTCAACATCCGCAGTACATTGCCATGCCGTTTTATGACAATATGGCGGGGCTGTTACAGCGGGCTGATTTAATGATTGGACGGGCCGGAGCTGGAACTCTGACTGAATTATCCATCACCTCAACCCCGTCGGTTCTCATTCCCTACCCCTACGCTGCCGAAGACCATCAGACTTATAATGCCGCTATTTTTGCGGCGGCTGGTGCAGCGATCGTATGTCAGCAGTCTGCCCTCACGACCGATGTGCTGCGGGAAAAGGTGATGGGGTTATTGAATTCGCCAGAGCATTTACAAAAAATGGCGCGGGCGTGCCAAAACCTAGCGATCGCTGATAGCGCTGAACAATTGGCACACTGTATTCAAGCTGTGCTGACCCCGTCCCCAAAGCGATTTTAACTACCACCGCAGACCAATCAACACACCCTTGAAATGAGAGCATATCCTGTTTGCAAATCCTCTAGCCGGTGGCAGACTCCCACCTTTAAATTGCCTAAAGTTTTGTAGTAGAGCAGTTTTCGTAGCTAGCGTAGGTTTTTGGGCAGTCCGTTAAGCATCATTTAGTAACTAAATATCACAGTTAATTCGCAGCACTTATCAAGAGTTAACAGTGGGATTAAGTCATTTCTTTTATGATGAATATGTAGGGGATCAAGCTTCGTGCATCCACAAGCAGTACCCAAAAAACATTATTTTTCTACAATTGCGATCGCCTACGTTTAACTGTTACATCCCTCAAACCATAGTCAACCTGTATGGATTCACTTGGGTGGTTGTAAATCGCTATTAATTGTCATCAACGGCGAAGAGGACAGTGATCATGAATATTTTTAAGATGACGGCTGATGCAGTGCAATACCTCTCAGAAGGGGTTGCCCGCCTGTTCAGTCCACAAGACGATCAATATCCCAACATTGGGGTACAGCCTTTTGAAGGCGAACCATTGTCAGAATGGATTGATCTTTCCTAATTCTAATGGCGTCTTGTCAATCATTACTTCGTTAACTTGACCGATTGGATTAAACCGATTGGATTAAGTTTATTTGAATCTGTTTGAATTTGTTTAACTAAGTTTGAAAATAGCATCAACATTCAGTCTAAAGTGAACGACTATTTAGAAGTCATTGGGCTTTGAATGACTAGATTATTGTGTTGATGCTGCGTTGATATTTGCTGATGGCTTAGAACGCTAACTGGAAGGAAATGAAGGCTAGTTATTCCACTTTATTGATAAAGTACGAAGCTATAACTAGCATCGTTGCAACGTGATTTTAG
>CAYSIR010000144.1:0-10426 GCA_964431105.1 uncultured Leptolyngbya sp. | reverse complement strand
TGTGAGAAGGATTCCTGCGGAATCCTTCTCACAATCCAAATAGGATTGCTATAGTAGGCTAACACAGATGAACGTGGCCAAGTTTTATATCAGCATCCTCCATCACGCTGTAGGTAAGACAGCTTTTACATCAGAGATTTCTCAACTGTGGCGGTGTAGGTGCGATCGAAATAATCTACAATTACCTTTGTACCTGGTGTTGAATACGACAGTGGCAAGTAGGCATAGACCACACAACGCCCTAGGCTATATCCATAACCAGCACTTGTTGCATAGCCCAACACTTTGCCATCCGCCGAAATTGGTTCTTTTCCCATAACAACTGCCGACGGATCATCTAAAGTTAAATACGTCATGCATCGACTTTGATAATCTTTGCGCTGGAGTAAGATATCTCGCCCAATGAAATCGCCTTTGTCCAGTTTCACAGCAAATCCTAACCCTGCTTCATAGGGATCGTACTCCGTATGGATATCCGATCCCCATAGCAAAAATCCCTTTTCCAAACGTAGCGACTCAAAAGCGCCCAGACCTGCTGGAATCAAACCGTAGGGCTGTCCGGCTTCCCACAACAGATCCCACAGCTTTAGACCTGACTCCATCGGCGCATAAATTTCCCAGCCAGACTCACCCACATAAGATACACGAACGGCTAATGCAGGGATCACGCCAATTTGGATGGATTTGGCAGTAAAAAATCGGAATGCAGGTTGTGAGACATCTGTTGTGGTTAGGCATTGTAGAACCTCGTGCGCATTTGGGCCCCATAGCCCCACACAGCAATAGCTTGATGATACATCTGTAATCGTTACCGAGCCATCTCTGGGTAAATGAGCCTTCATCCAGGCTAAGTTATGGGCACCTACACCGCCCCCAGTTACAACCCAAAAGCGATCGCGATCCAATCGACTTACAGTTAAATCACACATAATCCCGCCATTCGTATCCAGCATCGCCGTGTAGATAACCTTACCGATAGGCTTGTCAATATCATTAGCACAGAGATGCTGAAGATAGTCTACAACTCCTGCTCCAGTGATCTCAAACTTAGCAAATGGAGTTAAGTCAAATAACCCGGCCCGTTCGCGAGTTGCTAGGTGTTCAGCCGCTTGAATAGGCGACCAGTTGCGGGCTTCCCATCCAGTGCGTTCAGGAATTATGTAATTCTCAAGTAAGGATCTGTTACTCTCATACCACTGAGGACGCTCCCAGCCAGCACTCACAAAGCAGACTGCGCCAAGAGCTTGTTCACGAGGATAAAATGGACTGACGCGCATCTCACGGGAATGGGTTTGCTGATCCAGCGGATGAATAATATCGTACACCTCGTCGTATTGCTGAGCCCCGGCTTTCAGGATATAGTCGCGGCTTTGGGTAACGGGTGAGAAGCGATGAATATCAGCTTCATGCAAATCTAGGCTAGGCACTCCAGTCGTCATCAGCTCTGACACAACCTTACCTACACCGCCGCCATGCGTTACCCAGACCGCCTCAGCCATCCAAAATCCTTTAGCCTTCGACGATTCTCCAATAACAGAATGACTATCAGGTGTAAACGAAAACATTCCGTTTATTTTATAAGGTAGGTCAGCACCCTCTAAAGCAGGTAATAATTCAATTGTGGATTGCCAGGCTGGCTTGAAATGCTCTTCAGTAAACGATCGCACCGATGGCATGACTGGAGCTTGTTCGGGGCTAAGAATATCCTCTGGATCGACTAGCAGCGGTTCGTGTTGATAGGAGCCGATGCCATAACATTCCCCATCCTGACGGAAATACATTGAGCGGTCTTGATGCCGCAAAATAGGATGCTCAACTTCGGCGATCGCTCCCTTCAGTTCTGGAATCGGCCCCGTTTTGACATACTGATGCTGGACTGGAGTCAACGGGATGATTTCACCTACCATGCGTCCTATGCGCGGCCCCCACATTCCTGCACAGACCAGTACCTTACTCGTTTCAATGCGACCTTGATTTGTGGCGATCGCTGCTACCTGACCGTTGACGACCTCAACATCAGTAACAAGGGTATGTCCGTAGAATTCGGCCGCCTGCTGTGCGATCGCAGACCGCGCCATCGCCTCTGCCGCCCTTAGTGCCTTCGCTACACCATCTGTTTTTACATGATAGGCTCCCAAAATTCGCTGCTCATCCAGGAGCGGAATCATAGCTTTTGCATCTTCTGGAGAAATAAGTGATGCGCCATCAATGCCCCACGACTTTGCCCAACCTAGTTTACGGTGCAGTTCTTTCCACCGTTCCTCAGTGTAGGCCACTTCTATACTCCCAACTGGATAAAACGCGCGATCGCCGTCTAATTCAAGCTGGTTATATAGTTCTACCGTATATTTAGCCAGTAAGGATAAGGTTCTAGAGGCATTTGTCTGAAATACCAATCCAGGCGCATGAGATGTCGAACCACCAGTCGCAAATAATGGCCCTTGATCAATTACAACGATATCGCGCCAACCCAACTTCGCCAGATGATAGGTTGTGCTGCAACCCACAATACCGGCTCCAATAACAACCAGTGAGGCAGTGGACTTCATGTCAGGTTCTCCACAGAATGACAGCGGGACAACAATATAATACAGGTAAGAATTTCAGCTAACTAAGCGGATAGCGACGCTGCGGGGAATGCAGCTTGTGAAATATCAGGAGAAGAGAAGGAATGAGTAGCTCGATGAACCAATTGCTGGAACTGATGTACTGTTTTTTCGAGGGCGGGCGAAAAGCATCCCCCATTAAATGCAGGCGATCGCCGTCCAATCTGCATTCGTTGAATAACATCAATATCTTCGTGGTTAGTTTCTGTCCAAAGATTAACGGGCAACTGCCGCAGTGCCTCGTAATCAGGCATCATTGCCGCATCTCCAATGAAATAAAATGCCATTCGCTCATGGGTGCGATCGGGCGCCAGCGGATTTACAATAAAAACTAAAAAGTAATCAGGATGAACTCCTAGCATCACATTGGGAAAGATCGAAACATATTCCGCTACCGTCGTGCGAGAGATCGCTTCCAGGTTTGGAAACGTCGGGAGCGATCGCCCGTCTATTGTGCCAGATATATACCGCAGGCTACCCTGTCCTACATGATCCGCCCCAACATCAAACCAAAAATGATCCTCCATCCGTGAGCAGCCATTCAGCGACGGATGCACCCACGCTAAGTGATAGCTCTCTGAAAAGTTTTCAACCGCCAATTTCCAGTTAGCCTGGCATTCAAACGATACTTCGTTACCTTTGCGCAGTAGACTCAGATCATAATCTGACCATCGCTCCACAATCGGCTGCATATAGTCTAGTAACGGTGGAGCAGTCCCAGATAAATTTATAAATACCAAATCCAACCACTGATCGCACTGAATAGACTGTAATCTCTTGCTGGAGCGATCGAATCCATCATAGCTATCCTGATGATAACCGCCAAAATGCGGAGTTGATTTCAGGGATCCATCTAGACTGTACGACCAGGAATGATAAGGACAGCGAATCAGTCCTTGTTTCTGGCAGGGTTGACTCACCAACTGAATGCCCCGATGGCTACAAATATTATGAAACGCTCGCAGGGTTCCCTGGCGATCGCGCACTAATACAATGGGTATCCCAGCCACATCTGCCGGAACAACATCCCCCGGATCTGCTACATCACTTGCCAATCCTACACAGACCCAATGTTGAGTAAATATGGTCTGTCGTTCAAGCTCCAAAAATTGAAGGCTGGTGTACGCTTCCGAGGGCAATCCACTAATCAATTCAGATACCGATTCTGGAATAGAATCTGAGATTCTAGACGGCAGGGTCTCTAATATGTCGGCGTGGGGTTCAGGACAATTGTCTGAATCAGAATCCAGAACATTGAGCTGGGACATAGGCATCTCTAACCTCGAAGATATACAAAATAGTTTTCCAAACAGGGGAGCGATCGCAGCAAGTCTTGAGTTGTAATAACAAGAGAGAGCTTGTACAAAGCTCTACAAGAATTAACCAACAATCACAGGGAAACGTAGGGAAAAGCACTTCAAAGAAAGGCTATCAAGGAATATCAACTTGTAATTACAAGTCTTAAAAGAAAATACGAGGATCCATTTCTCAATTTTGTTGTCTGCATAACATTTCTAAAGAAATTTTTAATAAGTTTGCCTAATAGTTTTGTTGAGCTATAGTCCGCCAGAGGGATAGGATTAAATCGTGATGTCAAAATCATCGAATTGTCATCGAATTGTTTAGGAGATTAGCGATCAGTCTTAGCTCTTTAAACTTGTAGTGACAACTGTATCGTGAGCAACAGATTTATCGAGAAACCAGTCTTTATTATCATTAAGTCAATGCGTGAAGTTAATGTGTGCTGTACAGCTTCCAATAGGTTTAGAAATCTTAAATCCGGATCTCTAGATGACTGATGAAACCTGTGAAACCTCAGTGATTAGGCAGGTCTACACGGATTGAAATCTGTGGGACAGGGGATTCTGTGACTAATGCAGAATGGTGGACAGTCGATTAGGGGTCTCAGAGGGTGATGGCGCTAGGATATCTACGACCTGATCCATCTGGGGCTAGGCGGGTGAACCTGTAAGGTTTTTTAGCGCTGCTGATGGCTCGCGGCATGGCAGCCGTCACGCAAGTTTACAAAATGTAATGTCATTAGCCGGTATGCTGTGTTGGCTAACAGGAGGAACGAAAGCCCAAGCGTCACAGGGGTTGTATACTATTGTCGATTTTATATGGGTAAGGAATCCTCTAAAGATTATCGAAAGTGTGGGACAGAGTTTCCTACTTGGCGGTAGGCTAATACCGATGTCAAGAATCTCCTGGCTGAAAACGCTGCCGGAGTTTCAATGGTTCGCTCTATCTGTCGGATAGCTACGGATCATGGCATTCAACGGAGTTGCTTACCTAAGCACTCGTTGAGTTTTTGTGTGTTTACCTATGTATGAGGAGACGTCAGTTCATGTCTATGAATGATTCGCCGAACGGGCGATCGCAGCCGCCGAAGAATCGCCGAACACCCGGCGACAGAAACGTTACTCACTTTCCAGGATTTGACTTTCACCCCGAAGTATTCATCGCTTCTGGCATTCTCATCCTGCTTTTTGTTACGTTCACTGTGATTTTTAGAGAGCCAGCAGAGACGACGTTTGGTCAGATTCAAACCATCATTTCTGAAGGAATGGGCTGGTTTTTTATCTTAGCCGTCAGCCTCTATCTAGGAATTGCTGTACTACTGGCGCTCAGCAAATTTGGAACGGTGCGCATTGGCGGACAGGATGCGCGTCCAGAATTTCCGACCTTTGCCTGGGTGGCTATGTTGCTATCTGCTGGGATGGGAATTGGGCTGATGTTTTGGAGCGTAGCTGAGCCGATTTACCATTTCCAAACGCCCCCGACGGTCTTGGGCGTGATCCAGCCGAGCAGCAACGATGCCGCCCAACAAGCCCTTAGTGTGACCTTCTTTCACTGGGGACTTCATGCCTGGGGCATCTATGCATTGGTGGGTTTAGCATTAGCCTTTTTCGCTTACAATCGCGGGCTGCCTCTGACCATCCGTTCTGTATTTTACCCGATTTTGGGCGATCGCATCTATGGGTGGATCGGAAATACGATTGATGTTCTTTCTGTGGCAGCCACCCTCTTTGGTCTGGCGACTTCCCTAGGTTTCGGGGTTCAACAAGTCAATGCAGGGTTCAACTTCTTATTTGACCTGCCAATCAACACGCCCGTCCAAATTGGACTCATTGCCATTATTACCGGATTTGCAACTGCGTCAGTTGTCTCTGGTTTAGATGCTGGGGTACGTCGGCTTAGCGAGCTAAACATGATTCTCGCAGGCATCCTCATGGTCTTTGTGCTACTGGTAGGGCCGACCATTTTCCTGCTGGGCACATTTGTCCAAACAACTGGATATTACCTAGCATCATTACCCACACTTAGTTTTTGGACTGAAACCTTTCAATCGACAAACTGGCAGAGTAGCTGGACGGTATTTTACTGGGGATGGTGGATATCTTGGTCTCCCTTTGTAGGAATTTTTATTGCTCGTGTTTCTAAAGGGCGCACCGTCCGAGAGTTTATCTTGGGTGTATTGCTGCTGCCATCGCTGCTAACATTCCTGTGGATGTCAGTGTTTGGCGGCACGGCTCTCAATTTAGAACTGAGCGCGAGCGCAGGAATTATTTCAGATGCCGTTAATGCTGAAGTTGCTACTGCCTTATTTGTCATGCTTCAGCAACTTCCTCTAACTGGAATTACCTCATTTGTGGGTATTATTTTGGTTGTCGTCTTCTTCGTTACGTCATCGGATTCTGGTTCGCTAGTAGTAGACAGCTTAACCTCTGGGGGTAAGCTAGATTCTCCCATTCCTCAGCGGGTATTCTGGGCTGTGATGGAGGGTGTTGTAGCCGCGGTGTTACTGTTGGGGGGTGGCTTAACCGCATTGCAAACAGCCGCAATTACAACTGGATTACCCTTTGCAATTGTGCTTTTAATCATGTGCTATAGCTTATACCGAGGTTTGGGCGAAGAGTACGCCGTCATTGAACTTAAGTCTAGCTCTGCGGCTGCACCCAGGCTTCAGGAAGAGACTGAAGAAGAGGCGGTCTATTAGTCCGCGCAGCACCGAAGCATCCAGCCTAAGCTCTTTGTTGGGCGATCGCAGGGCTGTCCTTTGATTCTTTCCTGCCAAAATTAGATATTTGAAAAAGGCGGGGATGGGTAAAAAGCCTAGTATTGCGTGACACAGGAATGGCTAGGTGTTTCAGTCGTGCCCCAGGTTAGTGATAACATTCTAAAACCCTTTCAATATGCGGGTTTTGAAATAGCCGATCATGACACTTGGGGCACATTTATTATGATCCAGATCGCTATTATATTGCCATGATTGACAATGCCGTTGTGATGGGAATTTAGAATATTCCGAGCAGATCGACTGACAAACGATTCTGCATTGGGCATGGAAACCGCTCACAGGATTTTAGGCAATGCAGGGGTCAGGTCTTCTGACCCTTCCAGTGGTTAAGGGTGAGTAGGTTTTGTCGGTCAATCACAGTTTCCTGGTCATGGCACTGGTTAGAGTTTAGCCAGTTTTGTCGGTCAACTAGGTGTTCTGAGTGAAGTCTGGGTTGACGATTCAGTGTTGACGATTCAGTTTAGAAGTGTAATCATGACCAACGTGTTTGATGTAATCGTTATTGGAGCTGGTGGTGTAGGTAGTGCCGCTGCTTATCACCTTACAAAAGCAGGTAAGAAAGTCCTGCTGCTGGAACAGTTTGAATTCGACCATCGCAATGGCAGTTCCTACGGCTTTTCCCGCGTGATTCGCTACAGCTATGACAACCCCATTTATGTCAATTTGATGCGGGCTGCTTATCCGCTGTGGTTTGCATTGCAAGATGAAGCAGGAGAGGAACTCTACGTGAAAACGGGTGGACTTGATTTTGGGCAACCGACGCAGACGAGCTTCCAAAATTTAAAGGACAGCATGGATGCGGCGGAATTGCCCTATGAGCATCTGTCAGCCGATGAAATTCGCCAGCGGTTTCCACAGTTCAAGCCGGATGAGGGTATGGACGGCCTATTTCAGGAGGCGACGGGGTTGCTTAAGACTTCTCGCTGCGTCTTAGCTCACATTCGTCTTGCTCAAGCCCGTGGGGCGGTTGTGCAAGATCAAACGCCGGTCACGCGCATCAGGGCGATCGCAGACGGGGTTGAAGTTCAGACCGCTACCGCCACCTATACCGCCGATCGCGCTGTCATCACGGTGGGCAGTTGGGCTAAGTCACTACTGGCCGAACAAGGGCTTGACTTACCGCTCAAAATCATGCCCTGTCAACTTGGTTTTTATCAACCCAGCAATCCAGCTCAATTCAAACCCGGTACTATTCCTGTCTTCTTTGCTCACATAAACGGTGACTTTGGTGAAATGCCCTACGGCATCCCTCACCAAGACGATAGCATTGGCTACAAAATAACGACTTTCTACGGCTGGAATACCGTCGAGCATCCCAACGAAATTGACTACACGCCCAGCGAAGAGTGGGTCGATCGCATTCGTAACTTCGCCCGTCACTATCTTCCGGCGGCGGCAGGGCCGCTGGTGTCCACTCGGCGCTGTCTATACACCATGACACCTGACAAACACTTTATTGTAGATACTCATCCCACCCATCCCCAACTGGTCATTGGCGCAGGGTTCTCCGGTCATGGCTTTAAGTTTACGACTCTAATGGGTAAAATGTTGGCGGATATTGCAGTGGATGGTCAGACTCCGCACGATACTAGCCTGTTCAAGCTGTCTCGATTTCATGCTGTTTTGACCTGAACCCGTTGCATTGAGCGGTTCCTGTGACGTTCTTCTACAGCAGCCATTGACAGCAGCCATTGACCTTCACGAATAATTGAGAATGACTATGTTATGGCAGTAGCCATTTGACTAAGGAGATGAAAGTGCTTTAAGAGTGGACTCGCTGCCCCTAAAACACCTCTTAAGCCCTCTGCTTAGCGCCATAAACGAGTCCCGTAAATGTAACAAGGCTTACTAAAATTTGGGCGATCGCCCGTTTCCGGTTAAGATGCGAACGTAGATATTCAAATGCTGCGACGTCTTCTATGACCAAGCAACGACAGGGCACGGTTCGCACTCCCATGCACCTCATTATTTCGGAGAAGCTGCGAAAGCAGATAGACACTGGCGAGTATGCCGAGGGTGATCAACTGCCGAGTGAGTTTGATCTCGGACAGTTGTTCGGTGTGAGTCGGACAACCGTGCGCCGAGCGATCGCCAATTTAATTAACCAAGGGCTAGTCGAAACACAGCAGGGAAAAGGCATTTTTGTTAAACAGCAGCAGAAGATCAGTTTTTCACTATCAGCCCCCTTCACCTTTTTCGATACAGAACTCGATCGCCAAGGGCGCGTTGGCACCATCCAGAATGTTCAGTTTGAGCGAATGGAGGCTTCGCGTGATATTTGCAATCGACTGCAACTCAGTGGCGATCGCCCCTATATTTTCTATCAGGAAAAGTTGATTCTTGCTGATGAGATGCCCATTGCCCTAGACGTGGCCCATTTCCCTGAAGCCATTGGCGATCGCCTAGCTGACTTGCTGCTGAGTGGCTTTACTTATCGAACATTGCATTACAATGGCTATCCTATCCATTCTGCTAAAGTATCTATCGAAGGCCAGCCCGCCAGTTATGAAACTAGCGAACATTTGGGGGTTTCTTTAGGCGCTCCACTACTGGTTTATCGATACATTGCATTAGATAAAAAAGAAACGCCATTAGTTTGTGGCGAGACGATTTCGCGGGCGGATTGCACTCTTTATCTAGCTGATCTCACCGCCGAGCAAATTGCTCGACGGCATGGGCGATCGCCATGCGAAGACAATGGTTTTAATAACTAATCTGCGCCAAAATCCTGGATTTCGATCGCGCTACATCAGGTTCCAATTCGGGAAAATGCTTTAGTGAGGACTGGTTTAGCTCCGTCTATCTTGGCTCCATCTACCACGGTATGGTAGGCTACCTGTCTCAGGAGCTAGGAGTTTTGAAGAATTGAGCTAAGCTGCTTTGTCGAACAGACCCCCGCATTTGAATTGACCTTGGCATGGGTCAAGCGATCGCACGGCAACAGCGCTGAAATTTAGACCAAGAGCAATAGCAAGTATTTAGATGACCATCGGATCGATCGGGCAAGAATAGCGGATAATGGAAAGCGTTGTGATCACGTTGAGCCACTATGCCGTTACCAACAAATCTTACGACCCTTGATGGTGCAGCGCTCTCGCCTGAGACGCTGGATAATAAAGTTGTTCTGTTTGTGAATGTCGCCAGCAAATGTGGTCTAACCCCTCAATACAGCGGTCTGGTGGAGTTAGACAAGGAATATGGCGATCGCGGTTTGGTGATTGTCGGTGTACCCTGCAACCAGTTTGGCGCTCAGGAACCCGGTTCGCCTGATGAAATCAAAGATTTTGCCAAAACCAACTATGACGTAGACTTTACGCTCCTAGAAAAGCAAGATGTCAATGGCCCGAACCGCAGCCCGCTTTACCAATTTTTAGTTGGCAACGGTTCTGACATTGCTTGGAACTTCGGCAAGTTTGTCGTTGGCCGTGATGGTCAAGTCGTTGCGCGATTTGAACCCCAGACGGCTCCGGATGATGCTGAACTGAAGGCTACGATTGAGAAGGCATTGAGCTAGGGGCAATTCTGTTCACTGAGTTCAACATAAAAGCGATCGCTCCCCAGTATGCCAACCTAGGCAATGCTGAGGGAGCATTTGTTTACAAATTGACCCTTATTTCTGAACCCCTCCTCCCATATTGGGCTATTACGCGCCCTCTCCCCTCAGTCCCCCTCTCGCCAAAATGCTGACCCCCCTTCACCCCCCCTGGGAGCTATCCATTACGCAGATCTCGCTGAAACC
>CAYSIR010000143.1:5617-10490 GCA_964431105.1 uncultured Leptolyngbya sp. | reverse complement strand
CCAATTGGCCTACGCCCTTGAGAGCGATCGCCCGGTTCAGTCTATTCCGAATCGCGCCTCACCCCGCCCAGCTACCGAAGCCCCGTACAGAGCGCCCTCAGTCGATTCTGAATCGACCGATGCAGAGCCGGAGGGGAGGAACGAAGCGGGCGAGTAGGGTTGGCGCATTAGAGTTGGCGCATTAGAGTTGGCACATTGTAGTCCAATGGCAATTGATGGAAATCTGATGAAGGTCTAACGTTTAGAAACGGCGATCGCATCTTTGATGTACCATCGCCAAGGAATATCTGCCCCTTGGGTTAGGCCAATCCGAGTCGTCTGATGCAGTGCGGTCGTCCCTTGCTGAATGCCAGCCTGAACCGACAGTGGACGATGTTCGAGCCATAGAGGTTGCCCAGGTTCTAGGAGTTGGCTGGAATGACTGCGATCGATACCCAACACGCGACAGAGCTTACCGGGCCCTGCACCCGCCCGCCCTAGTGCCTTCTGAGGATGGCTTGCCGCCTTTTCAGGAATGATGCCGCCTGGCCAGTCTTGTAGTTGCGCGGCCCGAATCAACACAGCGCTCGGTAATCCATCCACATCCGTCACAACATTCAAACAATGGTAAATACCATAAATTAGATACACATAGGTGAACCCAGCCGGGCCAAACATCACAGCATTGCGCGGGGTGCGGCGGCGATAGGCATGGCAGGCCGGATCATCGGGGGCGTAGGCCTCGGTTTCTACAATGATGCTGCGACAAACCTGTCCATTTTCAAACTGCCGTACCAGCACACAGCCCACCATATCTATCGCAACCTGCGGCGAAGGACGGGCAAACCAAGTTGGGGAAATCACAGCCGAGGGGCGATCGCCAAAGGAAAGAATCACGCTCACAATTCCGTTGATGACAGTAGCCATTTTGTTTAGGACATAGGATTTTTTGTGGGACGGCTAGACCGTTTCACAAAAAATCCCTAAGATTTCTGCTTAGCGCCATCACATCAACAGGTATACCCTGCCATTGCGTAAGCATCGAAAGCCAAACGATCTGGTTAACGGGCTTCAATGAAATTGGGCAATTGATCCGACAACGGATATTAAACCGGCAACTAAATACCTTGCATTGTTGAAGCCAGGAACCTCTGAAATCTAGGAAACCTCTGGATTCCTAATCACAGAAGTTAAATTGCCGGGTTAATAGCGCAGACTGCAACCATTGCCCAAAATAGATGAAGGCACGTAAGCTCTGGGTAGTGGGAAGCAGGAGTCAAAGGAGTCAAAGGTGTGAAATTAGGAGACTGGATTGGGCTGCTCTGTTTAGCTATTTCTATCTATATTCTCTGGCAAATTCGTCAGATGCTGCTGCTTGTGTTCACAGCAGTGGTGTTAGCCACGGCGCTCAATAGTTTAGTGCGGCGGATTCAAAAGTTTGGGATTCGGCGTGGGTTAGCTATTGCGATCGCTCTATTTGCAACCGTGCTGCTAGGCGTTGTGTTTGTGCGGGTAATTGTACCGCCCTTCACCGAGCAGTTCCTAAGCCTCGTCAATCTACTGCCCAAGGGCTTCCAACTGGTGGTGGGCTGGGTTGACACCTTCATTCAAGATAATCCTGACCTATTTACCGATCAGTTCGAGCTATCCAGCATTTCTAACCTAGCCCAGCAAATCCAGCCGATTATCCAGAACGTTCTCAGCAACTTTTTAGCACTATTTTCCAATTCCCTCGCTGTCATCTTTCAAGTGCTATTGGTCACTGTGCTGACACTGATGCTGTTGGCCAACCCTTTGCCCTACCGCCAGGCTTTTCTGCAATTATTTCCATCCTTTTATCGGCGGCGGGCGGATGAAATTCTAGTCGAGTGCGAAATTGCGCTAGGCAACTGGTTTGGTGGCATTATCATTAGTTCAGTGTCGGTTGGGTTGCTGAGCGGCTTTGGGCTGATGGTGTTGGGTATTCGGCTAGTGCTGGCCCATGCGCTGCTAGCGGGTTTACTCAACTTTATTCCAAATATTGGCCCGACGCTGAGCGTCGTATTTCCGCTCACCATTGCGCTAATTGATGCGCCTTGGAAAGCCATTCCGGTTATGATTTTTTATATCGTTATTCAGAATATTGAAAGCTATTGGCTAACGCCGACAGTCATGGCTAAGCAAGTATCATTGCTTCCAGCCATGACGCTGATTGCTCAGATTTTCTTTGCCTATGCGTTTAGTTTTCTAGGACTACTGCTGGCCCTGCCGCTGACAGTGGTGGCCAAAGTATGCATTCAAGAAGCATTGATTAAAGATGTAATGGACAAATGGAGTCTCGATCGCTCCTCCCCTGCGATCGCCCCTGCTACTGCTGCCCCATCGGTTGACAGCTCCGGCAATGTTGACACCTTCCCCAGTGCCGAACCGTCTCCTCAATCAGCAGCGATCGCTTCCCCTCCACCCAATGGACAACCCATCTCAGATTCAAGCCCTACCCCCCATCCCAATTCTGACCCTGCCTAGTGAAACCCTTTCCCTGGATAGCCCTAACCCTACTGCTAGTCGCCTACGCCACCTTTAGCTGGTTTCTCTATGCCTCCAATGTGACCTGGTTAGCATGGACAGCGGTGCTGGTGTTTACCTTAGCTGAAGCGCTGCTGCTCACCACATTTTCCAGAGGGCTGCGGCGGCTGATTCGCGGATGGCTGATCTCAGATGTTGGATACTTCGTCACCATTATCTGTTCTGCATTTTTGGTAGTGATTATCCTAGTTTGGGTTCAGGTATTTAGCTACATATTGGTACTCATTGCGGCAGAACTACTAGCACGCCTGGAATTGCAGCAGCACCGCTGCAATCGCTGGCAGTCGTTTCTAGTATTAACGATTGTATCTTTCATTGGTTTGGGGTTAGGGCTATCTGCTGGATATTTGAGTGGCAATTGGCTGACCTAACTCTAAGCCTGACTTGGGGACCCTATCGTCCCCAATCTGGATAAGCATATCCCAAAAACAAAATCAATAATCACATCTCTGTCTATGAATTACAGAAACTACAACGCATCTGATTTTGGTGTTCCCAATCAGGAGTGGGCATCAGTCACCTGAGAAATAATAATATAGCAATCCTAAATGAGTTGTGAAGTGAGAATGGTTGTTGTGAGAAGGATTCCTGCGGAATCCTTCTCACAATCCAAATAGGATTGCTATATAGCAGTGAGAGAGTTGACCAGGACACCATGGAGTTTCTGGATTGCCGTCTGCACAGGAATAATGACTGAAGTTGTTCTAACTCGCCCATCCATTGCTATAAAAAACAACAATAAAAAATGCCGGTGGTGGTATTCATGTAATGATTTTTGGTGGTGTGGGCGACGCCCACACCACCAAAAATCATCACCAATAGAGGACTACCGAAATGCCAACAAAAATGTCCTTACTCTAAGTGAACAAGGACAAGAGTGCTGGACAAGCCAGCCCAATGAATTATAGGTAAGTTCCCCGCAACGCCGTCTTACCTCAGTTTTTGACCTGGAAAATCCAGGTGGGAACATGCGCTCGATTTTAAGTTTCCGGGTTCAGGCTCGGTTAAGAACTCGGCCCGGTTTACTGCCACCGAACTTGCGTTATTCCCAAATTCAAAAAGCATAGATCATAAAACACTATTGGCAGTCACCAACGCCGCAGTAGAACTTGCTCACTATTTTAGCGGTTATTCCATAGGCGATCGCAACCCTAAATACCGAAGATCATCAAATCATTAACACTTTATGCCTTGGATTTTGTAGGGGCGATCGCTCTATCCTTGGATACATCAGGCTTAGGGCACCCATCCAACGGCGGAGGTGTTAACCACTGTGCGCAAATCCGGGGTGATTTCGATGGTGTAATCGTGGGGAGAACCGCCCGACCCTACCTGCGTCATAGCTGAACCATCGGGATTGCGGGGGGAGAACCAAGAATCGGCGCGGATGACCAAATTATTATTGGTGTTCAAGCGCATATCTTTGACAACCAGTGAATTGGAATTGCCGCTACTCAGCCGTGCTGAGAAATAGGCTGCCGCATCCATAGTTCCGTTGGCGGGGTTAATGCGGGCGACAACGCCAACTTTTGGCCCGCCGCCCTGACCATAGCTGCGCAACCATTGCTGGGTAGCGCTGCCAGAAACCCGCCGGAAATCTTCGGACGCTGCCCCTTGGGTTCCATCAACGCTGAACACCCCATACAAATTGCTGCCATCCCAAAACAGCCCATAGCCGCGACCGTCTGCCCCGGTGCTTTCGTAGTCAGTTCTCACCCAGTTATTGGACGGATTGACGCTATCAAAGCTGGCAATAATGGGGTCTTGGTTGTTGCCAGAACGCTGCCAGGTGCCGATGTAGAGGGTCTGTGTGCCGATGGTGATGGCCGGGCCGTTCAGGGCAGCGATCGCGCCCTGTGTTGCTGTTGGCGTAAATTTTGTAACAGGATCGCTCTGGATGTCTATAGCAGCAGGCAGGCCGCCAGCGATGTCATTATCCACAATCGTCAGCGTGGCGTTGCTGGTTCCGAGGTTAGCGCCGCCGGTTGCGTCGGACAGTTGCAAACGGATCGTTTCATTCGGTTCGTCTAGCGCATCGTCAATAATCGGCACGGTAAAGGTACGGCTCACCTGTCCATCGGCAAAGGATAGCACTCCAGATTGGGGAAGGTAGTCTACTGCCGTTGTCGCGGTTCCACCCGCGATCGTGGCAAAGTTGACGGACACAACCCCATCACTACCACCGGTGCGGGAGACGGTGATTGTAGCCGTTCCATTTTCATTGACCGAGTAGGCTGCATTGCTAAAGCTCAACTGTCCGGGCAGAGGCGTGGGAATAGGGGTCGGCGTGGGCGTGGGAGTAGGGGTCGGTGTGGGAGCGGGCGTGGGA
>CAYSIR010000143.1:3940-5517 GCA_964431105.1 uncultured Leptolyngbya sp. | reverse complement strand
GGTCGGTGTGGGAGCGGGCGTGGGAATGGGGGTCGGTGTGGGAGCGGGCGTGGGAATGGGGGTCGGTGTGGGAGCGGGCGTGGGAGTAGGGGTCGGTGTGGGAGCGGGCGTAGGGTTGGTATTATCCGTCATGCCAAAGTCGCGGGCGGTCAGATCATCAGCATCCACGCCAGACATAATCGCTAGGTAATGTCCAGATGGCAGATGGCGAATAATGGTGCGGCTGCTCTGTGTTTGAATGAACCGTAAATCAAAGAATTGAACGTTGCCCTGTATACGGATTTTGTCGGGGCCGCTGCCAAAATCGGTAATAATATCGGCATTTCTAAGGGTTCGATCGCTTTGCCGTAGTGACAGGATGAAGCGATCGCCACCACTGCCACCCGTCAAGATGTTTCTGCCGGGCCCACCCACTAACACATCGTTGCCACTGCCACCATTTAGCACATCGTTGCCTGTTCCACCGAGCAGCCGATCGCGACCGCCACCACCATTCAGGCGATCGCGCCCTGCACCACCAATCAAGACATCACTGCCGCTGCCTCCGCTGAGGAGGTCGTTGCCTGTTCCTCCATTGAGGCGATCGGAGTCTGCTCCACCCATCAGCCGATCATTTCCGGCTTGCCCATGGAGGCGATCGCGCCCTGCACCGCCCAATAGCGTATCGTGGCCAGCACCGCCAATCAGACTATCGTTGCCCTGCTGCCCGTTAAGATAATCGTTACCATCATCGCCATGTAGCCGATCGTTGCCGCGACCTCCAAAAATGCGATCATTGCCGTCTCGACCTCGGACATAATCATGACCATCCTGCGCCAAAATGACGGTTGCCTGATGGCTGGCAATAATGCGATCGCGATTTGGGCTGCCGTTTACGCGGGCGAGGGGAGAGATTGCACGGGTGCGATCGCGTTGGGGTAGGTTGAGCTGGGTGCGATCGGGTGTAATCGCGATCGTTGGCGTTATAGCATCACTGGATGGACTCGGCTCCGGTTGAGTCAACCCCAGCGCGGGTAAAGAATTCTCAGACAGCATTCATATTTCTCCTACAGACTAGGTGGGTTGGTAATTGCACCCCTGAGTCAGTAGTGGATTAGCTGTGCATTAGCCGTGGGCTGAGCGAGGTTCACTGATGCCGACCCAAACCGGCACATTAGTTCAAACGAGCCGTCTCATAACGCTAAGCAAAAATCCCATGCCCTAAACACAATGGCTACTGCCATAAACGACTGGATTGTTCTTTCAAGGCTAGCCACGGGTAACGTCACCAGTCACATCAGCCTAAACGGATAGTGATATTCATGTGATGGTTTCGGGTGGTGTGGGCGTCGTCCACACCACCCGAAATTATGACCAATATAAGGACTACCCCTAAACGTTTCAAAAGTGTTCTTGTTATAACTGCTAACAGCGTCAATTTCATCAGCGGTTTTTCTGAAATTGGGGGATGGTGCCAAACTTGTATTGCGCAAGAAATTCTTGATACTTGTGTTTAATGTGTTTAATGGCGCTTCTCTCCCAAAACTGGCAGAGAGATTTGGAGCAAAACCTTCAACGTCTTTCTCCCAAAACTGGCA
>CAYSIR010000143.1:0-3840 GCA_964431105.1 uncultured Leptolyngbya sp. | reverse complement strand
CAAAACCTTCAACGTCTTTCTCCCAAAACTGGCAAATAAGAAAGGGCGCAAAGGTAATAGGCTCCCTCCACATCTCAATACCGTGCATTGTTTCACTCACCCATTTTTCAGCTTGTATCCTCTCTAGCATTGGCATGACTCCTCCCCAATCTCCCCAAAAGCCACCGAATCAGTCCAATACGCTGCTCGGTACACTGACCCACATGGTGCAGACGGTGCAGGCACGGATTGATTTTTCAGCCTTGGCCCTTAATCCCAGCGCTCGTGTCCCCGAATTGGTTGTGAAAGACCTTGAGAGCGGCAAAACCGATCGCTATCCGTTATTGGGCGATCGCTACCTGCTGGGGCGCAGCAGCCGTTCCTGCGATATTGTGGTGCGAAATCCGGTAGTCAGCCAGGTGCATTTGTCCCTATCGCGCGATAGCAGTAAATCTCGCGCTGCTTTTACGCTGAAGGATCAAAAATCTACCAACGGCATTTATGTGGGGCGGCGGCGGGTCGAATACGTCACGTTATTTCATGGCGATCGCTTCACCCTCGGCCCACCAGAACTGGCCGCAGCGGTTCAGATTGAGTTTCACAATCCGCCCCCGTGGTATGTCAATGCGACTCGGTATGGGCTGTATGGGCTGACAGGGGTTTCAGCGCTGGTGGCGCTGTGGATTGGGTTGGAATGGCAGAAGTTTACGGTACGGCCGTTGCCGCAGTCAGTGGAAGGGCCGGTCATTGTGTACTCGCGGGATGGCGAAACGCCGCTCCGTCAACCTCGTAGTCAGTCGCACCGAGAGCTACAGCGCCTCTCTGACTATTCTCGCCATTTGCCCGCTGCGGTGATGGCTTCTGAAGACTCTCGGTTTCATTGGCATCTGGGCATCGACCCGATTGGCATTGCGCGGGCGCTGCTCACTAATGTGCGAGATGGCGAAATTCGGGAAGGGGGCAGCACCATTACCCAGCAGTTGGCTCGCAGTGTGTTTCGTAGCTATGTCGGCACGGAGGATTCTCTCAGGCGCAAGATACGAGAGGCGCTGGTGGCGCTGAAGCTGGAAGTGTTTCACAGCAAAGATGACTTGATGCTGACCTATCTGAATCGGGTGTATTTGGGCAGCGGGCTGTATGGGTTTGAAGATGCAGCTCAGTTTTATTTTGGTAAATCAGCTAGCGAACTTTCGGTGTCGGAAGCGGCTACGCTGGTGGGAATTTTGCCTGCACCCAATCGCTTTAACCCGGTACAAGACTATGAAACGGCGATCGAATTGCGCGATCGCGTCATTAACCGCATGGTGGCTATGGGCAGCATTAGTCCGGAAGAAGCCCAGCGGGCCAGGCGATCGCGCATTGAGCTGAACCCCGCCGCTGTTGAAGAACTGGAAAGCACGCTCGCCCCTTATTTTTACAGCCAGGTTTTTTTTGAGCTAGAAGGCTTGCTGGGAACGCAGCTCGCTCAGGAAGGCAATTTCGTGATCGAAAGTACGGTGAATCTGGAAATGCAGTCGCAGGCAGAGGCAGCCTTAACCAACACCATCGAAACAGCGGGGATCAGCTATGGCTATTCGCAGGGGGCGATCGTTACCCTGGATGCGCAGTCCGGTGAGGTGTTAGCCCTAGTTGGCGGTGCAGACTATCAAGAAAGTCAGTTCAACCGCGCGACCCAAGCCCTGCGGCAACCCGGCTCAACCTTCAAAGTTTTTGCCTACGTTGCTGCCCTGGAGCAAGGAATTTCCCCCAGCACAGCCTATTCCTGTGCCGATCTGAACTGGCAGGGGCAACGATTTGCTGGATGCCGCTCTGGAAGCGGCCGTCTTGACATGTACTCTGGGCTGGCGTTGTCGGAAAACGTGGTGGCGCTGAGGATTGCTCAGGATGTGGGGCTACAGCGGGTGGCCCGCACGGCTCAGCGCATGGGGGTGACTGCTAGCCTAAATCCGGTGCCGGGTTTAGTGCTGGGGCAAAGTGAGGTGACGCTGATGGAGCTGACGGGCGCTTTCTCGGTGTTGGCCAATCAGGGGGTTCGCAATCAGCCGCATACTATTCGCCGTATTCTTGACAGCAGTGATTGCAGTGATTTCAATGATTTGCAAACGTGCCGCGTTATTTTTGACTACCGCCAGGAAGCCCAAGCCAATACCCAAGTTATTGATCCGGCGATCGCTTCTACCCTAACCGGAATGCTGCAAAGCGTTGTGCAGAGCGGAACCGGACGGGCGGCATTTTTGGGCGCGGGCGAGGCGGGTAAAACCGGAACGACGAACGACAATGTGGACCTGTGGTTTGTGGGCTATGTGCCGGCCCAAGGCTTGGTGAGCGGAGTATGGCTCGGCAATGATGACAACAGCCCCACGTTTGGCAGCAGTGCCCAAGCCGCCGCTGTTTGGGGAGACTATATGGGGCAAATTGTTCGTTAATGCTTGGCCACTCTTTTTTGCTCAGCCATTCGTCGCTGTGTGGCGTCTGTGTTGTAGTGCGTTGTCATGCGTTGTCATGCAAAGAGATGCGATCGCAAAATGTAACAACGGCGGATTGTGATATGCTAGGTAGGCGTAAAACGCAAACGGGGCGTAGCGCAGCTTGGTAGCGCACCACTTTGGGGTAGTGGGGGTCGTGGGTTCAAATCCCGCCGCTCCGATTTTTAAATATTCAGCACATTATTCAGCACATTGATAAAACCCCTGAGCATCCAGGGGTTTTGTTGCAGAGGGGAGTCAGCACTCAGCCGTCATTGCTAATCAGGATCAGAACCTGATCCCCGCCCTCGATGAAGCCGCAACGCTAGAGCGGCTTCTATGCCTTCAACGTCGCCAAACCTTCTGCTGCACCGCCGTCTGAGCCATGCCCCTATCCCGCGCCTATTGAACATAAGAATACAGATTTGAACAGGTTGCCCCTACCTAAACACCGTGCCGAGTTCGAGCAAAATCTGCGTAGTGGATAGGCATTTGAAATGACGGTTGAAATAGAGGAGTAGCGCCGGTTACAAAACCATGACAACGGCTCTGTTAGGCTGAGGGCGCACGTTTTAAAAGATGATTCACCGTGGTCGCTGTTTGCATCCAAATTGTTGAAGGAAATCCCCATCTGCGATCGCTCCTAGGCTGGCACTTGCAACAAGCTGGCTACTGGGTCTATCAGTCTGCGGATATTCACCAAGCACAGGACACATTTCAGAATCGCCAGCCCGATCTGTTGATTTTGGATGCGGAGGTGCCGGGTGGTGACGGATTAGAATTTTGTCGATGGGTTCAACGTCACCAGCAGGCATTTGTGCTAATGCTGTCGGCTCGAAATACGGAATCTGATATTGTAGCCGGGCTACGGGCTGGGGCAGACGATTACCTAACCAAGCCCTTTGGGATGCAAGAATTGCTGGCACGAATTGACGCATTAGCTCGTCGCAGTCGTTCCATTTCCGCCCCCGATGCACTAGACTGTGGCGATCTGAAGATTGACCTGATTCATCGCCGGGTGCGTCTCAAGGAGGCATATATCGATCTCACCCCCCAAGAATTTAGTCTGCTCTATGTGCTTGCTCAGGTTGGTGGTATTCCTCTCAGCCGCACTGAATTGTTGAGACGGGCATGGCCAGACGAGATTGATAATCATCGCACCGTTGATACCCATGTGCTATCGCTGCGCAAAAAGATTGAGACCGATCCACGGCAGCCAACCTTAATCCAAACTGTGCGGAATGTTGGCTATCGGCTGAATGTGGATGGGTTAGGTGATAGGCATCTCCCTTCGCACCCAGATGCAAATCCGACAGATGCCCATTCCCAGAATGGGACTCGTAATGGTCACGCTAACCCTGCTGGCGATCGCACCCCCGTCCGTCCGGCTGTCCCT
>CAYSIR010000142.1:0-10561 GCA_964431105.1 uncultured Leptolyngbya sp. | reverse complement strand
TCGGGGAAATCTGTCTGTAAAATAACATTTGGGAAAGATGGTTATCAAGGTTATTCTGTCGTGGGATGTCAGGCTGAGGTAACTGAAAATGGCATAGACATTGTTCCAGAGGGCGGTAGAAATGCCCACTTGCTTATTGGTGGCGGTCAGTGGTATAAACTTCAAAGTAAAGAGGGATGGAAATCAAAGGTAGCGCGTTACTATCGAGGGGATTTAGATGTGGATGTTGGTAGCCAGGGAGGAGTGCAGTTATTTTGTTTAATGTATGATACAGCAGGGGAACTAATAGCGAAACGAAGCTTAGGTCAAATTAGGCAAGATGAGGGAACATTTAAGTTTGCGTTTAGACCTAAGAGTAATGTTGAACGGTTCAATTTAGCCATTTACATGTCTGTTTCCCAATTGCCGGACAAGGTAAAACTGAAAAGATTTGAGCTTGATCAGTTGTCTTTGTAGGTGTTCTTGGTAAGTGAACAAGTATGTATTAGCCTATTTATGAGAGTCTATGACTAGACCCGTCTATTTAACACCAACAGAAGCGTTAACAGCGACCGATGAGTTTTACGCCAACCAGGAGGGTTTCCAGTATTCAGTTGAAATGGTAACAAACTGGATTAAAACTCATGTTTTGCTTCCCAAGGCAGGAAGAGTGTTAGATTTGTGTTGTGGTGATGGCATTTGGTCTAAGGGAATGCAAAATGTTAATCCTAACTTGGAATTCTATGGCATTGATATCTCTCAGGGGGCAATTAGCAAGGCGCGATCGCTACTCAAAACTGACGCTGAACACTTTGTTGTGGGTGACGCAGAAGCTGATTTACCATTCCCCGATGATTTCTTTGAGTTGATTTTTGCTCGTGGACCAGGGCTGTATAATCAACATAATATGGCTCGTCCAGCAACGATTGAGGTAATTGAACAGTGGCATAGGAAGTTGGCTACTAAGGGGGTGTTTTACTCTATTTTTTACTCTAATCCGGAGCGGATGGGAACTTACACACCGATTGATGAGGTGAGGTTACCTTACAATCGTAGTCCCCGTCAGACTCAAGCGGTGGATTTCCAAGGGGGAAAGTATCACCACACGATTCAGTCCTTTCTGAGTCCCTTTTGGAAAGCACAAAATGTGACAATTTGCCACTATTCGTTTATTAAAAATCTACATATTTTGGCAACAACAATAAATGATAAAAATAGTTGAATTAGCTAATGTTAATTATGGTAAAAAATAAAAAATATAATATTATTTATACTTAAACTATATGATGGGACGGGACTATGAAGATAGGAATTGTCAGCTACTGGTTTAACCGAGGTCAGGGAACAATTGGTCGATATATTCGGTCTATTTTTGATGAAAATGGTTATGAAACTTTTGTGCTGGCTCGACCCACAAAAAATAATTTTTACTTACCAGAATTTATAGAGAAAAATGATGTATGGAATCAGTCCAATGTTACCCATGCATCAGTGTATAATATACCTCTAGAAGAATACATATCTTGGGTAAAAAACAATAATATAGATATAGTATTTTGTGATCAAAATTACCAATTCAAGGAAATTGAAAAAATAAAAAGATTAGGTATAAAAACTATCGGAAGATTTGTATGGGAATCATTTGGTCAAAAACATGTAGAGTCGGCAAAACAAGCTTTCGACATTATCTACTCTTTGACCCGTAGCGAACAAAAGCGATATGCTGAGTGGGGAATTGATAGTGCTTGGATACCTTGGGGATGTCATCCTGAGTTAATATCAGTACCTACAGAGAGAAAAAAAGATCTGGTTTACTTTTTTTATCCAGCCGGATATTTGTCTAAACGAAAACCAACAGGAGCAGTTATTGAAGCGTTTAAACGAGTAAAATCGCCTAACCTTCGACTGATTCTCAAAGCTCAACGACTTTTACAAAAAAATGATTTAATTCGTCCCTCAAATCAAGCTGATTTGAAGCGTGCCAGACAATTTTATAGTAATAATATTGACAAATTGGTAGATTTGGATGATTTAGATAAACGAATTATGGTCATAACGGACGATCTATCGACAAAAAATTACTATAAACTTTTTTCTTCATGTCATGTATGTCTTGCACCGAGTCGGTGGGAAGGGTTGGGACTTCACTTGTATGAAGCCACTGCTTTTGGTATACCAATCATTACTAATGATATTCCTCCCATGAATGAAATTGTACAAGATCGATATAATGGGTTGCTAGTAAAGTCATATTCAATTGGCTGCACTAAGTCAGGTCTTGGCTCCTACGAACCAGATGTGGAAGCTCTAAGCCGTGCGATTAGAGATATATCAGATCATGGAATAATTGAGGAACTATCTCGAAATACGCGAAAATTGGTTCAAGTTCTATCGTGGAATAAAACTGTAAGTCATTTCATAAAATTGCTCCAGCTCTAGAACAAAGGTGAACGAAGATCAATTCTTTATTATGAACATTTTTATTCAAGGTATGCGCCGCTCAGGAACCACTATTTTGTTCGATCTTTTATGTGAAGATGGGAATTTTGACTGCTACTATGAACCTTTGGCAGCAGCAAATAAGCCGGCAATAGGTGGTGGAAGTGGTCTACGCTCTATTGATTACTTTGATAAGATTAAAAGTAGCCGTATTGCATTTGCATCTCAATATGCAATCGAATGTATTGATCGTTTAAACTATGGTGCCCCTTATAATGCAGAGTTAGAATTCGATACGGATTTGCCTGAATATTGTCGTGAATATATTAAATTTATAACTAATCAGTCAGAGCATACAGTAATTAAATTCACACGTATGTATTGCAAAATTCCTGTATTGTGGGAAATTGATCCTACAGCTAAGTTTATTCATGCAGTGCGCCATCCATGTTCAGTTACTACCTCTTATCTTTTTGGAAAAAACAAAAAAAATAAACATAAGTTTACTACGACAGAGGCATTTTTTGGTAGAGAGTCAAAAAGATTGCCATGGTCGAGCCATCATTTTTCTGAATATATTCTAAATCAACCTGAATATTCTCATCTAATAACCTGTAAAGACTTTATGCGAGTTTTAATTGTTTGGAAGTATAATTTCATAAAAACACATGAGCTTGGTCAGTATATTTTCAAGGACAATTATTACTTGTTTCGCCATGAAGATTTGCTTGCTAATACTCAAGAAACTATCGAAGCCTTATACCAGTTTTTGGAACGTCCTCTTCCAGATAATGTATTAAACTGGGCGAAGAAAGTGGTTGATAAGAGTAAGTCGAGATATTATGAACCTGGACATCTCAATTGGCTTAAAGCAATCCAAATTTTAGATTTAAATCCCCAATTATATACTACGAAATATTCACTATGAAGTATACGGAGTTTAAAGGTTTATGCAAATCACAATATTGAATTTACTAAAGGATTTAAGAAAAACAAATTCAATGCTGTTAAATTCACTTCAACCTTTATCAAGAGACGCAATGTTATTTCCCTGTGGTATGTCCCGTTCAGGTACTACTCTCCTTACTACTATCTTAGATTCACACAGCCAGGTATCTTTGGGATATGAGCTGATACCTCCAAAAGTACCCGATCCGGTAACACTCAAAGAGCTTTTGGAAAAGGGATTAACATTAAGTGGCGGGAGTTTTGAGAAATGTGGGAAAGCACTTCGGAGTGCTGGGGAAAATGATGTTGGTTTATTTTTCAAAAGATGTCATAGAGCTAGTGTTTCTTTAGCAGAATTGCGAGAAGTTTTAGATGAACTTCAGAAGGAAGGATATCGTGAAATATCTACCCTAAGAGAGCGATTAGGAATTGCTTGGAAAATTACTCTCAGAAAGAAATCAAACGAAAACAGCTTTATTTCTGGTTTTAAGCTGAATATATCTTCTTTTGAGGAAGCGTATAAACTTTTTCCTGGAGGATATTTTATCTATATCATTCGCGATCCGCGCGATGTAGTAGATTCTCATATAGAAAGGGGCTTTAAGAAAACACCTGAAGAAATCTGTTTCTCTTGGAATCAATATATTAAAAAATTTGATGAGTTTCAAAAGAAACATTCTGGCATTAGTTTAGCCATTAGATATGAGGATTTGGTAGATAATCCAAGACTAACGATTCACAATATCTTTGGTATATTACCAATCAAAATTGAACAAAACGTATTTGAGTTTTACAATTCAAAAGCATCGGTTCATAATAGCAATCATCCCAATTCAGCTAATTTAAGACGAGATTTTTTCACCACTAGTGTTGGCAGGTGGAGAAATGGATTAGATGAAAAAACCGCAAAAAAAGTAACGGATTTGTGCAAAGATAAAATGGTGGTTTATAATTATGTTTAATTTTTTAAGAAATTCCTTCAGAATAAATACTAAGAATCAAGCCTTTAGTTTAACAACCCAAAAAATTGAAAAGAAACAGGCGCAGTTAAACCGAAGTAAGAAATATTTTATCTCCGACTATGAACGGCTATTGGAACCGTACATCAACAGTCATGAAAATCTCTGCCATATAGATTATGTTCGTGAAACTGAAATTGGCGATCGCAAAATTTTTCTGATTCGTCATGATGTCGATCATGACTACATTACGGCGCAAAACATTGCCAAATGGGAATATAAGCATGGTTTACGGGCGACCTACTGCTTACTTCACACGGCTTGGTACTATGGGTATTTGGAGTCAGACCAGATTATTCACACTAAAGAACTAATTGACTGTGCCAAACGGCTGTATGATTTAGGACATGAAATCAACTTTCATAATAATCTTGTGGTTACAGCGCTTAGAGAAAATATTAATCCAGAAAAACTCCTGGTACAGGAACTTGAGTTTTTTGATTCCATCGGTGTTCCTGTAGCAGGAACGTCAACCCACGGAGACTCTTTGTGTCGCCAGTTGAATTTTAGAAATTGGGAGATATTTCAAGAGTGTTGTGACGAGCGCTTTGGTGGTCCGAGAACAATCACTTTAGAGACAAAAGAGCGTCATGTTACAATTAAACTCGGAGAACACTCGATGTTCAATTTTGGTTTGGAATACGAAGCTTATGATTTCATTAGAGATATCTATCACACCGATTCGGGTGGTCATCTTCGCACACGACAGAAGGCACGCGGGAGAAGGTCGTTTGGGCGACAAGATTTAAGTAGAGGTGAGGTAGTCGGTATTCTTACTCATCCAATTTGGTGGAATTTTGAGGAGGTTTGAACTGTTATAATGAACGAGCAAGATTATCCTGATATAAGCTCTCTTCCGCCCAAAACACGAAAAAATTTAAAACGCTTAGCCAAAATTCGAGGAGAATCCGAATCAGTTACTCTTACCCAGGTTGGTATTGATACAATTGCCAAAGTACCTCGCGGCTTTAAGAAAAATGTACGAGACTTGTTTGGTGTCGAGTTTATTGAGGCAAGTCTTAGGGATGAGCTAGCTTATGTACAGTTAAGTAATGGTCGTATTTTTTACGGTCATAGATCCAGACCTTTAGATATCAGATTATTCAACTGCATCAAAAGATCGCATTGAGGTGATTTATGTTGTGGCTTCCTATGAAAGGAATGGTGCAACAACCTATAGAGACTGCGTACAATTCTTGCAAGATAAAGGATGTCATATTGCTCCAGCCCCAGCATCAACTGGCAAAATCATCTATGCTGTTGGTTCGAGATATATAGATAAATATGCTGAATATCTCTCTATCTGAAGTTATGTTTAACCAACACCAGAAGAGTTTGATATCCAGCTATGAGCAGTAACGTACTTACTAGCTATTAAGGGACTTGCAGCTTAATAATATACCAATCAAGGTTGGCTGAGTTGATGAATACAGCTTTCCTCACTGGTACTTTATTTTTACGCAGTTCCCTAATCGCTATTTTTTAGTCCAAATCCTCGTTGTCAACATCATCAGTCACGGATTTTGTATTAAACTGCCGGACTTTTTTGTTATCGTGAGCCGTTACTCGCATATCGATTCCGTAAGTATCACAACGAGCGCGGCATTCCTCAAACAACGCTAAGCATTCTTGCCACTCTGGATCTTTTGGCTTGATTTCTTCACGCGGATCAATATCCGTATTCGACAAAATCATCAAATGGTGAAAATAGATTTGATTAGCTCCTAGACGTTTAGCTAATTCAGCAAACTCAACAATTCCTTTGTAGTTGGTTCGCATATACACCATTTTCAGTTCCACATCAGTGGTTTTCTCCTCACGAGCTTTTTTTAGCTCGATTATACCTTCACAAACTTTCTCAAAATCATCCCGGCGGTGAATCTTGAAATAGTCTTCTCGGGTGGCACCAGCCATTGATATACTCAGTTCTAAATGATGAACTTGACTTAACACATCAATGTTTTGTTTTAACAGTGCCGCATTTGTCTGTAGTCTTAATTTTAGTTTATCGCTACCCTGGAAAAGCTCGACGAAATGATGCTTAGCGTCCTTGATTTTGAGCAGTGGTTCACCCCCTGTAAAAGTCAACACTTCAATCTGGTGTATACGCTTTTTCAAATACTCAATTGCTGCCTCTGTTTGTTGCCAATGATTGTAACTTTTGCTACCCATTTTGCAGAAAGTGCAACGATGGTTGCAGTAAGAACCCAGTGAAATTTTGACAGATTTTGGACTGTTTAAAAGTAAATGACCCCGCTGATATTCTTCAGAAACAAAATTCTCAGACGAAGGAATGTTCAAACTTGAACCATCATGCCACTGCAAATGGGAACAATGAGGGTGACAAAATTTGTCGTCTCCTGCTAATAAAGCTGTTCTTAGCTCTACCAAACCAGGATTATTCCATAAATCAGCGTCTGGAACTCGCGCATCAGCGGCAAAAATCACTCCTTCTTTTAAGTTACAGCAGGGACGGACACGGTTCTTACCCAATATAAACAGCTTATCCCATGGTCTCGGACAAGTAATCCGTCCTTTGTTTACTGCCTCCACATCGACAAAAAACTTTACATAGCGAGAAACAAAACGAGTTCCATCAGATAACTTAGCAATCAGACGAATTTTATAGGTGCCGTCCTCTAACGGTTCGGGTATGATAAATTCTTTCTGCTGCTTAGTCTCAAACGTCCAAGTGATTTCTCGTTCCAGCCACTTAACGATGAGGACAACTGTCGCGTCCATTGGCAAGTCAACCAAGCTGTACCACTTTACCTTGGGTTGGGCGAAAGTCGTGGAAAACGCAACAGGTTCGAGAATCTGCAAGAGTGCGGCTTCATTCAATTCCTCCGGAATGGAAGACTGTTCTGCTGACTGTTCTGTGGAGACGCTATTCCCTGGCAAAAATTCTTCACTTGTCGTGTTGGCTACGGACTTCTGGAGCGTGTCGCTGGTTTGCATCACCATATCCTCGTTTATGTTACTTGCCATTTCTTATACTATCCTATTATAGTACTATATCTATAACTTCATTTTCTCCTAAGATTATGATTTGTCCTGATGTTCAGTTTTTTTACAAACATTATCTTTAACGAAAGATAAAAATTCAAATTTACACGAATAAATTAGCCACTAAACTATCATGCCAAAAACCAAAAAGATAATTTATTATTCACTTTTGTTTTGTAAACTAAAAGATTCGTTGACACGATACATCATTACGTTTAGGTGGTTGCTTACTGATTCAGTTTGGCGCTTTCGCCTACAGTTTTTCATGATTTGCATGACAAGCTTTTTGGGAATCTTACTCCAGGTGGGAGCCTTTGGTCAAGTCCTTTACTACGCTCGTCTTTTGGAACAAGGAGAAAAGTTTAATTTTATTCGCCAAAGTTTTGATGTTAGTTCCTCTATCGAGCTTTTTATTGTTTTTGTTGTCAGTATTTTATTTTTTCTATTATTGTCATCCTGGTTAATATATTTTTCCAGATCAAAAATCATAACTTTAGGTCGTAAATATGAAGAATTTTGTTCAAAACGAATATTCTTACTCTTAAACTCTAGCTTCGCTACCGGAATTTTAGATGAAGCTACCTATGATGATAAGATTCTCTATAGGCTTTCTACTAGTGATTCCCGCTACTGTGGTAGAGTTTTACGGATCATTACCAACACATTTATTCCAATAATAACTTTTGCCGTTAACTTTTTAGTTTTGCTCTACATTAACTTTTTTTTGACTTTGGTTGTGTTTATTCTAATGACAATTTCATTACTTTTTTTGTATAAAATAAATGTTAAAGGTGCTACAAATTCTAATTTAATGGAACAATACGCTCGAAAAGCTGCAACTGAAAAACGACAAATTATTGCAAGACAGCAATTAGTAGCTACGCCTTTGACAGCTATGTCGATAGAAAGAAGTTTTATCTCAGGAGAGCAAAAGCGATATTTAGATGCTTTTGAAGGTAAACTTCAGGCAGTATTTAAAAGTGAATTTGTTAGCAATGTTTTTTTTGCCATAATTATTTCTGTTATTCTTTTGATGTTGGGTATATTCATTTTCCATAAAAAAGCAGGCTGGGGAGAATTGATTATCTATTTAATTGCTTTGCGATACGGATTAGTCAATTTAAGACAAGTAAATAAACAATTAACAAGCATTAATCGTTTTTATCCTCAAGTTAGACGATATTTTCATTTTATAGAAGCGGTTAAAAATAATTTCAATAGTCACTCTGTTGATGATAAGTATACTATTACGGCAAACTCAAAATTCATAAGTAAATTTTATGAATCTTATCAATTAAAAGCGGGAAATCGAATAGGCTTGATTTGTTCGGTTGAGTTAAATCGTTATACATTACCTTTTATAACTAACTGTTTAATGAGAGAATCTTCAAAGTCATTATACAGTACTGTTAGTGCTATATGGTTTGTAACTTCAAAATATAAATATATTGAGAGAATGCCATTCAGAGAACTTGTCGGATTACCTCCTGAGTATAGCTGGGATAATCTTGAACAAGACCTCAAAGAGACTGAATTATGGAATAAAATCCAAGAACAGCTTCCAGATAATCTAGACAAACAGATTTCCATAGATGCATGGAATCAAATCGATTCAGAACTGAAGTTTTCTCTGGGTTTACTCACTGCTTTACATTCTAATTGCTACTGGGTAATGATTGAAGAATCAGGTTTACTATCCTTATCAGAGAAAACGAAACAGTATTTTCTGGAACAACTTTCCGATAAAATAATAGCAATTGTATTTTCCAAAAAGATAAAAAATGTAGGTGCGTACAAGGAAAATGTGATTGCCGTCATCCATGAAAATAACTTAATTGGTTTGGGTTCTATAGATTGGTTTACAGAAAATAAACATAAAATTGATGGTATTTTGTTAGCCTCCCATAGTCAACGTGTAAAATTAGACAATGATGATTTTGATGAATACGATGAGGATGAATAATAAAAAATGATGGGTTTTAATTTTGATTAAATCAAAGTATAGTGTAGTGAAGTGCCAAACACAAGCAATATGCTTTTTAATAGGATGTATTTGAGCCAAACCAATAAATTAACAGTAAAAAAAATTGCAAATTTGCTTTTAGATAGACTAGAACCCGATTGGCTATATAAGTATCGAGTTCTCAATTCCCCGCAATCTAAAAAACTAAAGAAACTCGCCGAAATCAGAGGCGAATCAATCCAACAAGTCCTTGACAAACTCCCTAAAAACGTCATTCGCAATCCGCCTGGGGAATTTAATAAAATCACACGTTATCCCATTGGTGTTGAATTCACTGAGGCAGGACTCAAGGATGGTCTAGGGTATGTCAAATTAGCCAACGGCAGAATTTTCTACGGCCATCCCTCGATAGAATACTATCGCAAAGTTTACGCCGGGATTCAGGATCTCGTATCACCCAATTTAACCCCTGATAGTTACCGAGTCGCCATGGATGTCGCGGCTCGATATCTGGGAGGGGACAATTCCAACTACGGCTGGTATGATCAGCAACTCCTTCCCGGTGCAGGAGGCGTGATTGTCGAAGTCGGTGCTTACCTAGGTCATAAGACTATCCGCTTCCACGACCAACTTGTCGGACCGACAGGCAAAATCCTTGCCATCGAAATTATGCCACAGAACGTCCAGATTTTATCCCGCAATGTCCAGGAAAATGGACTGAGTGATAGCATCAACGTTGTCTGGTCAGGGGTGTGGAGTTCTCGCGGAGAACAGGTGGTGAGAGGGAAAGGATTTCAACGTAACTCACTGGTCATCCTAGATGAACAAAACTTGCCAGAAGTTATGACGGTTCCAACCGACACCCTCGATAATATCCTGGAAAATTGGGGAGTAGAACCTATAGACTTTATGGATATCCGGACGAATGGCGCCGAAGTAGAAGTTCTGCGCGGTTTGGATAAAATGCTAGACCGGGTGAAAGTCATTTATATCGCCACCCGATTTAGTTCAGGTGGAGAAACAACTTATAATCAATGTCTACAAATTCTCAGAGAACGGGGTTGCCTCATTCTACCCCATACAGGGAAAAAAGCCATATATGCCGTGACCGCAAAATTTGCCCACTTATATAGTCATATCAAAAAAAAGAAAAAAATTAAGTCATGAACTGGGTATTAAAAAAATGGCAAAACTACTGGTTTCCCAA
>CAYSIR010000141.1:0-10575 GCA_964431105.1 uncultured Leptolyngbya sp. | reverse complement strand
AGTCGTCATCGGGTGCATATCACCTTTACGCCCTCACCCTAAATCCCTCTCCCAAGATTGGGAGAGGGACTTTGAGCGGTTTTTCTCCCCTTCTCACAATATTGGAGAAGCTTGTCCTGAGCTTGTCGAAGGGGGGGTGGGGGATGAGGGCAATACAGGGATTTGCAAACGTGACATGCTCCCCCCCACAGCGCCCTGATCAACTTTCTAACTGCTATCTGGCTACTATATCCGCTATCGTTCCAGTATTTTTCTAAGAAAGTCTGGAAGGTTTATCATGCTGCTGGTTTGTGCGTTGACAACTTGAATGCCGACAGCAACAAAATGGTACCCAGGATCAGATATAGCAGAGAACTGGATACATACCTTAATAAGTTACTGCCGATAAATGCACCCAAAATCGAACCAGATGCCATTGAGATAATAAATTTCTGTTCTGACTTAATTTCTCTAAACTTTCTTTGGCTTTTGTATTTCAACAAGCCTACGATAATGGTGGGGATGCTAATAACAAGGCTCAAACTGCCTGCTAATTTAATATCAATCGAAAATAATAAGATGATTGTTGGAATAATAAGTTCTCCACCAGCCACCCCCAACATACTGCTGAATATGCCAATCACAGCTCCAGCTAAAAGACCAAGACCCACTCTTAAAACACTCGGCAATTGAAAGCTTTCAATGTTAAAGATAAAGTTATGCCCTATCAATATGATGCTCAAAACAATCAGAAATATGACTACTACACGATTTAATGTCTGTTCATTGATACGAGTTGCATAGTTTACTCCCACATAGGAACCAATTAGAGAACCACCCAGAATATTAATAACGACTAGCCAACCTTCGGCAATAGTTTCAAGCCCAACGATGCCGCTTCGGAAGATAAGTGAAAAGGTCACCGTAACCAGACTTACGATAAGATTAATCACAATCGATTGTAGGGTTCGATAATTAAAAACACTGACTAGCACAGGTAAGCGGAACTCTGCGCCCCCCAAACCAATCAGCCCGCCCAGTACTCCAACCAAAGCACCCCAGCCAAACGCCCAGATAGTTCGCATTCAGATCGCCACCTCTAGCAACAAGGCGATCATAAGTGATATTTTTTTGAAGGGAAAGTAGTCAATTTATCAAAACGGCATCCTGCACTTGGCTGCTAACTGCGCCTTGAACTAGCTGACAGACGATTGAACTCAGTGACTAGTGCCTTTGTTTGGCAATTCGTAGGGGGGCGGTCGGTGAAGCTTAATGCATTCATGGTAGGTCTGATAATGGTATTCACATGAAAATTTTTACGATATGTGCCCACAGCATAAAAATCCTTACCACTAAAGAACAGCCGTAATTCTTAGCTAGGTTATCTTGCCTCTGCACAGTGCTAAATTATCCCACTGATTCTACAGCATGCAAACAGGGGCAGTTCTCGATTGGTGGGGATTTTGGGTAGTGTAGGCGTCGCCTACACTACCCAAAATTCTTACATGAATATAGCAATCCTAAATGAGTTGTGAAGTGAGAATGGTTGTTGTGAGAAGGATTCCTGCGGAATCCTTCTCACAATCCAAATAGGATTGCTATACGACTACCCAAACAGGTTTAGTCCATTTTATGCAGAATAAGAGGCTGTCAGTCGGGTAATTCCCTCATCTAGCTTAGCGCCCTGTACGGCTGAACTACGATATATTATCAGTAGGCTTCTAGCCCTACGGACATCTGTGCGCGATCTGCTGGTTTGCTCTGTACCCTGGTTGACTGACAAAACTGATGTAACCCTAACTACCAGGCAGGTCAGGAGACCTGACTCCTATATTGTCTGAAATCCGATAGGGGATAGATTTCCGCGCCCAATGTAATTTTTTGTCAGTCTACCAGGTTCTGTACCCCAAGGTGAATATCATGATTCCTGAAGTGCCTACCCGCTTTCCACAGTTGCGATTGATTAACTGGATTCTCAACCCGCTTCCGATTTTGGAGAATGCCTTTCAGCACTACGGCGAGAACTTTATTCTGAATCTGGGTCGCTTTATTCCATTTGTTTTCTTCAGCCATCCAGAGGCGATCGAACAGATTTTTATGCTGAAAGATCATGAAGCGCTGGTCGGCGCATCTAATCAAATTTTGCGTCGCAGTTTGGGTGACAATTCGATTTTGCTCCTAGATGGCGATCGCCATCGGCGGCAGCGGCAACTATTGATGCCACCGTTTCATGGTGAACGGATGCGGGCCTACGGTGAGTTGATTCGTCAGATTACTGGGGAAGTGCTGGATAGTTGGACACCTGGAAATAGGATAATCATGCGATCGCAAATGCAGGCAATTTCGATTCAGGTCATCATTCAAGCCATTTTTGGAGTATATGATAGCGATCGCGCCCAGCAATTGCGGCAATGTACCTCTGATTTATTGCACCTTAGCACTTCAAAACTAGGGTTTGCCGGAGCCTTATTTCCAGTCTTGCAACAGGATTTTGGGGCGTGGAGTCCGGGCGGGCGGTTTCTCAAACTTCGACAGAATGTAGATAATTTAATCTATGCTGAGATTGATGAGCGGCGATCGCACCCTGATCCCGATCGCACAGATGTCCTGAACCTGCTGCTAACTGCTACTGACGAACAAGGACAGGGCATGAGTGATGCGGAATTGCGTGATGAACTGATGACTCTGCTACTTGCGGGACATGAAACCACTGCGACAGCGCTAAGTTGGGCAGTGTACTGGATCTATCGCGACCCGGACTTGTTGAAAAAATTGAGACAAGAGGTCTCCGGCGGTGATGCCATGAGCATTTTGGGCCTACCGTTGCTGAATGCCGTTTGTATGGAAACCTTGCGAATTTATCCGGTGGCCTTCATCGCAGGACCACGCCTGACTCTCAAACCGGTTACGGTTATGGGGCAGCGTTTTGAGGCGGACGTTTTACTGACCCCTTGCATTTACCTGGCTCACCGTCGTCCGGATCTCTATCCAGATGCTGAAACCTTCCGTCCAGAGCGATTTCTGGAGCATCAATTTTCGGCTTTTGAGTTTTTCCCTTTTGGTGGTGGCAATCGACGCTGCATTGGTGCTGCTTTTGCGATGTTTGAAATGAAGCTAGTGTTGGCTGAGCTAATTCAACGATGGCAGCTAGCGATCGCCGAACCTAAACCTGTGAAACCGGTTCGTCGTGGCGTTACCATTGCGCCTGAAACCGGTATTCAAGCCCGTGTAGTAGCTCCGGCTGGCGCTAGTCGCTAACCAGTAGAACTCGATGAACGGGTCGTCCTCCATTGGTAAGGATTTTGGCTGGCGTGGGCAACGCCCGCCAAAATCCTTACATGAATACCACTACCGATTAACGATTGCAAGGCAAATAATCTGCAACAGGTAAAAACTTATCTTAATGTTTTGCTGCAACCTGATACAGCACTTATTCACAAATACGCTGCCGTCTTTAATAATGGAGCAATCCTATTTGGATTGTGAGCGGGCGTTCGCAGGATGCCCGCTCACAATGCCTATCCTTATTTATAACCCGTTTGGGATCGCTATATAGCAATCCTATTTGGATTGTGAGAAGGATTCCTGCGGAATCCTTCTCACAACAACCATTCTCACTTCACAACTCATTTAGGATTGCTATAGGGAGGTGGGCTTGGGAGCAAGAGTTAAAATGGAAGCGTTTTCTATATTAAATTTCTCTTAAATTCAGCCATTTTGCTTATTTTTATACAGTTTGAAACAGTTGTGTTTAATGTGTTGAAAGGATGCGATCGCTGAGCCATAGTTGTAATGTGAATAGCTTCCCTGCGGGCTAAATTCAACTTATGATTCTCTCAGTTGATACTTCAAAAATGCTATGGTAGTACCTACTTACATGTCCGAAGTGAAAGTTTTAGGACAGCCTGCACAGCGAGGCAGATGGTTGCTGATTCCTTTTGGGATGATTATTTTACTCTGTTTGGGAAGTGTCTATTCCTGGAGTATTTTCAGAACGCCTCTGGAAAATGAGCTGGGTATCAGTGCCACACAGAGTTTATTGCCCTACACCATCGCGCTCGTTTTTTATGCAGCCACGATGCCGATCGCCGGTTTCTATATTCCTCGACTTGGAACCCGCAGGGTAGCCGCGATCGGAGGTGTTGTCGTGGGTTTAGGTTATCTTCTTTCTAGCGTTGCAACGCAAATTGAGATGTTGATGGTTACCTATGGCGTGATTGCCGGAACTGGAGTTGGCATTGCCTACGGTGTGCCGATGGTTGTTGCATCCCGCTGGTTTCCTGATCGGAAAGGCTTAGCAGTCGGACTAATTATTGTTGGTTTTGGGCTGTCACCGCTGGTTACAGCACCGCTGCAAAATTATTTGATTGGGCTTTATTCTGTGCGTCCTACTCTGCGCATTTTGGGGATTGCGTTTACGGCTATTATCTTAGTCACTGCCCTAACGATGAAGCTGCCGCCCAACGGTTGGCATCCCCAGCATCCTCTCAAAACAGCTACATTACCTGCAGCTTCAGCCTATCCTCCACAGTTGTTCAAGAGTCGATCATTTTATGGACTATGGATTTGCTATGCGATCGGTACTTTGGTAGGGTTAAGTGCGATCGGCATTTCTAGTCCAGTTGGCGAAGAGGTAATTAAAATTAATCCAACGGCTGCGGCCAGCAGTGTTTCATTATTTGCTGTGTTTAATGGGATTAGCCGTCCGTTGTTTGGCTGGTTGAGCGATCGCTTCAAGCCTCACTATGTCGCTATTTTATCTTACACATTGATTTTAGTAGCCTGCGTGTTAATGGCAAATGCTGGTACAGGTGAAATCACCAGATACCTGACTGCATTTTGCTTATTTTGGTTCTGTTTAGGCGGATGGCTAGCCATGGCTCCAACAATGACGCTGCGCTTCTTCAATCCAGACCACTATGCGCAGAACTATGGGTTTGTGTTCACAGCCTACGGGGTTGGCGCTTTGATTGGAACCTTGGCAGCGGGGCGCATTCGAGACTTATTTGGAAGCTACAACTATGTCTTTTATCTGATGGCACTGTTAGCCATAGCTGGCATCATTATTGCTTGCTGGCTATTGAAAAAAGATAAGTCCACAGCGTCTTTACTAGAGTAAGCATTACCTACGGGGATGAGCAGCAGAGATCGTTCAACAGGCGACCCCGCTGCTCTTCAAAAGCTTCCACAGCCTTACTATGGCTAGTCGGCATTGCTGATTCTGGGGATGAATTTTAGAACTGAATGAGTTGAAACCTCGTACCAATTTATCCTGCTATTTAGGGTAGTCCTTCATGGGTAAGGGTTTGGGTAAGAATTTGGGTAAGAATTTGGGTAAGAATTTTGGGTGGTGTGGGTACCGCCCACACTACTTAAAATCCTTACATGAATACCACTACCCCATTTAGCAACACCGGCTAGCCAATCGGAGCGATCGCTGTTGATAGGTCTAACAATCTTCAATTCAGAGTTTTATTCAAACGCAAACGGTTGATGTCCTCTTCCACCCATTCCTCTAAACAAGCAACGGCTGTAGGGTTTACCGCTATTCTGATGTGGGCCACCCTAGCGCTCTTGACGGAGCTAAGCGGCCCAATTCCACCATTTCAGCTTACCGCCTTATCCTTCTCGATCGCATTTTTAATTGGACTAGGGTGGTGGTGGAAACAGGGTGGACATATCTGGCAAAAGCTGTGCCTGCCACCAGCGGTCTGGGGATTGGGGGTTACTGGTTTATTTGGCTATCATCTGCTGTATTTTATTGCTTTAGAACAGGCACCCGCCGTTGAAGCTAGCCTAATTGCTTATCTTTGGCCGCTGCTGATCGTATTACTGTCTACCCTGCTTCCAGACGAACCGCTGCGCTGGTTTCATATTGCAGGAGCGATCGCTGGTTTTTTGGGAGCGGGGCTGTTGATGACCGACGGGCGATCGTTTCAGATTGATCCGCAATACAGTATAGGTTATCTGGCTGCGATCGGCTGTGCTGTCACTTGGTCGAGTTATTCGGTGCTGTCCCGTCGCTTTGGTCAGATTCCAACTGATGCTGTTGGTGGCTTTTGCGGCGCAACGGCAATTCTGGCTTGGATCTGCCATTTTTGCTGGGAATCAACCGTGTGGCCAGAGCAATGGCTAGCCATCTTAGGGTTGGGTCTTGGCCCTGTCGGCTTATCATTTTTTACTTGGGACTATGGCGTAAAACATGGCAATATCAGAGTGCTGGGCGCATTGTCTTACTTGGCTCCACTGCTTTCTACACTATTATTGGTGCTTTGTGGATTAGCTACGCCAAGCTGGACAATCGCCATCGCCTGTGGACTAATTGTCGGTGGGGCACTGTTGGCCGCAGGCGACTTTTTGCAAGTTTAGCGTTGATTCCAGGCTTGTTCCGCATCAGCGATCGCTTGGCCTACCGTTTTTTGCTCCAGCATTGCCGCCTGCAAATTTTCGTAAATAATCTTTTGTAACTCTTTAATATCTTCCAATGGCGGCAGCAACACCTCCGCACCAGTCATCTGGCTAGCACTGACCGCACGCGCCTGATCTACCGGGGGTGCATCCGCTGGCACATCGGTAAAATAATCATCTTCTAATGCCGCTGTCGTAGATGGCAACACATTCGCCGCCTTGGCAAACGTCAGTTGATTATCATCATTGGTGATAAATAAAGCAAACTTGACGGCTGCATCAGGTACATCAGTGCTTTTGGGGATGACCAAATTCATCACCGCCACATTCTTAGCGCCAGTATCACCAGTAATCTGTGGTGTTGCCGTAGAAACTGCCGCGATCGCGGGAGCATTGGTCGCGATGGTGCTAAGGAACTGCGGCCCCGTAGACAGTAGTGCCACATCCCCCGATTGATACAGTTCGACCGCGCGACGATGCCCCTGCGTTAGCACCTCACGGGGCAAGAGTCCATCTTTATAAAGGTTGACCCAATACTCAAACGCGATCTTACCTTCAGGAGTATTAAACGCTGCCTGCCCCTGATCATCCACCAACGATACTCCCATCTTGACAAAAGATTGCAACACCTCCGCCGAATCCTCCGGCACAAAAGTAGCAAAGAATGCATATTTTCCCGTATTCTCACGGATGGCGGCCGCCGCCGCCGCTAATTCTTCAAAGTTCGTGGGCGGTTCAGCGACGCTGGCCTGCTCCAGTAGGCGACTGTTGCTAATTGTGACACTTGTGGATAAGTACCAAGGGATCGCAAAACTCTGACCATTGAGCGTATTGGCATCCCAAATTTTAGATAGATAGTGCGATCGCACCGCTTCTGGGATAGCTGTATTCAAGTCAAGCCAGGCATTACGCCCCGCCAATTGCAGGGCAAAATCGGGATTAAGATTCACCACATCCGGGGCCGTCCCCGCAGAAACCGCCGTCAGAATCTTGCTTTGCATATCTGACCAAAGCACATCTACCCAACGCACCGTTGTATCTGGATTTTGGGACTCAAACTCAGCAATCAGTTCATCAAAATAGTCGATAAATTGAGGTTGGAGCTGCATCGTCCAAAATTCCACCGTTTGCTCCGATGGCGATGGAGTGGACTGACCCGCTTGCGGTGAACCGCTACAGCTCACCAGCCAACTCAGCACTATGCCCAGTACCGCAAAGATAATCCATCGGTGCCACCGCACCAACCGCGTTACCAACCGTTTCATGACTGCCTACCCTTCTGTTTAGGATTGTCCTCTAGTGAGATGGATTTTTGATGGCATAGACACAGGCAAAAATCCCTACGTGAAGCGCTAGGCGGATAGCTGTAAGAGGTTTGTGAAGCGTGATTCCGCCGCCCCATCCTTCACAAACGTTGCATAGCATACCGCACTCAGGTGAGCGATCGCTAGCCCAACCCCGGCACTAGCCCCGTTGTCAGTCGTTTAATGGCTCGGTGGGCGACATCAGAATAACGCAACTCCCCGCTCAAAATTTGTCCGATCCGTTTGGTCGCCGACGGACGCTTCACCCCAACCCGATAGGCAATTTTGGGCGCTCGATAGAACAACCCCGAAATACGCTTAGCCCAAACCATATCACTGCCCCATTCTTCACTAATGATTTGGGTATAGCGCTCTAGAGCAGCCACATCACCGGCGATCGCTGCATCTAGGCATTCCGCCGCTTTCACGCCAGTAAAAATGGAAGGACGAATCCCCTCAGCCGTAAATGGATCAACGACACAGGCCGCCTCGCCAACCAACAGCGCATTTTGGGTATGAAGCACTTGATCCCCATCCCATAAACATAAAGGATGACCAAACTGCTGCGCTTTAGAAAAATCAATACCAAATAACTGAGAATAATCCGATAAAATCGCCCTGAAGTCCTGCGGCTCACTACCTCGAAACGTGCCAATCCCAATGGAGTAGCAGCCCGTCTTTGGAAAATTCCAGATATAGCCATTTTTGACCATGCCGAACTCAAAATGAGCTTGGTCGCTATCCGGCTGGGTATGCGTAGCTTCAGCTTCCAAGGCTCCCGCAAATTGGCGCTTCCGCTCTTTAAAGCCAAGCCACTGAGGCATCCGTCCCTTTGCGCCATCCGCCGCCACCACATAGCGACCTACAGCGGGGCCATCTGCTGTTTGCACGATCCAGCGATCGCTCTGAAACTCAATACCTGTAACAGTCGTGCGATCGCGTAACTCCGCCCCTTGCCGCTGCGCCTGCTGAATCAAGAAATAATCGAACTCATCCCGCCGCACCATCCACACCGGTTCATCACACTCCAGCTCTGCCTCAACCGCATCCTCCATTTTCCAGGTGTAGCGCACCGATCGCACTTTCAAGGAAATGGCGGGAGTAAAATCAAAGTCAAACCATTGAGCAATCTGCGGTGATACCCCACCACCACAAGGTTTGTAGCGGGGCAGCGACTCTTTTTCAAGCACCAGAACCGATCGCCCCCGTTTAGCCAGGTGATAGGCCGTCGCGCCGCCAGCCGGGCCAGCACCAACAATAATGCAATCGTAAACCGTGCGTTGATTCATATCGCGTTTCGAGAGTGTTATACAGTTCGGATCTGAGAATAAACGGTGGCTCATTGCCACCCAATTCCCACTAATTCCTAGCACAGCCATCATAATTGCCACACCCTAAAATGCTCAAGAGCGCCCCCCGTCGGGATGATGGCATGGCCAGAGTTGGGACGAGTAGACTGCCAGAATCTTGATGTAAAGCTGGTATTTACCGCTGGATGCCAGCCAATGCCAGCATCGGTTTGTTATGGGGCAATACTGCATTGCCACTTCCCTACTGTTGTGCTAAGGCGATCGCCATTTTGTTTAGGACATGGTTTTTTTAGAGGACGGCCGCCCCATAAAAAATCCATAAACGTTCGGCTTAGCGCCGTAAGCAGCAATTCTGCGCCCGCCTACAGCGCAATATGAAACTTCTATGAAACTTCAATGAAGAAACTCGCATTTTTGGGCTTCAAAATGTTGCCTATCGTAAATTTACGGGTAGCATAGATTCGTGATAGGACAGATTAACTTCATTTAAGTCGAGTGCTGATTGCGTTGTTAATGCTGTGATTCCTTTGATTGTTGCTATGAATGAAACTTTTGTGGTGGCGATCGCATCTATAAAGGCTGTCAATGTTTTAGAAATTGTAAAGAGGTTCCGACCAATGCTAAACAACCTAACTGAAAGCTTTCCCACCTGATGGCTGATTACCCGTCAAGTCTGACCGGAGGTTTATCGCTCCTTCCTTTCCATAGTTTAAACCTGTTGCCTCAATATCTGGATAAAGCTGCAGAACGTCAAGGATTGGTAGTGCTGTATGTCATTACTGAGTTCTCTCCAGCTATTTTCCGAAAGTTAAGATATGTGGTATTCTAGCTAGCCCATAAGCGTTGAGTAGCTTACTCTGATTTCTAAGCGGGAAATGTTGGCGTTACTTGCGTTTCGCTGGTTTTTAACTGTTACCCCGCACGATCCGAACGTTCCTGATGGAATGAAACTGATTCAGCCCCTGCCCCGCCCCCAGTTATCAGGCACGGCTGCATTAGATTCAGGAATCAGGCGCAACGTGACAAGCCTGCTTGGATGGTGGGGAAGAATATGCAGGTCTCCCTCTCTCAGCGCCCATTCTCATTCAAAACTCATTTGAGATTGTCGTAGCATCGGTTAATTCTCTGAGCGTTTCCGCATCTGCTCTCGCGTCTCAGGTAAAGACGGTCTGCAGTTTGCAATGGGTTCGGCTTAGAAGCGATAGAGACGATTGGGCGCAATGATTCAGTAGGCTAATCATCTTAATTTCTCTAGATTCTGCTGTAGAGTCGCGCTGTTTACTGCCACAGGGTGTCAACGTTAGTCGCATTTCCCGCTGCCGTAGCACAATTCTTAGCTGATACGGCTTCGGTTCAGCCAATAATGCCGCCAAGATAATTTTCCAGTCTTTCCAGATTCCTCCAGCCAATTTCCAAACAATTTGAGTCGTTTTTAGGTGACAATGCATCATTTGCCATTAGGACGTGCTGTGCTTCTACCTTTCCTTCAACCAATGGTTGTTGAATGATCAGTCCCTAACTAGGGCTTGCTGAAAAAGTCAGAAACCCTAATATATGGTCATTTCAGGCGATAA
>CAYSIR010000140.1:0-10578 GCA_964431105.1 uncultured Leptolyngbya sp. | reverse complement strand
CTAATGGAATACAGCAAGTGCCGCAGATTTACCACAACAGTCGTCAGCACAATCAACGGCCAGGCCGTTCCGGCGGCAAGTAGCCCCAAGGCAATAAACTGCGACGATCCAGCAAAGACAAAAATTGACATTGCCATCGCGCCCATCGCCGACAGCCCACTGTTAGATGACAGTGTGCCAAAAATAATGCCAAAGGGAATAGCTCCGATCACCAATGGCAGAATATCGCGCATTCCAGCGAGGCATTCTTGGCGAACTGATAAGGGGCGATGGCTGTCCATCATGCAGGTTGAATCGTTAACTGTGGAAAAACCGTATCACGGGATTAGAGCGATCGCCCTCCTGCTATCTGGCGTTTAGTCGTCTCAGTTTAGTCGTCTCAACTTATGCGATCGGCTAACCAGAACAAGAGAGGCGCGATCGCCAGAGCTGGCAAAAATGAGGCAACCCGAATCCGCACCACTTCCAATAAATTAAAACCGATGCCCAGGATCATCAACCCGCCAATCCCCGTCAGCAACAGCACGATTGGATTACTCGCCGGATCGCTCTGCCCACTCGCCAGCCAGCCGGCTAACAGCGAAATGCTGCCTTGATAGACCAGCAGCGACAGGGTTGAAAAGCCGACCCCAATGCCATAAGCACTCGCAAACGGAATCGAGGCTAAGCCATCCATCATCGCTTTGAGAACCAGCAATCGGTTATCGCCAGACAGCCCGTTATTGATGCTGCCAATGAGCGCCATCGGGCCAATGCAAAACAGCAAACTGGTTGCCACAAATCCTTCTGTAAATCGTCCCCGTCCCTTAAACGTCGTCTTTAGCCAATTGCCCAAGTCCGCTAGGCGATCGTCGAGCTGCCACCACTCTCCCAGGAAACCACCGATTACCATCGCCAGCAGTCCCAGAATAGCGCCATCAATTCCCCCGGCTGCCGTATTTGCCAACTCCCCTGCCATCGACATTCCAATCCACAGGGTGAGCAGCCCCACAGCTTGGGTAATAATCTGCTGCATCCGCTGGGGGAGGCGCTGACCAAGCAGTAGGCCAAGCCCTGTACCGATCGCCACGGTCATAATGTTGATCCAAGTGCCGCTCGTTTTGAGCCAAAACTCTGTCATATTAAAAGCCTGTTCGCAATGGAGCGCTGAAGGGGATCTAGGTGATCTAAATGTGAAGCGATCCTGAACGCCCGTGGCTAAACTCGCGGTAATTTTGGTTGGATGACCGCTGCCTAGAACCTATTTGGGGCGTTCAGAAATTCCCGGTTGTTGTTGCAGTGATGAGGATTTTTTAGGCGGCAGACTGTGCCTACACCCTAAAATCATGACATGAATACCACTACCAGAAATGCCCGAACAGACTGGAGGTAGAGAGTTGATGGAAAGCGGTCAAATCAGTTCTGTGAAGACTTGGTATAGGTTGGAAGCCCAGTTCCATCGCCCTGGGGCAAGTCTGTAGAATAGACCTAATCTTGGCAATAGGATTGGCTAGGAAAACCCACAACAGCAGACAGCACGAGGGATTTACAAATGGCTGGGTCAATATTCAAGCGCCGATTGCAGCGATCGCTCTCCCAACCCATTGCATTACTCATTTTGTGGTTCAGCGTGGTTAGTCTTGTTGTAGCCTGCGCCCCCACTCAGTCATCCTCGCAATCTGCGATCGCCCCTGTTGCTCCCCATGCGAATCTTGGACTAGGGACAAATATGGCAGGCATTGCCGACTGGTCTACCGAACTTCCTTTTGTGGATGCAATGAAGTCGTCTCGCTCGTGGATGACGCGCTGTGACGAGGGCGAGCCTGGCTGCACTGGCGGATGGGATACCCAAGAAACTGAGTTACTGGATTTGGATGAGCGTGGCTGGGTGCGATCGCTACCTGCACCAGAAGACCCCCCCGAATTTACAAAAGCCGCCACGCTTCTGCGGCGAGAAATTGAGGGCGAATACCTTGGGGGAGAGTATGTGGTGTTGTATGAGGGAACTGGCACAATTGACTATCGCTTTGATGCTGTCAAAGACGAGAATGCATCTCGCCCTGGTCGGGATGTCATCAACGTTACCCCTTCCGGCGCTGGCATTTATCTACTGATCACAGAAACCGATCCCGATGGAACGGGCGACTACATTCGGGATATTCATGTTGTTCCGGCAGAGTATGAAGAAACCTTTGCCACGGAGCCGTTTAACCCGATGTTTCTCGATCGCCTGCGTCCGTTCAGTACGCTGCGGTTTATGGACTGGATGGATACCAATCACTCGGAGGTGAGTGCATGGAGCGATCGCCCTCAGGTAGACGATGCTCGCTATAGCCTCAAAGGGGTACCGCTAGAAATTATGGCGCAGTTGGTCAATGAGTTGGATGTTGATGCCTGGTTCTGTATGCCCCATCAGGCCACCGATGAGTACATTCGCCAATTTGCAGAACAGGTCAAAGCATTACTCGAACCCGATCGCCATATTTATGTGGAATATTCCAATGAAGTCTGGAACTGGTCGTTTTCGCAGGCAGACTATGCTCTAGAGCAAGGTAAGGCACGCTGGAATCGAGACGGCGATGTGTATATGCAATGGTATGGAATGCGCACGGCGCAAATGGCAGACATTTGGCGAGATGTGTTTGGGACGGATGGCGATCGCCTCACGGTAGTGATTTCTAGCCAAACCGGATGGCGGGGGCTAGAGCCAGCAGCCCTCGATTGTCCGCTGTGGGTTGCGGAGGGCAATACGCCCTGCCATGAACACGCCGATGTCTACGCCATCACCGGCTATTTTTCGGGCAAGCTCTCGGAAGACGATAATGCGGCTGCGATCGAAGCTTGGTTGAGCGATCCTGAACAGGCCACCGAAAATGCATTAACCCAGCTCCAGGATGGCAACCTCCTTGAAAAGAATGGCGACAGCGTTTCCACAAATCGCGATTCCTTTGCGTATCACGGGCAGGTCGCCCAAGAGCGCGGACTAGACTTAGTGGTCTACGAGGGCGGGCAGCACATCGTTTCGCCAAATAATGAATTGCTGACCGATTTTTTCATTGAGCTGAACCGCCATCCTCGTATGTATGACCTTTACACCAATCTGCTCAATATCTGGAAAGAGTCTGGCGGCTCGCTGTTTATGAATTTTTCAGATATTACTGCACCCAGTCGATGGGGGTCTTGGGGCGTTTTGGAAACGGTGTACCAAGAAAGCTCGCCCCGATATGATGCGCTAGTGGATTTTGCTGAGCAGCTTGTGGAGTAGCGATCGCGCCTGCCGTACCGCGATCGCGCTAGAGAGGGGTTCCCGTCAAGCTGGAAATCGTCTGTCGAATGCGGGGGAGAGATAAAAACTCTTGGGCATCGCCCAGCAGGCGATCGCCCCATAGGTTTTGGCGTAAAAAGTCTAGATCAGCATACCGTTGATCTAACCGTAGCGCAGCTTCACCCAAAGCCAACCCCTGATCCTCTTGCCCCTGTTCATACAAAGCAATGGCGATCGCAAGTTTCGGTTCAGCTTGGGTTTCATCAATATCAACGGCTGCCTGCCAATAATCCACAGCGCCGCCATCATCTCCCTGTTCGTACAGCACCAGCCCAATATTATTAACCGCCGGCCAAAAGCCAGCATCAAGGGCGATCGCGGCTTCATACTCAGCGATCGCCGCTTCATATTGACCTGCCATATAGTAAGCATTACCTAGGTCAAACAGCGCCCCCGGCACTTCTGGCTCAAGGCGAAGTCCAGCCCGTAAATATTCAATCGCTTGCAGGTATCGCTCTTGCAGCAGATAGGACGAGCCAAGCGCAAATAAAATCCCGGCATTGCTTGGGTCTAGCGCTCGCGCCCGCTGTATGGCATCAATGCTGGTCTCAATGTCGCCAAGCTGCCGGTACAAATTGCCTAACAGCAGCCAAACCTGTGCATTATCAGGGGCGAGTTGAGTGGCAAGCTGAGCTTGAGGAAGCGCTAGCTCAAATTGCTGGAATTGGGCAAGCTGGGCGGCTTCTTGCGCCAATCTCAAACCTTGGTCTGTCAAATAATTGGAGTCGAGGGTGAGAATATGAGGCGCTAGAGCTTGGCTGTAGGCGGGTGGGGCAACGCCCCACGCCCCCAGCGCGATCGCAACCGACATCAACGAAGAAATACGCTTTGGCACAGGTCTATCAACTTTATTGGCTAGAGAACAGGAGAACCGTCATGCTGGGCAATGAGCGCTCGGCGAACCAATACCCTACCACTAAGGCATCGCGAGGTAGGAGGAGAGCATCCCATTTTTTAGGGAGAGCATCCCACTTTTGTCTTTTATTTGTTGTCTATTTCTCATCTTCCAGCCTCTTCTCCCATTCTGGGCTACTGTATACACGCATCTTGAGTGCGTTGGGATGCACGTTGATAGGCATCACGTATGGCTGGAGATCGCCGGCGCATTACAGAGCACTTTACAGTTTAAGGGCGAATGACGGAGCTACTCCAATTATCCTGACAAAAAAAGTGGCGATCGCCTAGTCAAGGCTCACAATTCAAGTTAAATCACTGCGGCCGCCAAGTCTTTGAGCCATGCCAAAATGATAGGATCAGTTATGCGATGCGTACATGGCTCAGAAATGCGCTGGAAGCGCTCAGAACGTCCTCTCCCCCAGTTTTCCTAATAAGTACACACGTTTCGAGTGCGCTCTAAAAATGCGGCATTGCCCCCTAGTCCTCCAATTCTAGGGCTATCTTATTATGCAGATCTCGCTGCTGCCGTCCTCGGTTCAAAAACGAGAATTCTGGGCGGCCGCTAGAAGGGGTATGAGGCAGAAGGTCTAGCGACTTTTGCGTAATGCAATCCTAGGGAGAGACTAGCGCTTAAAGTCCCTCAATTCTGGGGGAGCCAGGGGGTGATCAATACCGCAAGACCTCACAAACCACGGGTGTATCCTGAGTAACCCTATGTTCATCGCAACGCATCCGCAATCCGCCCTACAGGTTTCTTAATCTTCCTTAAGACTGTTGCAGCAATGTAACCTCAACCCTTTAGTATCACTAATGCGGATTGTCAGCGAACCACGAACTCAGCACTGCCAGCATCCGCTCGCCAGCCCAGGCAAGGCGGCGATCGCACCATCCATCGCCACTCCAGCAGCATCGAGGGCATTGTGAGTCGGTTATCAGTAACCGGATGGCCATTCAATCCTGCTCATTCCTGGATTGAGGCTGCCTAGATCGTTCATGACCCCATGACATGATGCATTCGAGTGGGTTGGATGATGTTGTAGCTGCGAGAATGGCAGCGAGGCGAACCGCTATTGGCATACCGTAGCCACTAGCATTACAGCATTCAGTAGCAATTGAGTGATCAGAACCAATGATGGGGATAGCGCTAGAACAGACCGACTTAGATTTAGACGTTGTTAACCAGCAGCTTGACGGACAATCCGCTCAGCACATTGTGCAATGGGCTGCTGACACGTTTAGCGATGGCTTAGTCATGAGTACCAGCTTTGGCATTCAGTCGGCCGTGATGCTGCATCTAGTCACGTCGGTGATCCCTGACATTCCTGTCATTTGGGTGGATACGGGGTATCTGCCTGCCAAAACCTATCGCTTTGCTGAATCGTTGAGCGATCGCCTCCAGCTTAATTTAAAGGTTTATCAATCGCCCATGAGTCCAGCCCGGATGGAGGCGCTGTATGGGCAGTTGTGGACTCATGAGGATATCGAGTCCTTGAATCGCTATGACCAGATTCGCAAAGTAGAGCCGATGCAGCGTGCGTTGAAAGAGCTAGGCGCAACAGCTTGGCTGGCAGGGCTGCGGCGGGATCAAACCAATCATCGCCAGACCTTAAATATTCTCAACTGGCAGCCAAACTTTTACAAAATTCTGCCTATTTTAGGCTGGCACGCTAAGACGGTGTACCAGTATTTGCAAGCTCATGATTTACCGTATCATCCTATGTTTGATGAAGGGTATGTGACAGTGGGAGATTGGCATTCTAGCCGCCCTGTCACAGCGACCGATGAACATGAGCGAGACACGCGGTTTCATGGTCTGAAGCAAGAATGTGGGCTGCATTTGCCCCAAACGCCGGGTGAAGAAGAAAGCCTGAATTCAAGTTTGCTATAGCGCTGTTTAGCAGAGTTATACGCCGATGCGGGCTGTCTGAGCGATCGCAACCAGTGGCAGGCGATCGGGGTAGGCGCATTCGGTTCTGATGCGCTGAACAACATCCTCGGCGATGGGCTGTTTTAAGGCATTGGCGATGGTTTGCACAATGTCGCCGCGATCGAGAACTCCCGCGATCGCCCCTGTTGGGGAAGTGACGACTAACCAGGGAATGGGGCTGTGTTCAAGGTAGTCGATAGCGGCAGCGAGGGACACTTCTTCGGTGAGCATCAAACGGCGATCGAATGGCTGGGCGATCGTCGATAGGGGATAATCCCAGACCTCAGACGGCTGGGCCATGAGCGTATCCAAAGCTATAATTCCCTGCGAATGTCCAGCGACGAAAATCACAGAGGGGCGATCGCCGTGGGGATAGCGCTGCTGGAATTCATAGAGAGTGCTGTTGCCGTCAATCACCACAAACGTGCGGGTCATGGCATGGGAGACCGTTAGGCGCAGGAGGAGGCGCTGTAAGTCAGCAAATTTTTGATGGGCATTGGCGTGGCGGATGCCAAACCAGCCAATTAGCGCAATCCACAGTAAGCTGACCATGCCGTAGCGGATCACGCCATACAAGCTCAGGGCGATCGCCAGTCCACTGAGCAAGCAGCCGGCCCAAGCCGACCACCGCACCCCAATTAACCGACTGCCCGTTAGTTTCCACAGCGTGGCTTTTAGCACCTGTCCGCCGTCTAACGGCAGTCCTGGAATCATATTGAACAGCGCTAACAGTAAATTTAAACTCGCCAAATTCGCGACCACCATTCCGCCCGGAGAGGCATGGGGCAGCACAGAGTCCACTAGCGCTAGCAGCAAAAATAGGGCAAAGCTGACGGCTGGCCCTGCGATCGCCACTTGAAAGGCTTGTCCGGGCGTGCGAGACTCCTGACTAATATTGGCAATGCCCCCAAACATAAACAGCGTGATGGACTGCACCGGAATCTGCTGCGATCGCGCGACTAGGCTGTGCCCCAACTCGTGGAGCAGCACCGACCCAAACAGCGAAACTGACATGGACGCTGCCGCAACCCAGACCACAGGCGTAGTCCAGTCCATCATGAGCCAGTTATTGCCGTAGGCATACGTCACTACCGCAATGACGATAAACCAGGATGGTGCAATACGGATAGGGATGCCAAATAATGAGCCAATTCGCCAGCCAGCTTTCATCATGAGAGAGAGGAGACAGAAGATAGGAGAGCAGAAGAAAAAAGAGCAGAAGAACAGAGGGCAGGAGAACAGAGAGCAGGAGAACAGAGAGCGGGAGGGGGCGCGTGGAGCGTTGTAATGCAGCGTTTGCAGGGCGATCGCCGATTCAGCCGGTGCAAACGAGACAGGTCTGCCAAGATTGCTCTCGTTGCCCAATAGCGCTAGCCAAACCAATTTTGCCAGCACCATAAAACCCAGTTAAGTTGTCTGACATGGCCGGAAGTGCCTGCCCGGCGATCGCTTCAGTCTATATCCCTTTAAACTTATGAATATTTGTTGCATCTGTGCGGTCTAATAATTGCCGGTATAAATGAATCAAAATAAACAGTGTTAACCCCCTAGGCATGGCGATCGCATCCAGATTAGTTTGATGATAGCGCTTTCGATTTTCAACTCATCCGCGATCGCACTAAGCCGGATGGGTACTTTAGGTAAAGTTAGATAACAGCCTAGATTATTACTATTCAAATTGTTCCAATCATCTGCCTCCCTCAACGCTGAATCTTATGGGTGTCCTAATTAAATGCGCGACCTGCGGTGGCAAGGTTTCATCAGCAGCGAAAGCTTGCCCTCATTGCGGTGAACCCGATTTTCATGGAGATGCACTAGCTGACTATCGAGTAGAGGCGATCGCGCTCCAGGCAGGGCAAGGCTCAACCCAAGAGATGGCGGTGGATGAGCGATCGGTGTCTCCCTTTACGTCTGAACCGTTGAGTAATAAGGCTAACGGGTTCTGCAATGGACAATCTAGCAATGGTTATGCCAGCAACGGTCAAGCCAGTAACGGTCAAGCCAGTCATCACGTCCCCCCACTGACCAATGCACCGCCAGAGAACCCGCCGACCGCCGCCCCTCTCGCCCCGACGCCGCCAGATGTCGATGCTTCTATGGATGCTGCCGCGCGATCGCCCCACGAACCCGCAACCGAAGATCCTGAGCGCACTTTAGAAACGCCAGCAACGGTTGCGGCAGATTCGCCCACCGTTCCCTCTGTTCCAATGCTGGTGTATTGGGCATCGCTAGGCCAGTTCGAGCATCTTCAGCAAAACATCGCTCAATTCCCAGACGTGAATGCTTCCGATGCCAGTGGCTACACGGCACTCCATGCGGCAGCGGAGTATGGCTATACCGACATTACTGAATGTTTGTTAGCTCATGGCGCTAATTGTAATGTGCGCTATACCCCGACCGGCCACACCTCTGCCTATGCGGGATTTACGCCGCTGATGTTGGCTGAAAAGGCGGGACATCATGCTGTCGCTGAACTGATTCGTACCAAGATGGAGGCGGATCAGGCGCAACGGTTGGCTGCCGCCCCTCGCCCGCGCGTCCAGCATTCGCCTATCGTAAAACAAGCGATCGCTGATGTGGCTGCCTCTGCCCGGCAATCGCAACCCCGCGTGGTAGGGCATAACCATGCGCTCGGTGCAAAGCATCTGGATGTGACCTATGTGTTTGACAATCGCAGCGATTTGCAAGCGGCCCGGCGCAATGGCAAATGTGAATGGCTCCAGTTTGAAACGCGGGCAGCATTAAAAAAGCGCGGCTTTCCGCTGCAAATTTACCCGACTATCAATGTGTGGTTTAAGGATAAGACCTCGTTTTATATGAATGAAGGTCGCAACGAATTTCGCTAGCCAGAACGCACTGGTTCGATCTCGCTCAATATGTCGTCGCGGCATTGGGCTAGCCCAATGCCGGATTTTGCAAACTGTTCAAGCCAGCGGATGCTGCTTGGGAATGCCGATCGCCCGTGGATAGCCTGGGGGGGTCGGTTTTGTTTTGATGAGATGGATGCAATGACGAGTGCTGTGGCTAAGCGGTGTGGTGAAGGCATTGACGGATGCGATCGCCCCGCCGAGATTGTCCGCCGCCGTTGCCAATGTTTGCTCATCCTCCGATGTCCATTGCCCGCGATATAGCACTACCCGACCACCCAACGCCGCCAACGGCAGGGCATATTCTGCACCGACCGATGGAGCGGCGACCGCCCGCAGCAATACCAAGCTGTACTGTTCTCGATGGGTGGGTAATTGTCCCACGGTTTCGGCGCGGCCCACCATTGGCTGCACGTTGCTGATGGAAAGGTTAGGCAGGAGCGATCGCACGAAGTCGATTTTTTTGCGCGTGGCATCCAGCAGGGTCAATTCCCAATCAGGACGGGCGATCGCCAGCGGCAACCCCGGAAAGCCTGCCCCAGTACCAATATCAATAACGCGATGCGCGGCTGATTCGCTCAGGTAGGGCACGGTGCCGCTGAGGGAATCCCAAAGGTGCTTTTCCCAGAACTCGTCTGGTTCTGTAATGCGAGTCAGGTTTTGCTGCTGGTTGCCGAGGAGGATACTGTCATAAAGGCGTTGGAATTGTTCAAGCTGGGACTCAGTGGGTTGCCACCCAAGGGCGGATTGCCATTGGTCGAGATGATGGGGCAGGGCGGGGACGGTAGGGCTGGAATCAGACATGGGTTGAAGAGGGCACGATGTGAGCGGGTGGCGTTAGGGTGGCGGGATCTGCCTCTAGGAGTTCGCCGTGGCTAAGAGTCCAGCAGCGATCGGCGATCGCCAGCAAGTCACCCGGTTCGTGAGTCACAATCAGCAGCGTCCAGTCTTTCTTGAGCGCCGACAGCAGCGACACCAACTGTTGACGCATTGACCAATCCAGCCCCGCTGTCGGTTCATCCAGCATCAGCAGGTAAGGCTGCCGAATCAGTTGCACGGCTAGCGCCAGCCGTCGTTGTTGCCCGCCGCTGAGGGCGTTGGGGTTGGTGGAAAGGGGCAGTTCGCCCAATCCAACTTGCTCAAGCGCTTTAATCATTGTGTCGTGGCTGAGTTCGGGATGCCCCAGGCGCAGTTCGTTCAAAATGGTGTTGCCACAGAAGTGCCGTTCTGGAAATTGAAAGACCAGCCCGCCCAGTTCCTGAAGGTGGGCTGGAGTCAGATTTTGGCTACGCCATCGAATACAGCCGGCGGTTTTGGATGCTAGCCCCGACAGGATTTCGAGTAAGGTACTTTTGCCGGAACCGCTTGGCCCAATGATCACCCCTAGTTGCTGGGGTGCGAGTTCTAAAGATACCGCTTTGAGAATGGGGTCTGGGGTAGCGGCTGGATGATAGGACAGATTTTCGATATAAAGCATTCTAGACAACCGTGGCATAGCCAGAAAACAAGTCAGCGATCGGGATGTACCCTTGAGTCTATCTTGCCGCGATTTGAAACTGCGATCGCACGCCAGCGTTTTGTGC
>CAYSIR010000139.1:0-10606 GCA_964431105.1 uncultured Leptolyngbya sp. | reverse complement strand
CCGTCAGATCCGGCGCAAACTTATGCAGTTCGTGATACCAATTTCCTACTACTGAGGTCGGCGCAATCAGCAGCGTTGGCGCAATCCTAACCGCCGGGGTTGCTTCCCGCTCATGCAGCAATCGAGCAATGACCTGCACCGTTTTACCCAATCCCATATCATCGGCCAGGCAGCCGTTTAGACCTAGTTGCTCCAGATAAGCTAGCCACGACACACCCCGCTGCTGATATTCTCGCAGGTGTCCCTGAAATTGGGCCGGGTCATCCATCAGTCGAAGCTGAGCTTTATCTGATAATTTATTCATCATGTCTGAGAGGGCACTGGAGCGATCGCACTCAACTTCTGTATCTTCACTATGGTTGGCGGTCAGCCTCATGAAGTCTAACAGACTCATTCTAGGCTGTTCTTGCTGCCGGGTTTTCCAAAACTCCAGCATTTGTTTCATCTTATCCTGATCTAACTGCATCCACTGCCCGCGAAACTTGACCAGCGGCGTTTTGGTGTTGACCAGTTGGTTCCATTCATCCTCAGAAACGTTCTCCTCGCCGATCGCCAAATCATATTGATATTCGACCAAATTTTCAAAGGAAAAGTACGTTTTCGCCTTATCACCACTAACAGCGGATTGGCTTTTCGCTTTCAGCTTGACAGTGGCGCGACGGCGACCCTGCGGTGTCCACCAAGCAGGCACAACCACTTTGTATCCTGCGTTTTCCAATACCCAAGCCGATTCTTGCAAAAACTCAAATGCCGCATCCAGGGATAGAAAAATGCCCACCGGTTGATCGGTCTCTAGCCCTTGCCATAAATTCGGATAAATTCGAGCGGCATAGCCCAAGTTCATCAGCAAATGTTCTTCAAAATCACCACCGAGGGATTGCACAATTGCATCCCGTTCCGGCGATCGCATCCGCCAAAAGTCTTGAAGCGCCACTCGCAGAGATGGATCGCTCTTGGGCGCAACCTCAAACTGTAGCTGCCAGGGGTCCTCCGGCTCGATCGGATCAATAAGATGGAAATACAGATAAAACGGCATATCAGACTGGGTGCGCTCGATGCGATCGCGCCAGAATTGCCAATGCTGATACTGCGCTACCGTCAGCGGTTGAGACTGGGCAGCGTGAGCGGTCTTCTTGGGAAATAAGCAGTTGTGAATCAGCGTTCCTTCAATCGTTTTCTGCATGGCTTGGGTGACGTGCAGTTGCCGCATCAGATCCATCAGCAAACATTCTGAAAAATGCCGCAGCAGCGTTTCTCGATCGTAAAAACTGGGCGTATCTTGGGGCGTTTCAAATCCTGCGACACAGGCAAGCGGCATATAGCTTACCGATTCGCGAATCAATTGTTCATAATCTTCACCAATGAATGACCAGCCAGCATGAATTTCAATGTTAGGGGTATCCAGATCAACGGCTTGGGGCGTGACTACTTGGGTGATCGTACCCGTCTTTCGGCGGGCAGGCTGCGATCGCTGGCTCTGCCAAGAATGGCCGGAGGCTCGACTAGATCTAGAGGAACTGCGGCGCGATCGGGCGCTGGACGATTTGGAGGATGATTTCGATGTGCTGCGCTTCTTGCTGGTCGATTTATTTTCGTTGCTAGTCGATTTATTTTCGGGCAGCGGCTCCACCTCTCGATAAACTAATGATGGAATATACTGGTCATTAAAAATAAGTCGCTTAAGGGATTGAGTAAAATAAAACCAAAATTGCAGGTCAGACCCAAACTGCACGTCGGCGAGGTTGTGCAGCGCCAAGAAGTGCAAATCATTTAGCACTGATACGACGTCTTTAATGGCGACGACCTGCTGAACAGATTGCTTGCCGACTGGATAACAGGTGACCTGCCAGTAGTTCAGGTCAAATGCGTCAGGAATATCTTGTTCCAGGTAGCGGGAGAGTTCTAGGGAGGGCAGTGGCGCACCGTCTACTGTCGGCAGCAGGAAATAGCGCGGCTTGGCGAGCGTCTCTAGTTTTCCAGAATACGTGAGCTTAATGCCGAGGTCTTGGGTCAGCAGCTCCATTAACTCAGCCGCTGTTAATTGCCGAGGATGGCGATCGCTCCGTTTGCGAAACCGTCTATTTGCTGTGGTCTCCGCCCAAAGACAAAACCCACCCTGTTGCTGAAAGCGATCGGTGGACTTTGGAATCCAAGTGCCATGAAGAATGTGCATCACCGCAACCCCTGAGCATTCATGCTTTCAATTAGCCTACCAGATGAACCAAAATTTGGGGGTTGGGTGATAAAATTTGTGCCCTAGGCAGAGGCGATCGCCCCTATTTCGCGCAGATAGGTTTGGATGCCGTCGGCAATGCCACCGGACAAAATAGTGATGTAGTCCTCATCAATCAGATTCGCGTCATCCGTTTGGGTAGTGACGTAGCCTACTTCTAACAGCACTGAGGGCATTGTGGTTTGCCGCAGCGTGAGGAATGTGGCCTGTCGGATGCCCATATCTTTCAAGTCCACTGCTTGCAAAATATTGTCATGCACGACCCGCGCTAGGTTCGCTCCTTCGTTGGAGGTACGATAATAGTAGGTCTCGACACCGTTGACTTCGTAACGGCTAAGGCTGAGGGCATTGGCATGGATACTAACAAACAGATTTGCATTGAGGGCTTCGGCCATGCGGACGCGCTCCTCAGAGGTAACGGCGGTATCGTCCGATCGCGTTAAGCTTACTCGAATCCCCGCCTGCCGTAACTGATTGGCTACCGTTTGAGCAATCGGTAACACCACATCTTTTTCCTTCAAGCCCCCCACACCCACTGTTCCAGAATCTGCACCGCCATGGCCGGGGTCGAGAACAATCACAGGAGCGGCCGGATCTGGTGCGGGTTGCTCCGATCCATCGGGGATGGAACGGTCGGGGCGCACAATGTAGGACGACGGGATAGACGGCGATCGCTCGGCATAAACCAATGCCTGATACATCATGGCGGCAACGTCACCCCGTGTAGCCGGTTGGTTGGGGTTGAGGTCTTGCAGTCGGGGATGGTTAACCACCAGTTTCTTATCTGTCGCGGCTGCCACAGCATCTAGAGCATAGTTGGGAATACGATCTTTGTCAGTGTAAATGTTGAGTAACTGGCGATCGCCCGCTTCAAGCCCCAATCCGCTTACCAACGATAGTAAAATATGCAGCCGCAATAAATTATCTTGGGGACGAAAACTGCCATCACCATAGCCCGATAGCCATTTTCCGCGATAGGCCCGCTGGATGACCGCTGCGGCCCAAAAGCTATTGGGTACATCATCAAACGTGACAGGCGAGCGCTCGGGGAGCGGGTTGAACGTGCTGGACAGCAGAGCCGCATATTCAGCACGGGTAATTAGCGCATTAGGACGAAACGTGCCGTCCATAAATCCACGAATTAACCCTTGGGTGGCCAGTGCGCGAATAAAATCTGCGGCCCAATGTCCGTCAATATCTGAGAAAGATGGCACATCCAATGATGGTTCTACAATAAATGGAGAAGCGATCGCCCGTGCCTGACCCGTAATGACCATCGCTTGATACATCAACGCCGAGAGTTCAGCGCGGGAAAGGGGCTGCATGGGGTTGAGTTCGTCTACCAATGGATGATTCACCACTAGGCGCTTTTGAGTGGCGGCGGCTACTTCATCGGCAAACTGACTGGGAATCTGGGCGCGATCGCGATAAACCTGAAGCGAATTGGGGTTGCCGCTTGATAACGACAAGCCGCTGACGAGAGCCGCAATTCCCTGCACTCGTGTCATGACCTGATTAGGACGGATTGTTCCATCAGGAAAGATAGATAAAAATCCCATGCGCTGGGCCCGGGCGATCGCCTCGGCGGCCCAAAACCCAGCCGGTACATCAGAAAAACGCTGGGCAGGCTGGTCTTCGGGTAAGTCAAACGCTCGCGAAATAAAGGTGGCAAACTGGGCCCGAGTGACGGGCAATTCAGGCCGGAAGGTGTTGTCGGTGAAGCCGCTGACGACGTTTCTTTCAATCAGTCCTGTGATGAATCCCTCTGCCCAATAGCCCTGGATGTCGGTTAAATCTGTGGTGGGCTGCGGCGACGGGGCGGGTTCTGGGGCGGGTTCTGGCGGTGCAGGGCTAGGAGCAACGGGTGGGGCGATCGCCTGAGTCATCTGTAAAATCCGAGGGGTTTCTGGCAACCACTGCCCGCCCGCCGCTTGACCGATAAACTGAATCTCGCCGGTTGTGCGGTTAAGGTTGATCTGATTACCGACCGACACTAAGGACATGCGGCTACTGTTTGCCACATCAGACTGCATATTGTCCTCAAACACATTGCCACCGGGGGAAAGGGGCAGCCCCAAGTCGGGCTGTGCCGTATCTCGTACCAGTAGTCCATGATGGGTATTGCGAGCGATCGCATTATTCCGTAAGACCGGCCGCCCCGACCGCGAAATCACAATTCCCGAATGATTCCGCTCAATCTGATTATCCACAATCAGCGGTGCGGCATTATCGCTGACGGCAATGCCGTAGCCCGTTTGTTGAAGAACGTTGTGCCGTAGTTCACCCTTCCCATTGCGCACAATCGACACGCCACTTGCGGCATTTCGCTGAAACAGGCTGTCCACAATTTCAGGCCTGGCATTGCCGGTCACAAAAATTCCCTCGCGACCGCAGTCAGTAAAGGTACAGCGGGCGATCGCGGCTTCCGTATTTTCAATCCAAACCCCCGTGCCTCGTGCCACAGGATTCGTAATGCTAAGACCAATTAACCGCGTTCCATTACCGGGCACGATCGCCACGGTCTGCTGACCAAAAGTGCTACTGCTGTAGGTTCCGCCGCCCTCAATCCGCGTGCCTTGCCCGCGATCGCTTTCATTGCCCAGCACCGTTACCCCATCAGGAATCATCAGCGGAAAGACCTCACCCGATGCCTGGCTATACACCCCAGGAGAAAGCTGCACCGTGCTGCCCTGAGTTGCCTGCTGCAATGCCCGTGTCAGTGTTTTGAACGGAGTGGTGCGATCGCCCTGAGCGCTATCATTGCCGCGTTGAGCATCCACATAAAGCGGAGTAGACGGAGCAGACTGAACCATGCGGGTTTCTCCTGAACACGGGGTTTAAGAATCAACGGGTATTCCCTCTGAATTCCTATCATGATTGCAAGAGATTCGGAAAATTTGTGCAGGAAATTTCATCTATTGAATTATTGAATTCAACTGGGTCGGGGCACTCATGTAAAAATGGTTCATGCCGATGGCTTAGCCCACACCGTGGATCATTCTGACCGCCAGACAGCTAGCTGCTCTAGCCGGGGGCGGCCAGCGGCTGGGCGGAAACGGTTGGGCGGATTGGAAATGGACAAATGGGTGGGCATCACTCAACGGTTACCCGCGCTAATTTTTCGGTCAGCTTCTCACCTCGCGTTAAGATGAGTCAACGATTTTGCACGAAGCCTATGGTGACCGTCGTACTGATTTTGAATGGCTTAATTGCCGCCCTTTGCTGGTATGTGGTCTGGCAGGTCTGGATGTTGCGGCGTACCTTGTCGGATGTGGCGGATGCGCTGCTGGTTGCCGAAGAAAATACTCACAATGTTTTATATGGTGCGCCGGAAGCGATCGCAACGGCCCAAAAAGGAACGTATCAACTGCGCCAAAGTTATCAACGCCTGCTAGTTCAGATTGTCAAACTGCAACAGGTGCTGGCATTGCTGACGGCAGGGCAATCGGCATGGCGCTGGGTTCGGCAGCGATCGCGCTCGTCTCGTTCACGCCCGTCATCTCGCCGCGATCGCCCATTTACTCGCTCACTGTAACCTGTGAGTAACCTGTGAGTAACCTGTGAAACGCAGGGCATTGACCTAACGAAACGGTGTGCTATCTTCCCCAAATACGCCGCATCTTGAGGTATCGTAGGGGCAAGTTAGGGATTGTTCATGGCAGCGTTACTCAGTTGATGCGGCACGTTGGTTATCGTTACGCACTCGCCAAACTCACTCGCCAATTGTTAAAACGGTGCAGAACAGGAAGGAGCAGGCATGACAGAAAAGCGATCGGGTTCATCAGGTGCATTCATCGGCGGACTGTTGATTGGGGCAGCCGTCGGTACGGTTGCAGGATTGTTGGCTGCCCCCAAGTCGGGTCGAGAAACGCGCCAACTGCTCAAGAAATCAGCCGATGCATTGCCAGAACTGGCAGAAGATTTGTCAACAACGGTGCAGCTTCAGGCCGATCGCCTCTCTGACTCCGCTGTTCGCAACTGGGGCGGAACGATTGAACGCTTGAAAGATGCGATCGCTGCCGGAGTAGAGGCCAGTCAGCGCGATCGCCAGCGGCAGGCAGATGCCGACTTAACCCCTGTGGCCGAACCCAATGCTAATTCTGATTCCAGCTTGACCTAGGGCCTGTGGTAGATCCTGTATTTTGGCTTGGGGTATCTATTCTGTTAGTGGCGGTCAGCATCGCTGCTGTACTTGTCGTTTTGATCCCGACCTTAAAAGAGCTGGCTCGAGCGGCGCGGAGTGCCGAAAAATTATTTGACACCCTCAGTCGAGAACTGCCGCCGACCCTAGAGTCAATCCGGTTAACAGGCGTTGAAATCAGCGACTTGACGGATGAAGTCAGTGAAGGGGTGCAGAGTGCCCAGCGGGTCGTGAAGCAAGTGGATCAGGGAATTGGCGGCGCTCGTAAACAAGTCCAGCGGGCCCAGTCATCAACGCGCAGCGTATTTGTTGGAATGCGGGCAGCGTGGCAAACGTTGCGCCGTCGCCCCTCGGCTCGTCGATCGCTCGATCAACTGCCTGCTAGCACTGAACAGCCGCTCGATCATCTTGCAAGACCCAGCGATCGCACCAATGAGCGCGCCTATCGCGAAGCCTATGTAGATGAGCAACCAGACCAACCTGACGAACCGTTTCCAGAGCCGCGATCGGATGTGCGCAATGGATGAGCTTAGCAGACGGTAGGGGGCATTGACAGTCCAGCCGTTCGGTTGACCCTAGTCAATGCTCCCATTGCGATAATCGCTATCGGGCGATCGCCGCAATCGACCAATCAGCTTGATCGCACCAAAGGGCACTAACACCAAAAGGGCAGCCTTTACCGCAAAGGAAATGAGTTGTAGCACAATGCTGAGTAACGTGAGCAAACCTGCGATCGCCCCAACACTCACCAACAGTTTGTCCGTATCCGATAACCGCATAAACCAACGTGCTGCCTGATTCAGCAGTCGTTCGGTAGCGCTAGATGATTCGATTAAAACCTGCACTGGCTCAGCATCTGGAGGTTGTTGATCTGTCTCAGTTTCAGGTAAGTGAAGATTAGGATCTGTCGCCATGAGTGCTTACCCAGACTGCAATCGATTAAGCGTAACGTAGTCCTGAATACAATGCTATGGATAGCCTACCTGGTTGCTCTTGAAGACCATTGGGGAACAACTAAATACTGAAACAGGTTCTGTAGAAGCCCGTTTCAAAATGCGCATACCACGGCAATAGTTGATGGAAGATATCGAGCCTCAAAAGCCCTCACCCAAAGATAAATTGACAAGGGTTTTGACTGTTGGCTTGCAGACGGTGCAAAAATACGAGTCTCTTGCACTAACACCCCTAACTCGTTAGTTGAACATACAAACGCGGCCTTGCCCTTCAGGATATAGCGCTAAGCAGAAAGCCTAGGGATTTTTGTAGGACGGCTTAACCGCCCCACAACGATCCCATGCCCTAAACAATAGGGCGACTGCCATCGTGGGTTAAATGGGTAGGGACGCCCTTCTCAATCTAAACAGCCGTCAGCCCCTGCCGCAGGCTATGCACTCCACTGTTGACGAATGGCCTCAATACGCTGACGGTTCACGCCGAGGTCGGACTGTCCAAGCCGTGATGCCGATCGCACATGAATGGTTCCCGTGTCTGGCGCTGCATAAAATTCCACATCGTCTACAAAACCCATCAACTTACTCGTGAACTCCGCATAAAGATAGGTCTCGGTTTCTTCGATGATTTCAGTCCGCTCCATGCCCTCAATGATGGACTTGAGACGGGCGATCGCCTCTGCCGCAGACGAATCATACTGGAGTGGCGCGATGGAATGTTCGGCATCGCTACTCGGTGCTTGGCTACTGACGCAGTTGGGCGATGCGGGGCAAGCCGCAAGCTTACCATCCTTAACCCCAAGATTATCGGGACGCTGACCAGAAAAGTGAAACAATGGTTGCTCTCCTGAAGTGGTTTCAGCCAGGTGCATGGTTGGAACAGCGGCTGACGGGATCGCCGCCGCAGGCTCACCTCCTGCAATCGCCAGCAACAGCGACAAAACGGTAACTAGAATGCGTGTGACCATGACCAACGGCTTATGAACTGCACCTTCATATTACTTAATCTTGTGCGTGGTGCTGAGGTTCTTGGCTGGAATTTTGGCAGGAAACGGGCGATCGCCCCATCCTCTGCGTTTTGCCCAAAGTACAGCCATTATTCCTGAACGGATGGGCGCATGGTTCACCATAGAGCAGTTGCTACACTAGAGAAACAAAAATTTTCGTCATGCGATGACCCATGCGTTAGACATTGCTCACTATTTTTTGGCTCGTGCTTACCAAGATCGCGGCGAAGTCGTGTCTGCGCTGAAATTGCAGAAATTGGTGTATTATGCCCAAGCCTGGAGTCTGGTATTTCGGCAGCAGCCCCTATTCGTTGATCCAATCGAAGCCTGGCAGCATGGGCCGGTCGTGCGATCGCTCTGGAAAACCTACCCGACCCTCAAACAGCAAGCAAAGCAAGGGCTGACATTGCCACCATTGACCGTTGGTGAGCAAACCGTCTTGCAGCAGGTATGGCAAGCTTATGGTGATCAATCGGCTCGGTCGCTTTCTAATCTGACCCACACGGAGCGACCTTGGCTACGGGCCCGCCAGGGAGTGCCCCCCAAGGCCCGATCGCGTCAGGAAATTTCAACCGCTGAAATGCGATCGTACTACCAACGCTTCGTCGATACCGACTGCCCAACCCACCCCCGCATTCACCCCGCCGCGATGCAACTGCATACCCCACAGCGGCAACAGGGCCTAATCGACGGCATTCATGCACCCCTGAATCGCGATCGCACCTGCGGTCAGACTTTAGCAGACACCATCGAACAGGTGCGATCGCCCCAATCTCGATTTTCAGACCGCCAGCGCCAGCGGGCGACCGCTGCCCTAGCAGCACTGCAACGGCGTCAGGAAACGGAGAGCGATCGTGCATGGGCCGAACGCCTCGCTCAAGATGTGGCCTATGCAGTTGACTAAATCAAGAACTATAATAAAGGAACCCTCTAATGTGAGCCGCCATCCGGCAAGTCATAAGCAGAGGAACGCGGGGCTGTAATGGTTTCGACGTGTTAGTGAAAACTATCTTGTGATGCAGGTCGAGAGTGAGTCGCCTCTCGCAAATCAAGGCTCAAAACAAAAAGTAAATGCGAACAACATCGTACCTTTTGCTCGTAAGGCAGCACCTGCTGTTGCTTAATAACACCTAAACTTAGGTTCGAGCGCTGATGATTTGACTCCGTTAAGGATCGTCAGCACCAACCCCCAACGGATGCTCTAGTGTTCTGCCTCTGGTCAAACACTAGCTAAGACTTTACCAGAGCATCCCACCGTCCGGGATAAGTGGCGGTCCCCGCTTCGAGGGTCAAAGGAGCTAAACCTGTGAATGAGCGAGATACCAATAGCTAGGGCGGACACGGGTTCGATTCCCGTCAGCTCCATTTCAACGATTGACCTTGGACAGAGCTTAATGGCTCTGTTTTATGGTTTTTATGGGAACCGGTGACGGGGCGATCGCGGCGGTTTCGCGCTGAATGAACGACCCGGACGTTTAGATCCCAGGCGTTTGAGTGCAGAAATGTCCTGTCCATTCAATTCGCGCCATTCGCCCGGCGCTAGACCATCAATTGTGAGATGGGCGATCGCGATGCGCACCAGTCGCAGCGTGGGATGTCCGATCGCGGCGGTCATGCGGCGCACCTGGCGATTGCGACCCTCCGTAAGCGTCAACTCCAACCAAGCCGTGGGAACCGTTTTGCGAAACCGAATTGGCGGATGGCGCGGCGGCAAGTCGGGTTCTTTAATCAATCGAGCTTGGGCAGGGCGGGTTTGATAGCCCTGAATGCTGATTCCCTGCTGCAGCCGTTCAAGGGCGATCGCATTGGGCATCCGTTCGACTTGAACCCAATAGGTGCGGGGATGGGCAAAGGCCGGATCGGTCAGACGATGCTGCAAAATGCCATCGTCGGTGAGCAGCAACAAACCTTCGCTGTCTTTATCCAATCGCCCCGCTGCATACACATTTGAGACATCCACAAAGTCCTTAAGGGTAGGGCGGGGATGATCGACCGAGCGATCGCTAAACTGCGTCAACACATCATAGGGTTTATAAAACAATAGGTAACGATTGCCCGAATGCGCCACCTGGTTTCTCCTTGGCTCTGTTCTTAGCCATTGCGTTACGCCGTGTTAAGACATATAACACTACATCTAAAAAAAGATTGCGTTCACGGTTGCAAACCGCAAACACACCTTAACCTAAGAGGTCAAGGAGTATGAAACAAAGCTGCCATAAATGTAGAAAAATATCGCGTTGCCTGTACGCTCTCGTTTGGAGATATTTACGAGTAG
>CAYSIR010000138.1:0-10675 GCA_964431105.1 uncultured Leptolyngbya sp. | reverse complement strand
ATTCCACAACCGCTAAACGTCGCAGCTTAGTTCCCCAGATCGTTGAGTGAAGGACAGGTTCTCGCTGTAGTCAATGGGGCAATCAATCACGGTGGGTACGTCTTGCGCCAGAGCTTCTTTCAGAGTCGGCACAAAATCATAGGTTGATGCCACGCGATAGCCTTTTAATCCCATACTTTCGGCAAAGGCCACAAAGTCGGGATTAGTGAACTTGATGAATGATGATTCACCGAAGTGGTTAAGCTGCTTCCATTCAATCAGACCATAGCCGCCGTCATTGAACACAATCGTGACAAAGGGCGCACCAATTCGCCGCGCCGTTTCCAGTTCTTGGCAGTTCATCATAAAGCCACCATCGCCGGATACGGCCACCACCTTGCGATCGGGAGATACCAATTTAGCCGCGATCGCCCCTGGAATAGCAATGCCCATCGCGGCAAACCCATTAGAAATGATGCAGGTGTTGGGCTGTTCGCCATGGAAATGGCGGGCCATCCACATTTTGTGTGCGCCTACATCAGAAATCACGATGTCATCGGGGCCCAGCACCTGCCGCAAATCGTAAATCAGCTTTTGCGGTTTGATCGGGAAGCCATCATCTTTGCCGTACTGCTCATAATCGTTCACCATGTTTTCACGCACCTGGAGCGATCGCGGTTCCGGCTTACCCTGGCGCGTGGCCCGTTTCAGCACCTCCCACAGCGAGTCCGAAATATCACCCACCACTTCCGCTTCAGGAATATAGCTGCTGTCAATTTCGGCCGGCATTTGACCAATGTGGACAATCGGCAAGGTACCATCTGGATTCCAGCGCTTGGGTGAATATTCGATTAAGTCATAGCCCACAGCAATAATTACATCAGCACTATCAAACCCGCAGCTAATGAAGTCCCGCTGTTGCAGGCCCACTGTCCACAGTGACAGCCGATGGGTGTAGGAAATCGCACCCTTGCCCATAAAGGTATTGACGACCGGAATGTTGAGTTGCGTGGCGAGTTCCGTCAGGGCTTGGCTAGCATTCGATCGCAACACGCCATTCCCCGCCAAAATCATAGGATTCTGGGCTTTGGAAATAATGGCAGACGCTTTTTCTAGGCTTTGGAAGGAGGCGTAGGTTTTCTCGCGAGTGTCGGTTTTGAGCGGACGGCCCACGGCGGGCATAGCGGCAATATTTTCTGGCAGATCGATATGCACTGCGCCGGGCTTTTCGCTCTGGGCAATCTTAAAGGCTTTGCGGACAATTTCCGGTGTGTTGCTGGGGCGCACAATTTGGGCATTCCACTTGGTCACGGGGGCAAACATCGCCACCAAATCAAGGTACTGATGGGATTCAATGTGCATTCGATCGGTGCCGACCTGTCCCGTGATCGCCACTAGGGGAGCGCGATCGAGGGTGGCATCCGCAACGCCAGTCATCAAGTTGGTGGCTCCTGGCCCAAGCGTCGATAAGCAGACCCCCGCCTTGCCGGTCAATCGTCCGTACACATCCGCCATAAACGCTGCACCCTGCTCGTGGCGGGTGGTGATGAACTGGATGGAGGAGGTTTTCAAGGCTTCGAGGATGTGGAGATTTTCCTCGCCCGGTAGCCCAAAAATATACTCAACGCCTTCGTTTTCGAGGCAGCATACTAGCAATTCGGCAGTATTTAGGTCACTCATAGCGATCACAGTTTGTTCAGAGTGGTAATTGTGGGTATCACAGCGCAACAGGAGAGAAAACCTCTTGTTTGCACCTCTAGTTCACCCAAAGGGTTTTGATATTAACGAATTCGTGGATGCCCTGAATGCTGAGTTCGCGGCCATAGCCCGATCGCTTGATGCCGCCAAAGGGAAGTCGGGGGTCAGATTTGACCAAACTATTAATAAACACGGCCCCGGCTTCCAGATCATTGAGGAAGCGATCGCGCTCCGTTGGGTCGTTCGTCCAAGCACTGGCTCCGAGTCCAAAACTGGTGCTGTTGGCCAGGGCGATCGCGTCATCCAGGCTCGATACCCGAAACACCATCGCCACCGGCCCAAACAATTCCTCTTGGGCGATCGCGCGATCGGGGGGCAGGTCGGTCAAAATCGTAGGCGGATAGAAACAGCCCTGTTGCAGCGCCGGGTCAGCGGCCGTCGGCAGTTGGGACGGGTCGCCACCGACCCGCACCGTTGCGCCAGATGCGATCGCTCGCTGTACTTGCTCCGCCAGTTCATCGCGAATGCTGGGCGTTGCCAACGGGCCAACTTGCACATCAGGATTGAGCGGATCGCCCATTTTCAGCGATCGAAAGCCCGCCACAAAGCCCTCTAGAAATTCATCCGCGATCGCCTCATGCAGAATAAAGCGCTTGGCCGCAATGCAGGTTTGACCATTGTTCATCGTGCGGGCCGTTACGCCGGTTTGAATCGCGGTGGCTAGATCAGCGCTGGGCATGACGATAAACGGATCGCTGCCGCCCAATTCCAGCACCGTTTTTTTAAGATGGGTTGCCGATGCGGCTGCAAGGCTGGCTCCGGCCCCTTCGCTGCCGGTTAGCGTGGCGGCTTTGATGCGATCGTCTGCCATCAGAGCGGCCACGGCGTTTCCCGGAATCAGCAGGGTTTGGAACGCGCCCTCTGGAAAGCCCGCCTGTCGCAAAATTGTTTCAATGGCGATCGCGCATTGGGGTACATTCGAGGCGTGTTTTAGCAAACCCACATTGCCCGCCATCAGCGCCGGGGCCGCAAACCGGAATACTTGCCAGAATGGGTAATTCCACGGCATCACCGCCAAAATAATGCCGAGTGGCTGATAGCGCACCAGGCTCCGGCTAGCATTGGTATCTACCGGCACATCCGCCAGAAAATCAGCGCCATGATCGGCATAGTAGCGACAGACCCAGGCACATTTTTCCACCTCTGCGATCGCCCCCTTAATGGGTTTGCCCATTTCCAAGGTCATCAGCTTGGCGTAATCATCTTTGTGTTCTAGCAGGATTTCGGCCGCCTGATGTAGCCCGGCCGATCGCTCAGCAAAGGTCGTCTGTCGATACGACTCAAACGCCTGCTGGGCGCGATCAATCCTCTGGGCGATCGCTGCCGCATCCAGAGCTTCAAAGGTTTTTAGGATTTTCCCCGTAGCCGGATTAATCGACGCAATACCCATAGCAAGCCTCCCTACGCGATACAACCACACCAGCCTGTAGACTGGTCATCAACAAATTTTGGGGGAGCGGAGTCACTCAGCCAGTCGCAAAAGCGGTTCTACAGCCAGCGCTCGTTGTAGTGCCAGGCGAATGGAGCGATCGCCGTAGCAACGCCGTGCTAATACTCACAGTTTTCCGCGATGTTGCACCTGTATCTAGTGTTCCAAGAAATCTTGAAGCGCTGACAACATTGCAACAAAAACAGTTCAAAACTTGACAGTTCGTTGCAACCTATTGCAAAGGTGCAAGTGACCCATGGGTTGAGGCGATCGCACCCAAATTCAATCGCATCCCATGCAACGAATCTCCGCGTAGCCGTCCAAGGACTAAAGAGAACTCAGTATGAAATAACAGTGCTACAGTAATCGTCAACGCAGTGAGCGGGGACAAGGCAATGATGTGGCGACAGTGGCGGCAGTGGATACAGGTTGGCGTTATCGCCCTTTGCATCGTTTTATCTATCGGTCTGTCGGGATGCAGCCCAGCCACTCAGCCCAACGCCAATCAACTAGTCTTGACCGCTCTGGGCGATCCCAAAACTTTTAATCCGCCGCTGAACCAAGAATTTCCCAATGTGTTCCTGTTCACAGCGCGAGGGCTGACCGGCACCGACGGCATCACCGGCGACATTGTGCCGGAGTTAGCTGAATCCTGGGAAATTTCTGATGACAACCTCCGTATCACCTTCACTCTGCGGCCGGATTTGCGCTGGTCGGATGGCGAACCGCTGACCACCGATGATGTGGTGTTTACGTTTCGGGATGTCATTTTTAATGAAGCCATTCCCTCTGATGCCAAAGACGGCATTCGCATCGGGGACGATCGCCAATTTCCCACAGTGGAAAAACTGAGCGATCGCCAAGTGCAGTTCACCCTGCCGGAACCGTTTTCGCCCTTCATTCGCGCCACCACCGACTACCGAATGTCGATTTTGCCGCGCCACATTCTGGAAGAATCGGTGAACACCCTCGACAGCAATGGTAATCCCTTGTTCATTTCCACCTGGGACACCAACACCGACCCGGCTGATTTGGTGGTTTGTGGCCCGTTCCAGGTAGCGCGCTATGTCCCGGCGGAGCGGGTGATTTTTCAGCGCAATCCTCACTACTGGCAGGGCGATCGCCCTGGGTTAGACCGAATTATCTGGCAGATTGTGGAGTCCACTGATAGCCAACTACTGCGCTTCCGGTCGGGCGAACTGGACGTGATTGGCGACACCCGCCCCCTGCGCCCCGAATATTTTTCGCTGCTGAAACGAGAAGAGGAACGGGGCAATTTCTCGATCTACGTGGGCGGCGAATGGTCGGGAACAACATTCATGGGCTTCAACCTGAATCAAGGCCGTAGCGAAGAGGGACAGCCCTTAGTCGATCCGATCAAGTCTCGCTGGTTCAATACCCAGGAATTTCGCCAGGCGATCGCCCATGCCATCAACCGTCCCCGCATCATCAACAATATTTATCGCGGCATCAGCGCCCCGCAAAATTCGCCCATTTCAGTGCAAAGTCCCTACTACCTGCCACCGGAGGAAGGGCTGCCTGTGTACGACTATGACCTCGACCAAGCGCGACAGCTTTTGGAATCAGCCGGGTTCAGCTATCGCAATGAGCAACTGATCGACTCGGACGGCAATCGCGTTCAGTTTACGCTGATGACCAATGCGGGCAATTTGGTGCGAGAGGCGATCGGTTCTCAAATCAAATCTGACCTAGCCGAGATTGGCATTCAATTGGATTTCACGGCGATCGACTTCGGCACACTCGTATCGCGCCTAGTACAAACCCGCGATTGGGATACGGTACTGATTGGCTTCACCGGCGGCATCGAACCGCACCTGGGCGCAAACCTGTGGACAAGCAATGGCGGTTCCCATCTGTTTAACTTGGGCCCACAGCCGGGACAGCCGCCGATTCAAGATTGGACGGTTTCCGACTGGGAACAGAAAATCGATCGCCTCTTTAAGGCCGGAGCGCGGGAATTTGACGAAGCCGAGCGCCAAGCCATCTACGGCGAGTTTCAGCAAATTGTGCAGGCGCAACTCCCTGTGATTCATCTGGTGCATGAAATTGCGCTGATGGCGGCCCGCAACAATGTCGAGGGCATCAACTATTCCGGTTTGCCCACCTGGGGGCTGTGGAATATCGAAGAACTGAGCGTTAAAGTGCGTGATTAGGCGATCGCAGATGGGATAGCGGTCGGATTCTTAAGGTCTTGATGAAAGGAAGCGGGGCAGATCGAAACGCCGCAGCAAGACCCCAACCCCTAGCAGCCCCCTTAACGTCCTAAACTCGTTACACTGAAAAGCGGTTGTTTTGCCCAAAATGTACCGTTCCATGACCGATCGCGTCTCGAATCTTCCACCCGGCCCATCGCTGCCGCCCCTGCTGCAAACCCTCTACATTTCGCTCAATCCCATTGCCTTTTTGGATCAGTGCCAACAGCGTTACGGCGATACCTTTACGCTGCGGGTGCTGGGGCCGGGGTCGCCGCCGATTGTCTTCCTCAGCCATCCCGACTCGGTGCAGGCGGTGTTTACTACGTTGAGCGATCGCCTCTCCCTAGGCAAGGTAGCCCATGTGTTCCGACCGCTGACTGGCAACCAATCGCTGATTATGCAAAACGGCGATCGCCATCAGCACCAGCGTCAGTTATTGATGCCGCCGCTGCACGGAAACCAACTCCAGCGCTACGGCGAACTGATCCAGCAGATTACCCAGGAGGCGATCGCCGATTGGCAAGTGGGCGATCGCCTTTCGATTCGACCCACCATGTCGCGGGTATCGCTAGCGGTCATTCTGCGCGTTGTGTTTGGCATCCAGCCCGGCCGCCGCTACCAAGACCTGGAAACCCGGCTGGAGCAACTGCTAGAAGCCATTACCTCCACGCTCTATTCCACCCAGTTTTTCTTTCCGCTGCTGCAACAGAATTGGGGACGCTGGAGTCCGTGGGGCAGCTTTTTAGAACAGCGGGCCGCCATCGATCGCTTGATCTATGCCGAAATTGCTGAGCGGCGATCGCAGCACACACCATCCACCGATGTCTTGTCGCTGCTGCTGTCCGCCCGCGATGAACAGGGGCAACCCCTCAGCGATGCGGAACTGCGCGACCAATTGATGACCCTGCTGCTATTGGGGCATGAAACCACGGCATCGGCGCTGGCTTGGGCCGTTTACTGGGTGCATCAAGAGGCATCGGTGCGATCGCACCTGCTGCAAGAACTAGACGGCGTGACGGATGCCGAGGCGATCGCCCAACTGCCCTACCTGACGGCAGTTTGTAGAGAAGCGCTGCGGGTCTATCCCATCGCTCTGATTGCCCAACCTCGCCGCGTGGAGCAAGCGGTGGAACTAGAAGGGTACGATTTTCAACCCGGTGCAGTGCTGGTTCCCTGCATTTTCACTGCCCATCGCCGGTCGCAAGCCTATCCCCAACCGCAGCAGTTCAACCCCGATCACTTCCGCGATCGCAAAAGCCCCTACGAATTTTTCCCGTTTGGCGGCGGCAGTCGAAGCTGCATCGGCATGGCGCTGGCGCTCTACGAAATGAAGCTGGCCCTAGCTACGGTGCTGCAAGCCTACGATTTGTCAGATGCTTCACTGGGAACCGTGCAGCCCCAGCGGCGCGGCATTACCTTCGTCCCTAGCGATCGCACCTTTCGGCTCCGAGTGAACGGGTCACGCCCCTTGCCGCCCCGTTGCCCCGCCGCGATCGCCCCCAATGCTTGACATTCCGCAATCATCCGTAACATAGCGCAACCGAGTCAGCCCAAAAACCTCTCAAAAGTTTATTACGATGAATTCTTGTAGGTCTTGCTACGTGGGTTCTAGCTGGTCGAGCTTTGACTGAGCCTAGGGTTGGGGCTTGGTGAACCATCCGTATGCGCCGTCGAATCCCTTACTTGTATGTCCTCATGACCGTAACCCCCTACTCTCGCCCGCGATCGCACACAGAGCAGGAACTCTATCAATTTTTAGTGACGTGCCAACGGCAATCCAGCGACGCACACCCCGCGATCGCCAGCATTTCATGGGACATTCCCCGCACCGATCCGCTAATCGTGCTGCAGACCCTTGCCTCCGCCCAAGAACCGCACTTTGTGTTTGAAAATCGACGACAGCAGGTCGCGATCGCGGCGGTCGGTTCGGCGGCGATGCAAACCATCCAGACCCGCCGTCGCTTCCAGGCAGCGCAGCAGTTTATGCAGCATTGCCGCGAGCGATCGCACCTGCATCACCGCGACACCACTGGCAGCCTCTCCTTTTTCTGTAGCTTCACCTTCTTTGATCCCGCCGATCATCCGCCGTCTGCGGCAAATCCTTTTCCTGCTGCTACGATTTTTGTGCCGCGCTGGCAGGTGACAAACCAAGGCGATCGCGCCAGTTTCACCGCCAACCTGCTGGTTGCACCCACCACCAATCTCACCCACCTGACCCAACACACCTGGGCCACCCTCAAATTAGTCCAAACGCTGTCTTTGCGAGTAGTCGCCCTCTGCCATCGCTACGATACCCTGCCCACTGGCGATCGCTTCCGCATCTTATCGTCGCCGCCGGATCGCTTCACTACCTCGGTTCAGTCGGTGTTAGATGCGATCGCCGCTGGTGAATTGCAAAAAGTGGTGCTAGCTCATGCGCTGGATGTAGTAGCTCCGCAGCGGTTTTCCGTAGTGCGATCGCTCGATAACCTGCGGCAGCGCTACCCCGACTGCTATGTATTTTCTACCAGCAACGGCAAAGGGCAGAGCTTCATTGGGGCTAGCCCAGAGCGCCTGCTGACGGTTCAAGACCGGGCGATCGGGGTGGATGCATTAGCCGGATCATCGCCCCGTGGTCAGTCCGATATGGAGGATCAAACGCTCGGCGATCGCCTCTTGCGCCATCCCAAGGAGCGCCATGAGCATCAGGTAGTCGTGGATTTCATTGTGCAACAGTTGAAGCAATCCGGCGTCACGCCCCAGTTTGCCCCTGCACCTACCCTGCTGCGCCTGTCCAATATTCAGCATTTGCATACGCCGATCCATGCCCGTCTGCCGATGGGACTACATCCCCTAGATTTGCTGGAACAACTGCACCCAACCCCGGCGGTGGCTGGACTCAGCCGCGATCGCGCCTGCCAAGAAATTTTGCGTCACGAATCCTTCGAGCGATCGCTCTATGCTGCCCCGATCGGCTGGATGGATCATCGCGGCAATAGTGAATTTGTGGTGGGTATTCGGTCAGCGTTGCTGGATGGCGATCGCGCCCGACTCTATGCCGGAGCCGGAATTGTGGCAGGGTCTGACCCCGAACGCGAACTGGCCGAAATTCGCCTGAAACTACAAGCCCTGCTGCAAGCCTTGGTGTAGCTATGCCCATTGACTTTCGCAATACCAATACGCTGTGGGCATCTATTCTGGTGGAAACGCTGGCGCGGTTGGGCGTAACGATGGCGATCGCCTGTCCTGGCTCCCGCTCTACCCCGCTGACGGTTGCTGTGGCTCAGCATCCCGACATCACCGCGATTCCTATTTTGGACGAACGATCTGCCGCCTTCTTTGCCCTGGGGCGATCGCGGGCAACCCGTCAACCTACCTTACTGATCTGCACATCGGGCACCGCCGGAGCCAACTTCTATCCCGCCATCATCGAAGCGAAAGAAAGCCGCATCCCCCTGATCGTCATTACCTGCGATCGCCCGCCCGAACTGCGCGACTGCAACGCCGGGCAAACCATTGATCAGCAAAAACTCTACGGCACCTATCCCAACTGGTACGCTGAATTGGCCGTGCCGTCTACCGAACGTCCCATGCTCGACTATCTGCGCCAAGCGGTAGTTCATGCCTGGGAGCGATCGCGCTATCCAGTTCCCGGCCCAGTGCATCTCAACCAACCCTTCCGCGATCCACTGGCTCCGGTCACAGTGGAAGCCGTCGAACGTCTGGGCAACTATTTCAACGCTGCCACCTTTTTTACCTCCTTGGAACCGCCGCCGGAATTTCCCCACCCCCGCTTTGACAGTCCCGATGCATTACGGATCGATGTGCAGCAGAGCGATCGCATTGTATTAATCGCTGGCATCGACGATCCCGAACAGCCCGAACTTTACGGCGAGGCGATCGCCCAACTCTCCCATCAGCTAAATGCACCGATCCTAGCGGAAGCCCTTTCCCCCATTCGCCATCGCCTGTCCGAGCATCCCAACCTGATCACAACCTATGACGGCATTTTGCGCCATCCCGACTGGAGCGACACCCTCAAATCGACCCTAGTCATCCGCATTGGCGAAATGCCGACCAGCAAAGTGCTGCGGCAATGGATCACCGCCCATCAACCGCTGCAATGGGTGATTCATCCCAGCGATCGCAACCTTGATCCCACCCACGGCCACACCCGCCACCTCCGCTGCGCCATCACGCAACTCACCGACCTATCCACGCTTGCGAGCAATCGCCCGCCCCTCTACCGCGACCAATGGCGATCGCACGAATGCCGAGTCCGGGAATACCTGGTGCAAACCTTGAGCCAAACCACTGATTTAATTGAAAGTAAATGGGCCTGGCTGTTAGGGCAATGCCTGCCGCCCGGTACGCCAATTGCGATCGCCAACAGTATGCCCGTCCGCGATTGGGAATGGTTTTGTCCACCCAATGACAATCGCTATCGCATTCTCTTTAACCGAGGCGCAAACGGCATTGACGGCACACTTTCGACGGCCCTGGGATCGGGCTATGGCACCCAGAGCGTCCTCGTCACTGGCGATCTGGCCTGCCTTCACGACACCAACGGATTTCTGATGCGGCCCCACTGGCGCGGCCATCTCACCATCCTGCTGCTCAACAACAACGGCGGCGGCATTTTTGGGCTGTTGCCCATTGCCCAGTTTGATCCGCCCTTCGAGGACTTTTTCGCCACGCCCCAATCGGTCGATATTTCAACCCTCTGCGCCGCCTACGGCATCGAGCATCACCGGATTCAGTCTTGGGAACAGTTGCGATCGCTCGTGAATCCATTACCACAGGACGGCATTCGAGTTTTGGAACTGGTGAGCGATCGGGCGGCCGACATGGCCTGGCGACAATCCGTTTGGCAATGGCTGGAACAGCGATAATTCCGGCCGCCACCCTCAAAATAGAATCACCCCACCACAACATCCAGCTACATTGCAATACTCCCACAATTGCACTCTACCTTCATCAAGGACAGTCCCATGACCTCCCCCAACAAAATCAACTCCCAAGACATTTTGGAACTGGTGCGCGAAAAACAACTAGACGCAATGCTGCGCGATGCTAAGACCCAGCTTGACCGAGAACAACTGTTTGAAGAGATTGAAACCGAAACCGATCGCATCATTGAAGACACCTGCCAATCCCTAAGGCAAGCCAACCTTCCCACTGCGATCGAACGAGAGATCAGCATCCTATTAGATCAACTGCTCTATCTCCGCAAAATGGGCAACATCTACCTAGTACGAATGGCCAACAATGCCATCAACTTGCTCCTCAATAGTGATGCCAACACACCGCCAAC
>CAYSIR010000137.1:0-10723 GCA_964431105.1 uncultured Leptolyngbya sp. | reverse complement strand
GGTTTAGAGAGAGGGCAAAAAGGTGACATGCACCCAAAATCAGCAATCCCATTCCTGTCTGTGAACGATAACTCATCTGGTTTTGGTGTCTCCAACCAGGATTTGGCATCCGTTCGTTTCCTCAGTCTGTTTTCTTAGTTTGTTTCAATCGTTCTCGTCATCTGTCCAAGGTGTGCTAGATTCGGCGGCTTTGGGACGGCGGCGGCGAGCCACTTCGTAGGGGCTAACGGTCGGCTCTGTTGATTCTACATCTGGAACAAGCTGAAGCTGGCGCGCAGCGGGTCGGGCAGTGGATGCGGTGCGGCGGCGCTGAGAGACTCGTTCCTCGGCTGTTTCTTCTGCAATCACTTCGTACAAAATGGCTCGTTTATCCTGGCGGCTTCGCCGCAGCACTCGTCCAAGGCGTTGAATATATTCCCGACTCGATCCGCTGCCAGAGAGCAATATGGCGATGCTGGCTTCGGGCACATCTACGCCTTCATTCAGTACGTGGGAGGCCGCCAAAACGCGATATTGCCCTTCCCGAAAGCGTTGCAAAATTTCATGGCGCTCTTTGACAGGGGTTTGGTGGGTGAGGGCTGGGATCAAGAAGTTTTGAGAAATGCGGTAAACGGTGGCGTTATCGTTGGTAAAAATGAGCGTTTGTTCGGGATAGTGTTGAGCGATTAAGTCTGCTAAAACCCGCAGCTTGCCGTTTGTGCCGAGGGCGATCGCTTTTGCTTCGCGATGGGCCAGCATGGCCCGCCGTCCAGCCTGAGATTGGGCGCTGGCCTGCACAAACCGCTGCCACCCCTGAATGCTACTCAGCCAGATATTAGCGTCTTGTAAAAACTGATTGCGGGTTTGCATCAGAGCGTTGTAGCGATCGCGCTCTTCTTGCCCCAATTTGACTTTGATTTGCACAACCTCGTGATGGGCGAGGGCTTGCCCGGCCAACTCCTCCGCCGTCCGAAAGTAGACAACCGGCCCTAACAGTTGGTCAAGGTCAGAATGCCGACCATCGGCGCGATCAGGTGTGGCGGTGAGTCCTAATCGATAGGGCGCGATCGCATACTCTGCAATCACGCGGTTAAAGTCACTGGGTAAATGATGACATTCATCACAAATGAGCAGACCATAGCGATTGCCCAACCGCTCAGCGTGAATCGCTGCACTGTCATAGGTTGCCACCAAAATGGGGGTGCGATCGTGTGATCCCCCGCCCAGCAACCCTACCTCAGCCCCTGGAAACGCCGCTACCAGATGGGCATACCACTGATGCATTAAATCCAACGTTGGCACCGTGATTAGCGTGCTACGCGGTGTCGCCTCCATCGCGAGTTGGGCCAGGTAGGTTTTTCCAGCGGCCGTAGGCAACACCACGACTCCCCGTCGTCCCGCTGTCGTCCAGGCATCCAGAGCTTCGGTCTGGTGAGGATAGGGAGTCAGAGATACCGCAGGTTCGAGGGGAACTGGCTCAAACGATCGCGCCTGATCGTGAATTGTCGTCTGTTCAGCCTGTAATGTTTCAATCAGCGATCGATAGTGCCAAGCAGGGATACGAAATCGTTCGATGCGATCGTCCCAGGTCGCATAGTCAACCCAGGCTTTACCTCTAGGGGGCGGATGGAGGATGAGTGTACCGCGATCGAATGTGAGGGTTGGAGTTCGCGCCATCGTGCGGCAGAAATAGCAGATACCATTTGCACCATAGCGCTAGATAGAACGTTATGGCGCAATTAACCTGCGCGGCTCCAGCCTGGGCCGCTCGCAACCACACCGCTCCTCAGCGGCATAATCGCTACTGAAGGACGGTTGACAAAGCTCAGGGAGGGGAATGTCAGTAGACACCCGGTTGAACTAAGAATCACCGTGCTTTTTAAGCCCTATGCATTACGCAAAAGTCGCCAGACCTTTTGCCTCAGAACCCTTCTAGCGGTCACTCAGAGTCCTCGCTTTTGAACCGAGAACTGCGAGTTTCAGCGAGATCTGCGTAATGGATAGGCTTTTTAAGCCGGGGAGTGTCAACTAGCGAACTGAGTCAACGCCCGCCGCTGTGGCAGTAGCCATTTTGTTTAAGACCTGGGGAATTTGGGTGGGTGACCGTTCCACTAACATCCCTCAGCTTTCGGCTAAGCGCTCAATTAGCCTGACCTAAATGCTGACTTCGCTCAATTCACGAGTCATGTGGTCAAAAGGCTGATCAATAAACGATGTATCTTCTACACCCGCTTCAGCCACCATTGCCTTAACCATATCTTTCATGATCTGAATGCCGATGACCGTGGAACCAATGGGAACACCCAGCGAATTGTAGGTTTCTCGCAGCCCTTGCAGCACCCGTTCATCCAGCACATCCATATCACCCGACACTAGGGCATAGCTAGCATAGCGCAGGTAGTAGTCCATATCGCGCAGGCAGGCTGCATACCGGCGAGTGGTGTAGGCATTGCCACCCGGACGGATCAGCTCAGGAATTTTCTCAAACAGAGCTGATCCAGCCTGCTTCACGATATTCGCCGCATTGGCGTTGATGACTGCCGCTGCTTGCACCCGAGCCATGCCTGAGGCAAAGTATGACTTCAGCGTATCGATTGCGTCACGGTCAAAGTATCGGCCGGTGCCATCGTAGGTTTGAATCAGGCTTGTGACAGCGTCCCGCATAGCGCTTTATCTCCCAACAATTCCTAAAAAGTTTCAACAAAATGCTTTAAGACTAATGCGTTTACCCTAGGGAGCGAGCTAAGTAACCACGTCACTAGCACATCAGTCTAGAGGGGTTATATCGTAATCCTCTGGTTAACGTTTCCTAGCTGGGGTGGGCAAATTGCCGGGCACGATCGCTTCTCTAGCGGCATCCCCGCACTTGCCCAAAACCCAGGGTTAGATTTTTATGCGCGATCGCCCGTCCACCATTCTCTCAGAATTCTTTCCTTGAATCTTCTCTCAGAATTTGTGGCTGCGCCGCTGATCATTTGTATAAATGACAAGCCTAAGTCTACCATGCAAGGCTTGCTGGAATTGGAATGCAGCCTAGGGTTCAGTCACCTTGGAATGTTAAGTTTTGTGTGCCTATTCCCAGGGTTGAGGGGGGTGAGGCCCGATCGCCTGTGTTCGTGATCTCACACTGCAACCAGGCGGCAGAGTTGCCATCTCCCCAGCACTTCCAATCGTCCCTACTTGCGATCGCTCGCAGACTCACCGTGAATTGACAGTCGAATTAATAGCTCTGATGGCAAGGACGTGATGTTTTTGTAGTTCGCGATACAAAATCTCGGCAACCCACTTCCTAGGATGTTTCAGGTACAAACGCATTCTGACGGCGTGCGTCTTCAGCCCAGTAGATGAATTTTAAGTCCTGTCTTCATCACCGTATGTGTTGGATTCCGTTTGGGCACCGTGCGCGGTAGGCAGATGTAACAGTCGGTGCAATATTTCAATGGGCGATCGCAAGACTGCTGCGTTGGCGCGGTTCAGTAGCCATAGCAAGCGACACTTGGCTCATTGCCATACTGCCTCGTGAATCTTTAAAGCCCCTCATCACTGCTGATTTCACTCGTTCACAGTTCGTTTACAGCCTGGAAACTAAGGAGTAATTCATGACCAAAACCGCACAAGATGTCTTGAACATGCTCGGCCCTGACAAAATCAAAATGGTCGATCTCAAGTTCATCGATATGCCAGGAATCTGGCAGCACCTCACGCTGTACTACGACCAGATTGATGCAGATAGCTTTGAGAGCGGCGTCCCCTTCGATGGATCTAGCATCCGGGGTTGGAAAGCCATCAACGAATCCGACATGATGATGGTGCCTGACCCAAACAGCGCCTGGGTTGATCCCTTTATGGCCGAACCCACGCTCGGCTTAATCTGCACCATCAAAGAACCGCGCACTGGCGAACTATATGAGCGCTGCCCACGGGCGATCGCATCCAGAGCCGTAGATTACCTCAAAAGCACTAACCTAGGCGACACTGCCTACTTTGGGCCAGAAGCCGAATTTTTTGTCTTTGAAGATGTTCGCTTTGACCAAGCTGAAAACAAGAGTTTTTACTATGTAGACACGGTTGAAGGTCGCTGGAACTCTGGTCAAGAAGAACCCGGCGGCAACCTCGGCTACAAACCCCGATACAAAGAAGGGTACTTCCCTGTTTCCCCGACAGACACCCTGCAAGACATCCGCACCGAAATGCTGTTGACCATGGCAGACTGCGGCGTTCCCATCGAAAAGCATCACCATGAGGTCGCCACTGGTGGGCAGTGCGAACTGGGCTTCCGTTTTGCGGAACTCATCCAGGCCGCCGACTACTTGATGACCTACAAATACTGCATCAAAAACGTCGGTAAAAAGTATGGCAAAACCGTCACCTTTATGCCGAAGCCGCTATTCAACGACAACGGTTCTGGGATGCACACCCACCAATCCATCTGGAGAGGAGGAGAGCCGCTGTTTGCGGGTGACAAATACGCTGGGCTGAGCCAAATGGCGCTGTACTACATCGGCGGTATTCTAAAACACGCTCCGGCATTGTTGGCCTTCACCAACCCCACCACCAACTCCTACAAGCGCTTGGTTCCTGGGTTTGAAGCTCCGGTGAACCTAGCGTATTCTCAGGGCAACCGCTCAGCATCTGTCCGCATTCCGCTGTCTGGGGATAGCCCCAAGGCTAAGCGTTTGGAATTCCGCTGTCCTGATGCTACTTCCAACCCCTACCTTGCCTTTGCAGCGATGCTGTGCGCAGGTATTGACGGCATTAAGAACGAAATCGATCCTGGCGATCCGCTGGATGTAGACATCTACGATCTCAGCCCTGAAGAACTGGCCAAGATTCCGTCTACGCCAGGTTCTTTGCTAGATGCCCTGAAGGCGTTGGAAGCTGATCATGAGTTCTTGACGGTTGGCGGTGTCTTCACTGAGGACTTCATCACTAACTGGATTGAGTACAAGCTTGACAATGAGGTGAACCCTATGCGTCTGCGTCCGCACCCCTATGAGTTTGCGCTCTACTACGACGTGTAGCGTTGGGGGACTAGCCCATAGTCTGGCGTCTTTAGCTGGCTTCTTAGCATTGGGCAGGCTGAGACGTTTTGCGATCAGGCTAATACTCAGAGCCTTTTAGAGCCAATGCAAGGTTTAGCGAGATCGGTGTTATGGATCGCAGCTTGCTTGGGGATGACTGTGATGAGGGAAGTTCCGATTGGGGGCTTCCTTTTTTCATGGCTATGGCTGGATGAGTTGAGGCGCAGGTTTGTGACTGGTGGACACCCGGCCGGTTGGCTTGCATGGGCAACGTACCGATGATGGAGGCTGTGGGCGATCGCCAGGATGTGAGGTCATTGCTCTGAGCCATGCTAAACACAGGTAAACGGCAGGAATCTTTCGCCCCGAACCCATGACACAACTGATCCTATAGATTACGTGAGGTTCCGCTTCGGACTGAACGATCGCTCCTAGGATAACTTATGGGCTGGTTTACCCAGCGGGTATTGCCACGTCCTGATGCGACCCCGAATTTTACAACGGGGATGCGATCGCAGATGTCGCCCTTGTGATTTATATGCTGACCAATACTCCACACACGATCTCTAATTTGGAAACGCACGACACTCACCCGGCCCCCTTACAAGTTGCCACCGGTGTGTATGTCACGATTCATGGGCACTTCTATCAGCCCCCTCGCGAAAATCCCTATCTAGATGCGATCGAACGACAGCCTAGTGCCGCCCCGTTTCATGACTGGAATGAGCGCATTCACCATGAATGCTATCGCCCCAATGCCTTTGCTCGGATTCTTAACGATCGCAATGAATTGGTCGGTTTAGTCAACAATTTTGAATACATCAGCTTCAACATTGGGCCCACGCTGATGAGCTGGCTAGAACACTACGATGGGGAAACCTACCAGCGCATTATCAACGCCGATCGCAACAGTTGTAAGCGCTTGAATGGGCACGGCAATGCGATCGCCCAGGTCTATAACCACATCATTCTGCCATTGGCCAATCACCGCGATAAATATACCCAAATTCGTTGGGGAAAGGCAGATTTTCGGTCTCGCTTTGGGCGCGATCCAGAAGGGATGTGGCTAGCGGAAACGGCGGTGGATGCCGACACCGTGAAAGCCCTCGTTGATGAGGGGATTCGGTTCATTATTCTAGCTCCCTCCCAAGTGCAGCGCTGTCGTCCGTTGCCCACAGAGCATGATCCCAATCCAGAATGGCTGGAAGTTGGCGGCGGACAAATTGACCCAACCCAACCCTATCGCTGTTATGTGCCAGGGGGCGATCGCCATCGCGATTATCTAGACGTCTTTTTCTACGATGGCCCCATCTCGCGAGATATGGGCTTTAGCGAAACGTTGAATAGTTCCCAAACCTTTGCCGGTCGCATTGGGCAAGCTGTGCGAGCCGATCGCCCCTCCCAACTGATCTCCGTTGCCACCGATGGCGAAACCTTCGGGCATCACAAACCGTGGCGCGAAAAGGCGCTAGCCTATGCTGCATCGGTAGAATTTCCTCGGCGCGGCTGGACTGTGACCAACTACGCCCATTACCTCAGCCTGCGCCCGCCCACTTGGGAAGCCGAACTCAAACCCGTGACGGCCTGGAGTTGCTCCCACGGGGTCGATCGCTGGCAGGATGACTGTGGCTGCGGCGGTGGTGGCGATTGGACTCAAGCCTGGCGGCGACCATTGCGGGATGCGCTGGATAATCTACGCGATCGCCTCATCACGGTCTACGAATCTGCCGGTTCTCAACTATTGCGCGATCCCTGGGCTGCCCGCGATGCCTACATTCAAGTCATTCGCGATCGCACCCTCGACAATATCCAGCAATTTTTCGCTGCCCACCAGGCCCGTCCCCTGACCAAACTGGAACAGGTGGATGTCCTGCGGCTGTTAGAAATGCAGCGCCACACCCTGCTGATGTACACCAGTTGCGGCTGGTTTTTTGATGAACTGTCGCGCCCGGAAGGTGTCCAAATTATGCGCTATGCGGCGCGGGCGATCGAACTGGCCGCAGATGTAACCGGCATTCAGCTTGAAGCCGATTTTATTAAACAGCTTCAAGCCGCGCCTAGCAATCTTGATCAATATCGAGACGGGGCAGACGTTTATCAACAACTGGTGATTACCAACCAAATTACCCATCACCAAGTAGCGGCGCACTATGCCATGAGTTCGCTGTTTACCTCCTACGCGAAACAGCAGCGCATCTACTGCTACACCGCCTATCAGGAAGACTATCAGCTCCAGCGAATTGGGGCATTGACCCTCGCCGTTGGGCAAGTGCAACTCACCTCTGAGATTACCCGCGAAACCATTGATCTCATGTTTGCGGTGCTGCACCTAGGCGGTTGGGACTTCCACTGCTGCATTCGAGCCTTCCCAGGACGGCGGCACTATACCCAGATGAAACAGGATATTTTTGATGCGTTGCAGCAGGCCAGCGCCGCCCACGCCATTCTGGCTATGATTCGCGTATTTGGGGATCAATCCTACAGCTTGGAAACCCTGTTTGCAGAAGAGCGCCATCGCATCATGCGCCTGCTGACCCAAGAAACTCAGACGCGCCTTGACCAGCTATATAACCAGGTGTACCGCGATAACTATGGCGTGCTGATGGCGTTTCAGCGGGATGAGCTAGAACCACCCCACGAGCTGAAGGTGGCGGCTGAAGTGGCGATCGCCCATCGAGCGACCGTCACCATACAGGCGTTAGAGCAAGACACCGCCGCCCTTTCCAATGATTGGCAGAAATGTGTAGGACATTTGGCCGAGCTAGATGCGATCGCCACTGAAGCCCGATCGCTGGACTGCCATCTGCGCCTCCCCAACGCAAAAACGACCATAGAACAACTGATAATGCAATCGCTCCGGCAGATGTTCCACGGTTTGGATGAGACGATGCTGGCCGATCGCATTGGCTGGCTAGAGCAGCTAATCACCGTAGGCGATCGCCTAGAGCTAGGATTATCTCTAGACCGGGCCCAAGAGCTATACCTCAAACACTTCAATAACCAACTGATTCCGCAGCTCCAGCGTTGGCGAGCCGTTGGCATAGATGCCAAACACGATCGTTCGCGTTGGTCATTGCACCATATTGAACACCTGCTTCGCCTGGGGCAACTGTTGGCGATCGATGTTCCGTTCTGGCTGGAGCATCTGGATCAACTTGAAACGAGCGTCTTCACAGATTTGACCGAAGCGCCCCTGTCGCCGCCTTTACTAGGTCAGTAGCCGCCAACTGCAAGAAAGCTATGGTTCACGTTCGGTTCCGCTGGGTATGGTTTTGTTCGCTGGTGCTGGCGATCGCCCTCATTGTGTTCACTCTGCATGGGGGCGATCGCCCATTTAGCCCGACCTCAGCCGCAACGGATACGCCCAATATCCCCAGCATCAATAGCGATCGCCTCTGGGCAGATGTGGAGGCACTGTCATTTCCGCGCTTCAGCCCCGACAATCGTCAAAAAGCACTAGACTACATCGAGCGATCGCTGAACCAGGCTGGATGGGAGACGACCCGCCTGCCCTTTGAGCAGGGCATCAACCTTGTGGCAAAGTATCCTAACCTAAGCACAGCGGCTGATCCCGGCGATCGCCCCCAAATTTTGCTCGGCGCACATTATGACACTGTTCCTAACTCTCCCGGCGCAGATGATAACGCAACCGGAATTGCCGTATTGCTCGAAATTGCCCGCCAATGGGACGCACATCCAATCACACAGCCGCCAATCCTCGCCTTTTTTGACTTGGAAGAAGCCGGACTGCTGGGCAGTGTGGCTCTAGCGAACGACCCTGAACAGCGCGATCGCATTGATGGAGCCATCATCCTTGATATGGTGGGCTACACCTGTACCGCTCCCGGTTGCCAAACCTATCCTGACCTATCCGCCCTGGGGCCCATCGCCGATTCACTGCCCGACCAAGGGAACTTTCTAGCCGCCATAGGCGATCGCCGCCAGCCATTATTAGACAGCTTTGCATCACCCCCCGCCCTTGCCGACCTCCGTCTACCACCGCTCCTCCCCATTTCGGTTCCTAACAGCGTGCTGCCCGATCTAGCGCGAAGCGATCATGCTGCCTTTTGGAATGTAGACATTACCGCCGTCTTGCTCACCGATACCGCCAACTTTCGCAATCCCCACTATCATCAACCCAGCGATCGCCCCGATACCCTCGATCGCGCCTTTCTAGACGGTTCCGCCCAGCACATTCTCTACGCCCTCTATGCATTGTTGAACCCATCCTGACTTCACGGCCAATCCCCCAGGCGTAGGCATTTAAACTAGGGCAGGGGCTTGCGAGGTGGTGGCGTCTTTTTCAAATTGAAGACTACCATCTCGTGCAATTGCCGCGATCGCTCAGAAGTTTTAGACCTCTTCCGTCGCTGTAGACTGAATTTCCTATAATGGATGGTATTCATTTGCAGCGACAGGTACGCCGATCGGCGTTTACTGCTTGAAATGGGATGAAATATCTCCCATGGCGCTGATGGTGAGCGTTCCATGTCGGTTTTATGCAGGCAGTGGCAGAACGAGCAGCGTTACGGTTAATGCAACACTGTACGCAGCCTTCTATCACCAAACTCAATATCTAAACGGTTTCTATAAGAACATCTATTGCCTAAATGGCTGTGGGCGCTAGTCATCTTTATATTGAGTTTTACTACATTTGTTGTTGCCTACAATCCACTGCGTCAAAGACCAATGGCTTGACCAGGACTGTCCTGGATCGGTTCTCCTTGCTTGCAGATATGCAGGTGTGCGTTAATCTGCCGACGTGCGATCGCTAGAGCGGCTGAGTTGGCGGCCGAGCGTTGATGGATGACCTGACGCGATCGCCCCACGGTCTTGAGCCGTGCTGACGGCCATCGGCTCAGTTCCATCAACGGTGCATCAAATTGTTACACTGCCCCTGTTCTTCATTTGTTGATTGATAGCTATATCCTTATATGACAAGCCATATCACCACTCGCTTATCGGTTTTTGTAGATGGCAACAATATGTTTTATGCCCAACAAAAAAACGGTTGGTTCTTTGATCCCAAACGAGTTTTAGAGTATTTCACCCGTCCTGCTGATATTCGACTGATTAATGCATTTTGGTACACCGGCTTAAAAGATTCTCAGGATCAGCGAGGATTTCGCGATGCACTCATCAGCCTGGGATACACCGTTCGCACCAAAATTCTGAAGGAATATTATGACGACACGTCAGGACGGTATTCTCAGAAGGCAAATCTAGATATTGAAATTGTGGTTGATATGTTCAACACCGTTGATCAATATGATTGCGTCATTTTGTTTAGCGGTGATGGTGATTTTGAACGGGCGATCGAATTATTACGGTCAAAAAATACTCACATTACCGTAGTGTCTACAGAAGGCATGATTGCTCGCGAACTGCGAAATGCCACCGATCGCTACATCGATCTGAATGCCATTCGGGATCAGATTGAAAAAGTCGATGGTTGACTGACGACAGCGCCAAAGAAACAGCCCATGCTTTAAGTCGTCGCGTCATTTCTTTAGCGTGCCGCCCATCGGAATGGAAGGCAACAGTTTAGAATAGGGTAGTTCTCTGTTGGTAAAGATTTTGGTAAGGATTTTGGGTGGTGTGGGCGTCGCCCACACCACCCAAAATCCTTACATGAATACTATTGACCCAACCGATCAGGGCCGATGGGTTGGCACTGCAGCCCCCCTAATCGAGCTGTAAAGCCCAGCAGTTACTGTAGTTAC
>CAYSIR010000136.1:0-10757 GCA_964431105.1 uncultured Leptolyngbya sp. | reverse complement strand
TGTCTTTACGTCTTGGGTAGTCCTCTACTGGTAATGATTTTTGGTGGTGTGGGCGTCGCCCACACCACCAAAAATCATTACATGAATACCACTACCTACGTCTTGATGCAGGTTTAGTCGCGGCTGCGGCCGAAGGGCAAAGGTTAGCCGAGAGGCACATCAGGTGCGGGTAGCTTAGTTTTATTCAGTGGATCCAGTTGCAGCACTGAGCCAATTAGGTACAGCGATCCACACAAAATGAGGGTAGGCGATCGCCCCTGGCAAGCATGGTGAGCCGCCGCCCATAACCCCTCTAGCGGCGTCTCACAGACCTGATATATGGATTCTGGACAGATGGTTCGGGCTATGGTGGCTAAATCCTCTGGTTGGGCAGTGGCATGACCTGAAACAGGAACAAACCAAACGCGATCGCCCGGTCGCAGCAGTGCCCGCAGCATTTCCGCATGATCCTTAGTTGCCAAAAACCCCATAACCCAGTGGAACGGCGGCTGAAGCCGTTGATGGTGCGACTCATCATCCACATACTGACGCAGCGCGATCGCACCCGCCGCATTGTGGGCCCCATCAACGAGCAGCCGACAACCGTGCCACTGTAGCCACTGCATCCGCGCTGGCCAACGCACATGCCGCAACCCCTGCTCCATTTGGTCAAGGGAAATCTGCCAGCCCTGCCCCTGCAAAACTTGCACCACCGCGATCGCCAATGCCACATTATTACGCTGATGCGCTCCAGCCAGAGGGATGGGGTAGCGCCACCCCAGGACAGACCCCGCCCGCAAGGGTTCCGGTGTTTCATATATAGCCCAGCCTTCCCCATCTGCCCGCGCAGGTGCCACTGAAATCACTGGACAGCCCACGCTGATAGCCCGCTGCTGCACCACCGACTCAGCGTCTGGAGGCAGCGGCCCCACCACTACCGGACAGTTCGGTTTCAAAATGCCAGCTTTTTCGCGTGCAATATCCGTCAGCGTTGGGCCAAGACGCTGCCAATGCTCGCGGCTCAGCGAGGTAATAACTGTTACGAGAGGGCGATCGCACACATTGGTGGCATCCAGCCGCCCTCCCAAGCCCACTTCCATCACGGCTACATCCACCGATTGCTCAGCAAAATGCAGCCAGGCCGCCGCCGTAATCATCTCAAATTGAGTCGGAGAGGGAGCGGCTGGGTCAACGGCCGGCTGTATCCGCTGCAACACATCTCGCAAAACGTCAGGGGCGATCGCCTCATCGTTGATGCAGATCCGCTCACACCAACTCACTAAATGCGGCGAGGTGTAGCGCCCCACTCGATAGCCAGCCGCCGACAGCATGGCTGACAGGCAGGCACAGACCGAACCTTTGCCATTGCTACCGGCAACGTGAATGATGGGAACCGACTGATGAGGATGCCCCAACGCGGCCAAGAGTCGTTGAATACGCTCTAGGCCTAGCTCCACGCCGAAGCGCTCATACTGTCGTAAAATTCCTTCAGCTTGTTGGTAGTCCGCATCTAGGGCGATCGCCGATTCTTGCATTCACTCCATCCCATCCAAGTGATCCCACCGAAATGCGCTGACCCGACTGGCGAGCGCAGTGACGTTCTGAGTATGTGTCACTCACAAATCAAAATCCCCCTTAAAACAAGGGGGATCCTCAAAAAATTTATCGCACAAGTGACGCGACCGCCTTTGAAATTGCGCCATTCATCGCGCCATTGCTGTTTAACTGGGCCTCACCTAGCGCCCAAATCAACTACTCGTCAGCCATTAACTGACCCTACTACAGCCCAGCGAATCAGCAAGCCTGCATAACCGGCAGAGATTCGACATAAGGCAACATTCAATCCACTTAGGCTTCGCGGTTCCAGAACGTTTTTGCTTGCTCAAGCGCGGCTCGGCCAATGTTAAATAGGGCCCAGCCACCTGCCAATAGGATCGGCGACAACACAATCAACAAGCGTAGATCCATCCGAATCAACCCTCCTCTAAAGATTTATAAACGGTTCCTTTCTTTTATTTTATATTAATATTCTCAGACGAATAAGGCGAATTTGCCAAGTCCAAACGTGAAGTCTTGTAAATAGTCTTTTGGTGCTCTCGCACTATTTCTTTTCCCTGGGCATTGCTGTCGCGGTGGCTCTGGGTCTAACTAGGTTTAATTAGGTCTAGAGCGATCGCCCACTCATCCGCCAGGAGCGCGACGAACTAAAATCCAGTCACCTAGGACGATCTGAGGGTGTCTTGAAACAGCGTTTGCACCATTTGCCAGGCATCCCTTGCCGCCTCCGCATTGTAACTACCCCGTTGGTCACAGAAGAAGCCATGATCGGCTCCGGCGTAGCGAAAAATCCGATGAGGAATGGCATGAGTCGTTAATGCAGCTTCAATATCATTAACGTGATCGGCAGGAATGCTAGCATCTGCCGTACCAAAGAAGGCATACAGCGTTCCGTTAATGTCGGCGGTTCGCGTCACGGTCGGTGGGCCGCCGCCGGGGCACCAAGTTGTCATTCCTGCGCCATAGAACGAAGCCGTTGCCTGGATTTCGGGTAAGGTTGCGGCTAGGTAAACGACATGACCCCCAAAGCAAAAGCCGATCGCACCAACTGGCCCTTGAGCGGCAGACGGCTGGGCCTTGGCAAAGGCGATCGCGGCCCGGATGTCACTCAATAGCTCCTCAGCCTTGGTTTGTTCTTTATACTGGCGGCCGCGTTTGATGTCGTCGAGAGTATACCCAGCCTCAAACCCTGGAGCAATTCGTTGATAAATAGCAGGTGCGATCGCCATGTATCCTAGCTTGGCAATACGCTCCGTGACATCTCGAATATGGGAATTGATACCAAAGATTTCCTGGATAACCACCACAATCGGACAGTGCCCGGCGGCCGTTGGGAAAGCTAAATAGGCATCCAGCGTCACATTTCCATTGGGAACCTTGACCCAACACGATTCAATTGCACGATTGCTCATTAGCGGACACTCATCAAAAACTCAGCAAGCGAAGGGCTAGACCTTAAACTTCATTGGCAGCCAGAATGGCAGACTTTAGGGGATGGGGGTGGGGCGCATCATCGCTGAACCGATTTCTGTGATGAATTGCTGATGCACCCAGAAGGGTTATATCAGCGGCAGGACTGGCCCCCAATAGAAGGCACGATAGAATTTCGGCTATGATTGCTCATGGTACGCTCTGTCGTTACTGTAACGCGATGGTGCTGAGGAAAGGGTGAGTGACGGATTGAAACGTCGCCCCAATCTACTCCAAGCTCTATGACTCAAGCCCTGTAGCTGAAAGTCCATAGCACAGGGGCGATCGCCAACGGGCCGCCCAGTTTCCAAGCCTGACCAACCCTAAATCACCAAGGCTGATCACATTAGTCTCTATTGAAATTCCTAGACTCACTGACCAGAAACCTCAGTATTTTCAATGCTTTAAGGCTTTTATGATTCTTTGTCTTTTGTCTGACCGTCACTGCATTCTGAGGCAGCGCTTGCGAGTGTAATGGTGTGATTTTAGGATCGATACTTTTGGAATCGCTCAGGTTCGTTGTCACGATTGCCCATGCTGACGGTCACTCCACTGTTCACCTCATGATTGATACGATGAAGTGCCACAAGGGGCCTCCGCACAATGGCTGAGTTCAGAGCAAGTCACCCCAGCCGTTCGGTCAGTTGAGGGCATGATTATGCCGCGATCGCCCAGGAATGGCTGTGCTGACAGCCTGAGTATTGAATAGCTCGCTTCGTTGATGATCATTGCAAGCATTGAAGAGGTTCTGGTCAATGGTGGTTCAGTTTCATATTCAAACCGACAGCGACATTCCCGCATCCACACAGCTTTATAACCAAATTCGATTTGCGATCGCCTCCCGCGAGTTTCCACCTGGGCATCGCCTCCCCAGCACGCGCCAGCTCGCCATGCAAACCGGGCTACACCGCAACACCATCAGCAAAGTGTATCGACAACTGGAAGAATCGGGCGTGGTGGATGCACGGGCAGGGGCGGGCATTTTTGTAAAGGCGCAGGGAGATGAAGACAATGCAAAAGCGCGATCGCCCTGGCTGGAGGATTATCCTGAAGCGAACCGCTTGGTGCAGCAGAGTCTCGATAAATTGCTAAACCAGGGATGTAGCCTCAGTAAAGCCCGTGAATTATTCTTGGCTGAAATTGACTGGCGGTTGCGATGCAGTGCGCGGGTATTGGTGACGGCACCGGGGCAAGACATTGGGGCAGGGCAACTGATGGTTCAAGAATTAGAGCAGGCGCTTCAGATTCCGGTGCAGCTTGTGCCGCTGGAAGAGCTGGAGCAAATTTTGGAGCAAACTCGCTCTGGAACGGTTGTGACCAGCCGCTACTTCATTGGGGATGCGGAGGCGATCGCTGCGCCTCGGTCAGTACGTGTTATTCCTGTCGATATTTATAACTACGCTAATGAAATGCAGGTGATGAAGCAGTTGCCGAAGGGAGGATGCCTCGGCATCGTTAGCCTGAGCAGCGGCATTTTGCGGGCGGCTGAAGTGATTATTCATAGCCTGCGCGGCGATGATTTGTTGGTCATGACGGCCCAAACTGAGGATAGTTATAAACTAAATGCGATCGTTCGCAGCGCTCAGACTGTCATTTGCGATGTTATGAGCTTGCCCAAGGTGAAAGAGGCAATCCAGTCTTGCCGCGATGACATCATCCGCCCCCCCCATGTCATTACTAGTAATAACTACATTGGGGCTGAATCAATCGAGTTACTGAAGCGAGAGTTGGGTTTGGATTAGTCGCTACCGTTCTGTTTGCTGGATGTTTGCCGGATGTTTGCTGGATGTTTAGCAGGGCATATCATCAGGATACGGCCCGCCGTTGGGGCGATCGCTGAAGTTGAACGGCTAACGGCTCATCGGGCTGCATCATCAGTCCGGGCGAGGGGGCGATCGCGCCCTCGCCACTCCCCCACAGCACCCAACGGCTGCCGAGGGGTAACTCTCGCAGCCGATCGCCCTGACTGGTTAACCAAACGAGTGGTAAATCTGGGGGGCGATCGCCAGCAACAGGTTCTTCGTCAAAATGGACGGCTGCCAACGCCTCCAAAACTCTCTGCTGTCCTTGAATAAGTCCTGCTCCTGCTGTCCATACGCTGACCTGCAAATTTTGGCGCAAGGCATAGAAAAAGAGGGAAGCCGCCGCTGTGACCGCCGCCTCAAAGTCATCAGCAACCCAGGCGATCGCACTGTCTAAGGCAATCACTAGCGCCTGCCCGCCTGTGATCACCTCCTGTTCGCGCACTCGCAAATCGCCATATCGGGCTGAAGTCCGCCAATGCACCAGTCGAATCGGATCGCCCCATCGGTAAGGACGCAGCGCACGGGTCATTCCTTGATTCGCGTTCAGCGGTTGCTGCCTGCTCTGAATTTGGGCATGGCGATCGCGCCCTAGTTCATCTACCAATGGACAGTTGGCTAACGGCAATACCTGGGGATAGACGACGGCCAGCGCCGGATGCTGATAGGTTTGTCGTCGCCAAAATAAACCCAGCGGCGCGGCGGTGCGAAGGTTGACCGTCTGCCAGCGATATAGCCCCCGATTTTCTACTTCTAAGCTGTAGCTCCAGGTGTAATGGCTTTGGGCGGGTAAGGTTTCAATCGCGGTCACTTGCGGATCGCCCATGACAAAGGGAATTTGATCCCAAACTTCTAACAAGGGGCGATCGCGGGACGAAGCATTTTGAATCGTCAATTCTACCCGTAACGTATCCCCAGCGCTGACGGGGTGCAGCGGCGATCGCTGAATAAAAATCTGCCGCAGTGACCGGGGAGGCATCACCGCTGCGATCGCCAAAATAGCAAACATCCCGCCACTAATGACATATAGCCAGCCAGCCATCGTATTGGTTGCGGCAGCAAAAAAGAAGAGCGACAGACCGAGCATTAGCCCCCCCGCATAGGATGGAGCAACCCAGCGGGTTTCTAACCAATCCAGCCATTGCGCTTGGCGCAGTTGATGATGTTGCATAATCTCTCAGATTTTTTTAAGAAGGGAGGGGCTAGGAGGGAACCGATAGGGCAGCTAGGGCAGCTAGTTTGGGCTGATTCGCTTGCCATGACCGCTCTAGTGTTCGTTGCGATCGCCCGTTCATCCGGTTGCAGCCGACCCTTTTACCGACCCTTTTAGAGTAATCGCCTGCCCGTATTCTCACCAAATCCCTATTCCTCTGCGCAATACAGGAAAAAGTCACGTTATAATCTTGGCGGAGTATGTATGCAGGCGGAGCAAATGAGTAACCCAGTCGTGCAGGCCTTTTTCCTCGGACGCGCAGCCGCAGAGGTCTTGAATGAGCAACTTGAAGCAACCGTGACCAACGCCCTGAGTGACCTTGGAAAATTTGATGCTGAGCAGCGCGAACGCCTCCGTCAATTTACTGAAGATGTAGTTGAGCGGGCCAAGCAGGCGGAAGGCTCTGCGATGAGCGATCGCCCTTCTCCATCCACTGATGGATCCACCAGCACCGTGGCCTCTCAAGACTTGCAAACCATGCTGGATGAACTGCGGGCTGAGATTGCACAGCTTCGTTCTGCACTGCAACGCTACCGTAACCCTACCGCATAGAGCCATCCAACGATCCTTGCCCAGAGTTCTACCCTGGTTGCAGCTTCGATGGTTGCTTAAGCGCTGTGTAGGGAATCCTAAACACTACCCCTATCGTTTGCTAGGGGCAATCTAAGTCCGTTTCAGTATCGGGGCATAAACGTGAGCGATCGCTCCAAGTCTTACAACAGCAAAAGGTATCGTTGGAACCGCAAGAACTACTCGCGACATCGCCGGTTTGTTGACATCTGGTCGTTTGTCCTGAAGCTGCTAGCGGCACAGTGGCTCTATGGCAAATCATGGAGCTACCCTAGCGGCGTGACAGACGAAAAGAAAGCACTGCGGCGGCGACGACTAGCCGTCTGGATTCGAGAAACGCTACTGGATTTAGGGCCCACCTTCATTAAGGTAGGGCAGCTTTTTTCAACCCGCGCCGACTTGTTTCCCAGCGAGTACGTCGAAGAACTGTCAAAGCTGCAAGATAAAGTTCCGGCCTTTGGCTACGAACAGGTAGAAGCCATCATCCAACAGGATGTCAGCAAAACCATTCCTGAACTATACAAAAGTTTTGATCCGATTCCTTTGGCAGCAGCTAGCTTAGGGCAGGTGCATCGTGCCCAACTGCACAGCGGCGAAGAAGTTGTTGTCAAAGTTCAGCGTCCTGGGCTGAAAAAGCTTTTCAATATTGACCTCGCCATCCTAAAGGGCATCGCTCGCTACTTTCAAAACCATCCCGAATGGGGACGGGGGCGAGACTGGATGGGCATCTATGCTGAATGCTGTCGTATCCTTTGGGAAGAAATTGACTACCTCAACGAAGGACGCAATGCCGATACGTTTCGCCGGCATTTTCGGGGTGAAGACTGGGTTCAGGTTCCCCGTGTCTATTGGCGCTATTCTTCTCCCCAAGTGCTGACGCTGGAGTATTTACCAGGGATTAAAATTAGCCATTATGAAGCGATTGAAGCGGCAGGGTTGGATCGCAAGCATCTCGCCCAGCTTGGGGCAAAAGCGTACCTCCATCAACTGCTGAATAACGGCTTTTTTCATGCCGATCCCCATCCGGGCAACATTGCAGTTGGCACCGATGGGTCACTGATTTTTTATGATTTCGGCATGATGGGGCAGGTGCAGACCATCACTCGTGAAAAGCTGCTCAATACCTTCTTTGGTATTGCTCAAAAAGATGCTGAACAGGTCGTCAACTCATTGATTGACCTCGGTGCATTAGCCCCATCCGAAGATATGGGCCCTGTGCGGCGATCGGTTCAGTATATGCTGGATAACTTCATGGATCAGCCCTTTGAGACTCAATCTGTCGCGGCTATCAGTGATGACCTTTATGAAATTGCCTACGATCAGCCGTTTCGGTTTCCGGCAACGTTCACATTTGTGATGCGAGCCTTCTCAACCCTGGAAGGGGTCGGTAAAGGACTGGACCCTGAGTTTAACTTTATGGAGGTTGCAAAACCATTTGCAATGCAGCTTATGAACAATGGCGGACGATCGCCCATGGAAGAGGCTGATGGCTTACTGGGAGAGCTGAGCCGTCAGGCGGCCCAGATGAGTAGCACCGCCCTAGGACTCCCCCGGCGACTCGATGATACGATTGATAAGCTAGAGCGCGGCGATATCCGGGTGCGGGTACGTTCCATTGAGAGCGATCGCATCTTGCGGCGAATGAGTACGGTCAATCTGGGAATGAACTATACTGTGCTGACCGGCGCATTCACCCTATCTGCGACAATCTTGTTCGTTAATCAGTATTTGATCTTGGCCTTTGCCATGGCGGTTGTTGCCGCGGTGAATGCGGCGGTATTAATTCGATTGCTGATGCGCCTTGATCGTTATGACCGTATGTTCTAGGGTTTTATTCGGGTTAGAGCTGCCGACGTATGAAACGCATTTTTTCAGGGCTAACTGATCCAGGGCTTGTTCGCTCTGTTAATCAAGATGCGTATTATATTGACCCAGAAGGACGATTTTGTATTGTGGCAGATGGGATGGGCGGTCATGCGGGCGGACAGGAAGCCAGCCGCATTGCTACGACTACGATACAAGATTATCTTGAGCGCCATTGGGATTTTCCGGCCAAATCGCATCAATTGCTGGAAGAGGCTTTGCTGAAGGCGAATCGAGCAATTTTACAGGATCAAAAGGATCATCCAGAGCGATCGGATATGGGAACTACAGTGGTTGTAGTAGCCTTCCGAAACCAGCAGGCAACCTGCGCCCATGTTGGAGACTCTAGACTGTATCGGCTGCGCGGTTCAAAGTTGGAGCAGGTTACAGAGGATCATACCTGGGTGACTCGGGCCCTCAAAGCCGGTGAGCTAACCTCTGACCAAGTTCGGACGCATCCGTGGCGGCATATTCTTTCTAAATGTTTGGGACGGGATGATGTGCGGCAGGTTGATGTGAAAGATTTTGACGTTGAGCCAAACGATCGCCTGATTTTATGCAGTGACGGTCTAACCGAAGAACTTTCAGATCATTTGATTGCTTTTCATCTCAAATCTATCCGTGCCTGCGACAAGGCAGCGAGTGCGCTGGTGAATGCGGCCAAAAGCAAAGGGGGACGCGACAACATCACGGTTGTGCTAGTTGCCAATATTTTTCCGGATTGATTAGTGCCTTGGACTGGCCCTTACTGAGCGATCGACTGCTGCCCAATCTTGATCAACAGGGCTGTTAAATGACTTAACGGCTGCCAGTCGGTTATTTGAGTAAGGGTATGACGTGGTGATGGGAGGGAAGCGTATGGTGAGTGGGCAGCATGGCTCTAGCGTAGCGTCGATGCAACGAGCGCGCGCTTGGGTAGACATTAACCTCAACCATTTGCAACACAATGTACGTGCCATTTGTTGTCACCTATCGCCTGGGACTCAATTGATGGCGGTGGTGAAAGCCAATGCTTATGGTCATGGGGCAGTGGCGATCGCCCAAGCAGCCCTTGCCGCCGGGGCGCGTTGGCTAGGGGTTGCCACCATCTCAGAAGGCATTGAACTCAGGAACGCTGGACTGGCTGCACCGATTCTAGTCTTTGGGGCAACGAATACGGTTGAACAGGTTCATGAACTGGCGCACTGGGCGTTGCAGCCCACGCTTTGTACGGAGAAACAGGCTCTCATCTTTGCTGATGCGATCGCAAAACGACCCGATGCTCAACCACTGCCCGTCCATTTGAATATTGACACCGGTATGTCTCGCCTAGGTATGCCCTGGCCCCAGGCGATGCCCCTGGCCGACTGGGTTCAGCGATCGCCCCAGTTGCGGTTGGCCAGCCTCTATTCCCACTTTGCCAATGCAGACAGCCCTGATTTAACATCGCTGCGGGAGCAAGCCGCCCAGTTCAAGCAAGCGATCGCCCACCTGAATGCTCAGCAGATCCGCCCATCGTTTTTGCATCTAGCGAACAGCGCCGCCACACTGCTTGATCCTACTTTGCACTATGACTTGGTTCGAGTTGGTTTAGCGATTTATGGGTTATACCCTGCGCCTCATCTGCGATCGCATCTAGCGCTGAAGCCTGTGATGCAAGTGAAAGCCCGCATTACCCAAGTCAAAACCCTATCCTCAAACACCGGCATCAGCTATGGGCATACCTACATTACCGACCGCGACACGCGCATTGCCGTGTTGGGGATTGGCTATGCCGATGGAGTGCCGCGTCTGTTATCCAATCGCATGACCGTTCTGCTGCGGGGGCAACGCCTGCCCCAAGTCGGCGCTATCACCATGGATCAAATGATGATTGACGTGAGCCAATGCCCTAGTGCGCAGGAAGGCGACGTAGTGACGTTGCTAGGGCAAGACCACTCTGCCAGTATTTCAGCCGATGATTGGGCCAACTCCATCGGCAGCATTTCTTGGGAAATTTTGTGTGGTTTTCAGCATCGCCTGCCGCGTCTTGTGGTTCCCGCTGCATCGCGATCGCCCATTCAGTCTCCATCGGCGTAAACGGCCTGCGCCAAGGTTACACCGTTGCCTTCGCGTCACCTAGCCAAGCGGGCTTTCAGTCTTGGTATAGTCTTCAGCTTTGCAAAGTCTATCCGCAGCTATCCACAGCTATCCGTAAAGAGTATCCGAGATTATCGCAGCGACGGCTCACACCCAATTCATTCACTGCCTCAACCACTTTCATCCAACGCCCATTCATTCACCCTGGATAATACGGCAGTCCTCGATTGGTCAGGATTTTGGGC
>CAYSIR010000135.1:0-10802 GCA_964431105.1 uncultured Leptolyngbya sp. | reverse complement strand
TTTCTACCTCCTGTTGCGCAATACTATTCCCTGACTATACCAAAGAGGGCACCATGACCACAGTAGAAAACAAGAAAGAGTTTGTCCAGGAAGTCTTGGACGCTTATCCAGATAAAGCAAAGAAAAGCCGCTCCAAGCATCTAAACGTTACCGAAGAAGGCGCGGCTGACTGTGGCGTTAAGTCTAACAAAAAGTCTGTCCCAGGCGTCATGACCACCCGTGGCTGTTCCTTTGCTGGTGCAAAAGGAGTAGTCTGGGGACCCATCAAAGATATGATTCACTTGAGCCATGGACCGATTGGCTGTGGCTACTATTCTTGGGCAGGACGACGGAACTATTATACGGGTACCACAGGCGTAGATAGCTTTGGAACCATGCAGTTCACCTCCGACTTCCAAGAGCGAGATATTGTATTTGGTGGAGATAAAAAGCTAGATAAGCTTATTGATGAACTTGAGGAACTGTTCCCGCTAAGCAAGGGGACAACCATCGAGTCAGAATGCCCGGTAGGTTTAATCGGTGACGACATTGAAGCCGTTGCTCGGAAGAAAGCAAAAGAGACGGGTAAGCCTGTTGTGCCGGTTCGCTGTGAAGGATTCCGGGGTGTCTCTCAATCCCTCGGACACCACATTGCTAATGACACGGTGCGGGATTGGGTGCTACCCAAAGCCGATGAATATCGCAAGCTTCCAGAAGGATATGAAACTGGGGCTTACGATGTTAATGTTATTGGTGACTACAATATTGGCGGTGATACTTGGTCAAGCCGGATATTACTCGAAGCGATCGGGTTGCGGATCATCTGTCAGTTCTCTGGTGACGGTACATTTAATGAAGTGGCTATGACGCCATTGGCTAAGCTGAATCTAATTCACTGCTACCGCTCCATGAACTATATTTGCCGCTTCATGGAAGAGACCTATGGCATCGGCTGGCTGGAATTTAATTTCTTCGGCCCCACTCAGATTGCTAAGTCCCTGCGGAAAATCGCAGAGAAGTTTGATGAAACCATCCAGGCTAAGACTGAAGAAGTCATTGCCAGCTACCAGGCACGCATGGATTCCATCATTGCCAAGTACCGTCCCCGTTTAGAAGGTAAGGAAGTTATGATGATGGTTGGAGGACTCCGCCCTCGCCATATCATTCCTGCATTTGAAGACCTCGGCATGAAGGTTATTGGCACGGGCTATGAATTTGGTCATGCGGATGACTATAAGCGTACCGCAGAGTACGTTAGCGAAGGCACCGTTATCTATGACGATGTAAGCGGCTTTGAATTTGAAGAATTGGCGAAGAAGCTGAAGCCAGACCTGATTGCAGCCGGCATCAAAGAAAAATACGTCTTCCAGAAAATGGCATTACCCTTCCGACAAATGCACTCTTGGGATTATTCTGGGCCATACCATGGTTATGATGGCTTTGAAGTCTTCGCCCGTGACATGGATCTCGCCATCAATAGTCCAACTTGGGGCCTAATTAACGCTCCGTGGAACCAGAGTAAAGAATAATTAGTTAAGGATTGGGCGATGAGGTACATGATATTCACTCACTATCATTAAGAAGCTTTCGAGCTATCATCATTCAATCCTAAACATTTTATTCGCGTTGAATGTTTAACTTACTCTCCCCCACTCATTCCACTTCAAAGGAAAAATCTATGACTCAGAACGAAGAAAACACTATCCCAACTCCATGCGGAACAGAGGATCCTGGTAAAATTAAGGATCACTTTGAACTCTTTCAAACCGAACCTTATCAAGATTTGTTCGCTAACAAGCGTCAGTTTGAAGGTGCTCATAGTCCTGAAAAAATTGCAGAAGTTGCCGAATGGACTAAGTCTTGGGACTATCGAGAAAAGAACTTTAACCGTGAAGCTGCCGTAATTAACCCGGCTAAAGCTTGTCAGCCCCTCGGTGCATTATTTGTTGCCTCTGGGTTTGAAGGAACGCTCCCCTATAGTCATGGTTCACAGGGTTGTGTTGCTTATTTCCGCTCCCACCTAACCCGTAACTATAAGGAACCGTTCCAGGCCGTATCCTCATCCATGACAGAAGACGCGGCTGTCTTTGGAGGACTCAGTAATCTCAAGCAGGGCTTGCAAAATTCCTATACGCTCTATAAGCCTAAAATGATTGCACTATGCACGACTTGCATGGCTGAGGTCATTGGAGATGATATTGGTTCGTATATCCAGACTGCTAAGAATGAAGAACTTGTTCCTGTTGACTTACCCGTTCCGGCTGCTCATACACCCAGTTTTGTAGGATCTCATATTACTGGCTATGATAATATGCTGGTTAGTATCCTTAAGACGTTGACCGCAGGTAAGAAGAAAGATACTACCAATGGTAAGTTTAACTTCAACTTAGGGTTTGACCCATACATTGGTAATGTTCGTGAACTGAAGCGCATTCTTGGCTTGTTTGGCATTGACTACACAATCTTGTCTGACAATTCAGATACTTTTGACTCCCCGAATACGGGTGAATTCAAGATGTATAATGGCTTGACTACGCTGGATGAGGCGGCTGATTCTGTGAATGCAGAAGGAAGTTTCTTCTTCCAGAAGTACACAACACCGAAGGCTCAAGAGTTCATTTCGAATAAGGGGACACAGAAGACTTATAACTTCAGACCCTTTAGCATTCAGGGCACGGATGAGTTATTGATGACTCTTTCGGCAGTTACAGGTAAGGCTATTCCACTTGAACTACAGCAAGAACGTGGACGGGCAGTTGATGCTATTACCGATTCACAGTCCTGGATTCACGGTAAGCGCGTAGCGTTGTACGGAGACCCGGATCACGTTATGGGGCTGATTCAGTTCCTGCTGGAAATGGGTGCTGAGCCTGTTCATATTTTGGTTACAAACTCTAACGAACCCTTTGAAGCAGAAGCTCGTGAACTTCTAGCCAATAGCCCCTATGGGCAGGGTTCAACCGTGTGGGGTAAGAAAGACCTCTGGCATCTGCGATCGCTCATGTTTACTGAACCAGTTGATTTGCTGATTGGCAATTCCTACGGCAAGTATCTATGGCGCGATACGGGTACACCGCTAGTTCGGATTGGTTATCCCATCTTTGATCGCCACCACATGCACCGCTATCCGACCCTGGGCTATCAAGGTGTCATCAACCAATTGAATTGGATTGTCAATACATTGCTTGAAGAACTTGATCGCACAACTAATGTCGCAGGAAAGACAGACATCTCCTTCGATTTAATTCGCTAATGTGATCTAGGGGTGCAGCACTGCACCCCACACCCGCTTATTTTGCTTAATTTCAGGAGGATATCATGCGCTTAAGTGACGAGATTGAACTAGATTCTGCTCCTATCTACGATCTTGGAGATTGCGTTCAGGTCTGTCAGCTAATCCGAAATGACGGCACCTTTCCAGGTAAGGACACTGGCTTCCGTCTTGCCGAAAAGGGGGATGTTGGGTATGTTATTGGAATTGGTACTTACTTACAACAGGCTTACATATATTCTGTTCATTTCTTAAAGACTAATTACGTTATTGGATGCCTGAGTAGAGAGCTAGAGCCAGCCGACGATCCTTATGCCGCTAGAGATCAACGTTCTCATTAACCATTAAGCCTATATCCACCAGCAGCACTTTTACCTATTCTACTGACATGACTATAAACTCTAGCAAAATTAATGAATTGCTTACCCAGCCAGGGTGTGAGCATAATCATGAAAAAAAAGGACGAGGTAAAAATAAGGTCTGTCAGCAACAAGCACAGCCGGGTGCGGCTCAAGGTGGGTGTGCGTTTGATGGAGCTAGCATTGCCCTTGTGCCGATTACAGATGTTGCCCATCTTGTTCATGGGCCGATCGCCTGTGCTGGGAACTCTTGGGGCAGTCGTGGTAGCTTGTCTTCTGATTCCACAATTTATAAGATAGGTTTTACAACTGACCTCAGTGAAAACGACATTATACTCGGCAGTGAGAAAAAGCTATATCGAGCTATTCATGATATTAAGGAGCGATATCGGCCTGCTGCGATATTTGTTTATGTAACGTGTGTAACAGCCTTGGTCGGAGATGATGTTGAGGCCGTCTGCCAGGCGGCTAGTGACAAGTTCAATATTCCTGTCATCACAGTTAATTCTCCAGGCTTTGTTGGCAGTAAGAATTTAGGTAATCGAATTGGCGGCGAAGCCTTGCTAGAGTCAGTAATTGGCACTGGTGAACCCGATTATACGACTCCTTACGATATTAATTTAATTGGCGAATATAATATCGCAGGCGAAATGTGGGGAGTTTTGCCATTACTGGAAAGACTGGGGATTCGGGTGCTGTCGAAAATTACAGGTGATGCCTGTTACCGAGAAATTACCTATGCCCATAGAGCTAAGCTCAATGTCATGATCTGTTCTAAGGCATTGATCAACATGGCGCATCAAATGCAGGAGCAATATGGCATTCCCTACATTGAGGAGTCAATCTACGGCATTAAGGATACAAATCGGCTCTTGCGAAACGTTGCCGCTCAGCTTGGCGATCGCATCCTGCAAGAGCGAGTTGAGACATTAATTGATACCGAAACCGCTCAGCTAGATCGCCTGTTGGCTCCGTATAGGCAACGGCTGCAAGGGAAGAGAGTTGTACTCTACACGGGTGGAGTCAAAAGCTGGTCAATTATCTCAGCCGCCGAAGACCTGGGTATTAAAGTGGTTGCTACCAGCACACGTAAAAGTACGGAAGAAGATAAGGCTCGAATTAGAGACCTGCTAGGTGATGATGGCATGATGCTGGAAAAGGGAAATGCTCAAGAATTGCTGAGGATCGTAGCTGAAACCAAAGCGGATATGCTGATTGCAGGGGGACGGAATCAGTATACGGCTCTGAAAGCTCGTATTCCTTTTCTCGATATTAATCAGGAACGGCATCATCCCTACGCTGGATATGTGGGTATTGTGGAGATGGCGAAGGAACTTGACCAGGCTCTACATAGCCCCATCTGGGAGCAGGTGCGATCGCCTGCCCCCTGGGATACTGATGATTCGGTCGATTCGCCCGCAGACCTGCGCGCACTCAGTACACCAGTCTCTGCTAGTGCCCGCAGTGCTGACTTATCTAATTCACTTACTCACTCATCACGCATTGAAACGCAGATCGTTAATCCCCGAAAATCTGTTTCCGTTAATCCCCTCAAGCAGAGCCAACCCCTTGGAGCTACCTTAGCGTATCTAGGTATCAAAGGAATGATGCCGCTGTTCCACGGTTCTCAAGGCTGTACAGCATTTGCTAAGGTCATGTTAGTCCGGCATTTCCGCGAAGCTGTTCCGATGTCAACAACAGCTATGACAGAGGTCACGACAATTCTAGGTGGAGAAGATAGTATTGAAACTGCTATTTTTACCCTATTAGAAAAGGCAGACCCTGAAATTATTGGACTTTGCACAACTGGATTAACAGAAACTCGTGGAGACGATATGCAGGGTATTCTGCGATCGCTTCGACAAAGACATCCAGCGATTGCCAATATTCCAATTGCCTGTGCTGCAACTCCAGACTTTAAAGGGAGCCTTCAGGATGGATATGCTGCTGCCATTGAGGCGCTTATTCGTGACATTACCCACCATTCTGGACAGCCTATTGACCTAGATGCGCTGAATGCTGATCCTTACTATCCCTATCCTATGTCGGCAACCGGCACTCAAGTAACCATCTTGGTCAGTGCCTCATTTATGCCTGGAGATGTTCAAGCTATTAAGGATATAGTTAGTGCATTTGGTTTGAAAGCTGTGGTATTACCTGATTTGTCCGCTTCTCTTGATGGTCATTTATCTGATGGTTATCAGAAGGTTACTCATGACGGTACTCCACTTGAAGACCTGCAATCGCTCTATCACTCTGAAATTACCTTGGTCTTGGGTCAATCAATGACAACCGCAGCAGAGATTTTAGAGCAGCGATTCGGGACACCGTTTGCAGTTTTCAATAGTTTGACTGGATTAGCAAATGTCGATCGCTTCTTATCTTTTCTGTCCCACGTTAGCAATCAGCCTGTACCCGGTAGGTTGCAGCACCAGCGACGACAACTTCAAGATGCAATGTTAGATACCCACTTTTTCTTCGGTGGGAAACGTATTGCACTCGCTCTAGAACCTGATCTGCTACATGCGATCGCTTGGTGGGTCAATACAACTGGTGCTGTTGTTCATGCGGCTGTTACCACTACAAGGTCTAAGTTACTTAATGATTTACCTTTAGATACGGTATGTATTGGCGACTTGGAGGATTTTGCACAATTGGCTGAGGGAGCTGATCTGTGTATCTCTAACTCAAATGCACGCTCCTTGTCGCAAACTCTCAACATTCCACTGTATCGAATGGGATTTCCTATCTTTGATCGCCTAGGTAATGGACGCCGCTGCACTGTTGGATATGATGGTACTACCCAGCTATTGTTCGACATCGGTAATTTATTCATGGAGGCTGATGAACACCATGCTCACGAATTAGTCCACCATTGGCGCAATCAATAGAAGCACTCACTTTTTACTCTCTTAGCAAAGGAGTTGACCGATGAAAATTGCATTTACAACTCACGACTCTGAATACATTAACGCTCATTTCGGCTCCGCTAGTCGCATTGATGTTTATGATGTGAATACTGACGGCTACACATTTGTTGAGCAGCTCTGTTTTGATGGTAATCTCAAGGAAGATGGAAATGAAGATAAGGTTGAACCGAAGTTAGCAGCGCTACATGACTGCACTATTATTTACGTAGCCGCTATTGGTGGCAGCGTAGCCGCTCGACTAATCCATCGAAATATTACCCCTATTAAGGCTGAGACCGACCAAGACCGCATTGAAGATATTCTAGTCCGCCTTGTGCAGACTCTGAAAGGCAATCCTCCCCCGTGGCTGCGAAAAGCCCTGAAAGGTAATAAACCCACTACGTTCGATGATGCGTTTGAAACAACGGAAGAAGAGATGCGAGTATGACGGCAGTTTACCCATCTGAACAGGCTAATACTTCTGTAACCATTGATCAATCTCTAATTCTAAGAGCGATTCTTCAGCAAATTCATGCAAGTGATATATATGGAACTTATCGCACCTGGGATGATGAATTATTGCTGCGCCCCTATATCTTGTCTAAAAAGGAACGTCAAGCTATTTCGGTGGACGGAGACGTTTCTCCAATGACAATGAACCGGGTTGTCATGTTCTATCGGGCGATCGCGAGTTGCATCGAACAAGAAACTGGTTACCTTTCTCAAGTTGTTATCGATATAAACCAAGAAGGCTTCGGTTGGGTTTTGGTCTTCTCAGGACGGCTTATCTTAGTTTCAAAGACATTACGGGATGTACATCGGTTTGGCTTTAAGAGTTTTGAGAAGCTGGCTGAGGAAGGTCAGAGGCTAATTCAGAAAGGCATTATTCTCGCCCAAGAGTATGCAGATGTTTGTAGGCTTTGATGCTGATCTTACCGTAGTTTAAAGTATAATCGAGGCGCAGTAGCCCATAACTAATTCGTTCATCAACTCCATTGTTTACTATGACTACTACTGAGTTAACAGATATTGAAGCACTCAAAAAGCGCATCAAAAAACTAAATAGTAAGGCGGGGCAGATGAAAATGGATCTGCATGATATTGCAGAAGGATTGCCCGCTGACTTGGAACAACTACCAACAGCAGCAGAAAAGACCTATGCAATCTACTGCCAGCTTCGAGATTTGAAGCAACAACTCACTGTATTGGAGATGCAGCAATGACAGCCATTCCTAAGACTCTAGCTCAGTTCAATCAACTCAAAACTGCTGAAGAGTATTTTGAGTTCTTTGGTCTTGATTATGACTCTAAAGTCGTTAGCGTGAACCGCTTACATATTTTACAAAAGTTCTCCCAACTGATTCGAGAGATAGATAGTAATCAGCCTGAGCAACAGATTATTGAAGATTATCGTCAGGCTCTGCAAACGGCTTACTGTGTCTTTCTGACATCGACCTCTGTCGAGCAAAAGCTGTTCAAGGTCTTTCAAGATCGTCCTAAAAATGTTGTCATGCTTTCAGAGATTGAGGCTGAGTAAGCGATCGCGCTCCATAACTCAACAGGTAATTAACCTATTGCTAGCCCAAGAATCTATCTAATCTTGGTAGAGCGATTCCAGATGCCTGAAGGGCAGATTTGTTAAAAGGGTTCCATTGGACCCTTTTTAGAATCTAGTTATAATCTGATCATTATTTAAGCCGGTATCCAAGCAGATTGTTGAAGCACCCACAGAACAGGTTGACCTAAAACTGTAAATCGTTCCACCCCCCTCTACCCCTAACGAACGTCTTATGTATTCTTCTGATTTTCCGCTAACTCCAACTGAAATTGAACGGTATCGTCGGCAAATGATGTTACCAGGATTAGGTGAAGACGGTCAACAGAAGCTTAAGCAAACAACAGCGCTAGTGACTGGGGTAGGAGGATTAGGAGGAACGGCTGCACTCTATTTGGCGGTTGCAGGAGTTGGAAAATTAGTGCTAGTGCGAGGAGGTAATTTATTACGAGATGATCTAAACCGTCAGGTACTGATGACTGATGATTGGGTAGGGAAACCGCGAGTGGCTAAAGCTAAGGAAACGCTACTAAAGCTAAATCCAGACATTGAGGTTGAAGCTATCTGTGAATATGTAACGTCCGCCAACATTAATGCGTTAGTTCAACGCTCTGACATTGCTCTCGATTGTGCCTTTGACTTTAAAGAGCGCGATTTACTTAATTCAGCCTGCGTTCGGTGGAACCGTCCTATGGTTGAGGCCGCAATGAACGGCATGGAAGCCTATCTTACAACCATCGTGCCGGGTAAGACTCCTTGTCTGAGCTGTCTCTTTCCGGAAAAGCCAGACTGGGATAGGTGGGGCTTTGGAGTGCTAGGCGCCGTCTCTGGTACGTTAGCATGTTTAGCAGCTCTTGAAGCAATTAAGTTAATTACTGGACTTGGCAAGCCACTGTTAGGACAGTTATTAACCATGGATCTAGCTCAGGCTGAATTTGCTAAGCGGCGTTCGTATCATGACCCTGATTGCCCAGTATGTAAGCATTTATCTTTATCTGGATCAGAGTCTGAGTTTCAGCTCAGCTTTTGACAGTAGGGCTGTATTAGAAGTGGGATAGTAATATGAGTAGATTAACTTCAATTATTTTTCAATTATTTATGGTAATGCGATCCTGCTTTCTCGCGAAAGGTAAAATTGTTAAGCTTACTCACTCTTCTGAAATGGTTTTCGTAAAATCTCTGGATTCTGCCTAGGATTGCTACAATCTGGTTACTCTACTTAACAGAATTAGCAATTAAAGCATAATTTTATTCACATTCCAGCCATTCTGAATTATTCATGCCATACTAAAGCAATGGAGCAAGAAAAAGATGTCTATCACACTTACTGAAACCGCAGAATTCCATCTCACAACGATTGTAAAAGGCACACCCAACGGCACGGCTGAAGGCGGAATTCGATTAGCAGCCAAGTCTGGTGGATGCAACGGATATGAGTACGATATTAAGATTGCTAGTAGGCCTCGCTCTGATGATCAGATTATCGAATCTGGTGCATTGCGACTTTTCCTAGATCCGAAGAGTGCCTTACTTCTGGATGGCATTACCGTCGATTATGTGGATGGACTGCTAGAAAGTGGGTTTAAGTTCGCTAACCCAAACGCGACTACGTGCAGTTGCGGTAAATCATTTGGAACCAGTGAATGTCATCCGACGGACGCCGTATCCTGCGCTTAGTGACAAGCTTATTCCGAATAACTAACAGTTGCATGGAAGGATAATGGCTAACTGCTACGGCATAAAAACAGCCATTCTGCTAATCCTAGAGCCTAGCATTAATCATTATCTGATTAGTTCAGACTCATCCACACGTTTTACCTCTCTTACTAAGGAGAAAATAATGACAACCTACCAGGTTCACCTCATCAACAAAAAGCGAAACATAGATGTTACGATTCCCGTAGATGAAGATACCTATATTGTTGATGCCGCTGAAGATAATGGAATTGAATTACCTTCTTCGTGCCGCGCTGGAGCCTGTTCAAGCTGCCTTGGCAAAATGGTTGAAGGCGAAATTGATCAGGAGGATCAATCCTTCTTAGATGATGAGCAGATCGCTAAAGGCTTTGTTTTACTGTGTGTGGCTTATCCCCGCTCTGACTGTACAATCAAAACTCACATGGAAGCTTATCTTGTCTAGTGAATGCTGCTACTGAGATACACTGCCTAGAATGACTTACAGAAAACAGGCTTAAGAAGCGATACAATCATTAGATTAGAGAGCAAGTATTATGTCTGTCTTGTGATGTGTAAGTCTCATAAATGTTTTATATTCGAGAGGAATAGCTCATGAGTTATGTAACTGGTCTAACGTTTGGTGGACAACCTTGGACGCCTCAATTTTTGAAAGAAATTCGCTGGGAAACCTGCCTAGGTTGCGGGCGATGCTTCAAGGCTTGTGGTCGAGGAGTTATGGCGTTAATTGCTCTCAATGATGAGGGTGAGATTGTTGACGAAGATGAGGATGATGACGAGGTTGAACGCAAAGTCATGTCAGTTGTTAATGCGGATAACTGTATTGGCTGTCAGGCTTGCGCTCGCGTTTGTTCAAAAAAATGTCACGTTTACGAACCTGTTCTGGCTTAAGTAACGCGATTATCAACAAATTTAAGGGGATGCCATGTTGCTCCCCTTTTCTTATGCTGATTAATAACAGACAATTCTTATCGTATAATATAGTAATCCTAAATGAGTTGTGAAGTGAGAATGGTTGTTGTGAGAAGGATTCC
>CAYSIR010000134.1:4809-10912 GCA_964431105.1 uncultured Leptolyngbya sp. | reverse complement strand
TTGAGTCTGGTTTATCAGTGTACTGTGACAAGGGATTGAGGGGATCAAAATTTTGGGCAATCTGGGCAATCTGAAATAATTCGCGATCGATGGGAATAACCGCTAGGATCAGCGTTGGTATAGTTGCTGTAAGGGTGGCACAACCATCGAGCCATTGACCCTCAATCATCCGGACAGAGAGCAGGGGCGATCGCATGAGTAGACAGCTTGCCATTCACCCTATTCGCAAAGGCATTGCCCAATAACATTCGCATCCAATTCTGAATCGGTAGGGGTGTTGTGGATACGATTCATGGGCATACCATTCGGTGGAACGTCTAACGCATCTTTGTAATGGCTCGTCACCGCTGAGTGGTTGGGATGGCATCGGCAGCAAGGGGCAGAAAAGGGCAGATGACCCGTCCAATGGGTTGTGAATGACCGATGGCATATCGCACTCATAATGGATTTGGAATAGATTTGGAATAGATTGGGCGATCGCACTCAATCCTGAAATACCTTGCATGAGGGCGTAAGTCGTGATGAGTAAAGCAGGTGGGCTATGAATCATTTTGATGCTCTCAAACTAGCAATGTTTAGCGGCAAGGGCGGCGTAGGCAAAACAACCTTGTCCTGTGGGTTTGCCCGACGGTGGGCACAGCAATTCCCCCATGAAAAAATCCTGCTGATTTCGACCGATCCGGCCCATTCCCTCGGCGATGTGTTGCAGATGACCGTTGGAGATGTGCCTAGCCCGCTGACTGATTTGCCAAACCTGACCGTGCGGGCGCTCAATGCTGACACACTGCTGCAAGAGTTCAAAGCAAAGTACGGTTCAACGCTCGAACTATTGGTCGAGCGAGGCAGTTTTGTGGAAGGGGCTGATCTGACTCCGGTCTGGGATTTAGGCTGGCCGGGACTCGATGAACTCATGGGCATTTTGGAAATTCAGCGATTGCTGCGGGAGCAAGAAGTCGATCGCGTTGTTGTAGATATGGCCCCTAGCGGTCACACGCTCAACCTATTTGGGCTGATGGATTTTTTGGATAGCTTTTTGGGAGCGCTGGAACTGTTTCAAGAAAAACATCAGGTAGTGTCTCGTTCATTTACAGGACGCTATGCCGAAGATGAAGCCGATACGTTTCTTGCCGATCAAAAGCAGGAGTTGGCTGATGGCCGATCGCTCTTGCAAGATGCCGAACGGACAGCCTGTCTGATCGTGGCGATTCCTGAACCAATGAGCTGGCTAGAGAGCGATCGCCTGATTACTGCCCTCAAAGAATTGAATATTCCCGTAGGTGGGCTGTTTGTGAATCACCTAATTGCTGAAGAAGGGCGCGATCGCCCTGATTGGCAGCCCCGCTACACCGAACAGCAGGAAATGCTAGCCAAGTTTTTGCACCTGCTCGATCGCGTATTTGTCACGCCAGAACAAACGGATGAACCCGTTGGAAACGCGGCCCTCGATCGCATCATGGCCCAAATTCAACCGGCCCATGCGCTGGCGATCGCCCCCTCAGAAACGCCGACCGCCGTTCAATGGCCTGCCCCTGTCCCGCCCACCTTCCCAGACTTTATGGCAGAAGGGCGCAAGCTGATTTTGCTGGGAGGCAAAGGGGGCGTTGGCAAAACGACCGTAGCCGCTGCGATCGCTTGGGGCATGGCCGAACAGTATCCCGACAAAAATATTCGCGCCATTTCTATTGATCCGGCCCACTCTCTCGGAGATGCCTTTGGGCAACCGCTCGGTCATGATCCCGTCGCCGTCACCACCAACCTCAGCGCCCAGGAAGTAGATGCCGATTACGTTCTGGATCAGTTTCGGGAAGAGTACCTCTGGGAACTGGCAGAAATGATGAGCGGCGATACGGGTGATGAGTCATTGCAGTTGGCTTATGGCCCGGCCGCTTGGCGGCAGATTGTCTCCCAAGCGCTACCCGGCATTGACGAGATGCTGTCGCTGATTACCGTGATGGAGCTGCTGGAGCAGGGCAAGCAAGATTTGATTGTGCTGGATACAGCCCCGACCGGGCACCTGCTGCGGTTTTTAGAGATGCCGACGGCGATGGGCGACTGGCTTTCCTGGATCTTCAAGCTGTGGATCAAATATCAGAATGTGGTGGGTCGCACGGAGTTTATGGGCCGCCTGCGGACACTGCGGAAACGGGTGATGGATGCGCAGAAAAAGCTGACCAATCCTGACCACACTGAATTTATTGGCGTGATGCAAAACCAATCGGCAATTTTGGCGGAAACGGCGCGGTTGATAGATTCGATGCGATCGCTCAATGTGTATCAGCGGTTTGTAGTTCACAATCGCTACAATCCCGATCGCCCCCTCCCCCATTCCCCCTTTACTGAGCAAACTCTAGTTCACCTGCCCCTGTTGCCCCGTGGCATTCCTCCCGCCCAGCAAATCCAAGGCGCTGCCAAGCTCATCTTTGGCTAATGGGTCATCCTCTAGCCGTCCATCCCGGCCGTTCCGGTGATGATGACCAAACCTATACGCAAGCGTTGCCAGAGGCAAGAATTGGGCTAAGCTATTTTCGAGGTAGCCGCGATCGCGGTCTCCAGAAACTACTGAGCCACCTAAATTTGCTGGTTAAGCAAAGGACTTGTGAATGTCAATCCGGAATATTGTCTTTGTGGCGCTGTTGGTTTTCGTGCCCATTTCGATCGTGGGTCACTACCAAGAATGGGGCGCGCTGACCCTCTTCATCACCGCCGGTATTGCTATTTTGCCTCTGGCCGCCTGGATGGGAACAGCCACGGAAGAAATCGCGGTGGTGACTGGGCCCAATATCGGCGGATTGCTCAATGCTACGTTTGGCAATGCCACTGAGTTAATTATTGCCCTCGTTGCGCTTAAAGCCGGATTGGTAGAAGTCGTAAAAGCCAGCATCACCGGCTCAATTTTGGGCAACTTGCTTCTAGTGATGGGGCTATCGATGCTACTAGGGGGGCTGCGCTACAAAGAACAAGAATTTCAGCCCGTTCTAGCGCGGCTCAATGCCTCTTCAATGAACTTGGCGGTGATCGCCATTTTGCTGCCAACAGCGGTGAACTTTACCTCAATGGGCATCAATGAACCGCAGATGCAAAAACTGTCTGCCCTAGTTGCAGTAGTGCTAATTGTGGTGTACGCCCTGACGCTGCTTTTCTCGATGAAAACCCACAGCTATCTGTGTGAGGTGGGCGAAGCCGGTATTTCCCATGATGCCGACGGCAAGGCAGCGCCGCCCAATTTACCGCTATGGGTGGGAGTATTGCTGGGGGCAACGGTGCTGGTGGCGATCGAATCAGAATTGTTGGTCAGCGCCCTAGAAGAAGCCACAACCCAGCTAGGGCTAACCGAACTGTTCACCGGCGTGATTATTCTGCCCATCATTGGCAATGCGGCAGAACACGCGACCGCCGTCACCGTCGCTATCAAAAACAAAATGGATTTGTCGGTGTCGGTTGCGGTCGGTTCGAGCCTGCAAATTGCCCTATTCGTTGCGCCAGTGTTGGTGCTGGCAGGATGGGTGATGGGTGAGCCAATGGATTTGAATTTCAATCCGTTTGAGCTAGTGGCGGTTGCCGTTGCTGTGTTGATTGCTAATTCCATTAGTTCAGATGGGCGATCGAACTGGCTAGAGGGAGTGCTGCTGCTAGCGACCTACGCGGTGCTGGGGCTAGCCTTTTTCTTCCATCCCGTCGTAGAAGGCATCGGTTAGGGGACTGACTGCCAAAACTTGCCGAACCCCAGCAAGCGGGTTGGAAAACTACTCCTGCTTTGTCTAAAATCCTCTGTCGCACTAAGTTTGGCTCGAAAGCCCTTAACGACGCGGGCTGAAGACTATAGAGACTACAGCTACGAACGCCGATTCTGGTGGCATGAACGGATAGGGTATCTGTCCAGCAGGGTTGAGGGTTTACACGACACGGTTTTGGCGAATGCACTCGGCGTACCAATGGTAGCTAGCTTTGGGGAGGCGAGCTTGGGTTTCATAGTCGATGTAGGTGATCCCAAACCGGCGATCGTAGCCCCAGGCCCACTCGAAATTATCCAACAAGCTCCATACAAAGTAGCCTTCTAGCGGATAGCCTTCTGCTACTGCCCGATGGGCTGCCCGTAAATGTTCTCGCAAATACAGGATGCGATCGCTATCGATTACCTCGCCATTTGCATTCACCTGATCCTGCGCGGCACAACCGTTTTCGCTGATCACAATGGGTAAGTCAAAACGTTCTAATGTTTCGCTGACGTGCCGGATGGCCCAATACAGGCTATCCGGCATGATGTGGAGCCATGGCATATACAAGCGGGGATAGCCCGTCGGAAAGTCTAGTACCTCATAGCCCTGGGGATTGTCCGCTGCCCGCACATACATCCCGGAATAAACATTGATTCCCAACCGATCCAGCGGTTGATGAATGGTTTCCAAATCACCGGGCTGCACCTCTGGCGCGTCATTTCCCAGATGATCTAGCAGCCTAGCGCTATAGGCTCCAGTCAACAGCGGTTCTAAAATGCCGCCATTAGCATAGAGTAGCGGAAATGCCGATTGGGCTGCGGCAATGTTTTCTGGCGATTCGCTGAGGGGAACTGGCACGGCGAAATTATCTACGATGGCTACGTTACAGGGCTGTGGCGACGCAGCACGAATGGCCTGACAGCCCAGGCCGTGGGCCAGCAAGGCGTGGTGAGAGGTCTGCCAAATCGTTTTGGGGCGATCGACAATCGTTCCCGGTGCGTGAGGCGGCTGAGTGACACCATAGCCAAGGTGGGTGAAGCAAGAAATTTCGTTGAGGGTCATCCAATGGGTGATGCGATCGCCCAATCGACTGACCACCGCCGTCACATAGTCGGCATAGTCCACGGCCATCTGTCGCGATCGCCAAGACCCATACGCCTCCTCCAAGGCTTGGGGACTGTCCCAGTGAAACAGGGTCGCGTGGGGCGTAATACCGTGATCCCGCAGGCAATCTACCAGCCGTTTGTAGAAATCAATGCCTGCTTCATTGACACATCCCCGCCCGTCGGGACAAATGCGCGGCCAGGCAATGCTGAAGCGATAGTGTTGGATGCCCAAGTCCACCATGTGCTTCACATCATCCGCAAAACGATGGTAGTGATCGCAAGCGATCGCCCCTGTATCGCCATTTAGCACCCGTCCCGGTGTAGCGCTGAAGGTATCCCACACACTGGGTTTACGACCATCCTCTGCGATCGCGCCTTCAATTTGGTAAGCGGCCGTTGCGGCCCCCCACTGAAATCCAGTTGGAAACTGATAGCCCATCCCCTGCTCCTGCCTGTGATGCGTTGATGCTCCTACGGAGCTTGATCAAATCGTCGCATCAAGTAGGCGACACCAAAATCACCGCTGGGATGATTTTCCAGCAATTCCGCTAGCTCAAATACTTTCTGTGCTAAGTCTGTCCCTAGCTTTTCAATTGTGGCCTGCCGCTCCCGTTCCGCGTAGCTGTATGCCTTAACGCGGGACTGCCACTCACTGGAAAACAGCAATTCGATAGACGTGTGCAGCCCCAGTTGCTCTAGCACTGACCATTCACCGCGATCGCACCAGATGCCGTGACAGTTGGGGCAACGCTCCACATAAAATGGCTGCTTCAGATTCACCCGTGCCCGCGCTAGATAATGCCCACATTCGGGACAAAGGGCCGCCCGCGAATCCAACGGCGACTGGACATAATCTACATCTAACGTCGGCTTAGGAATCGTTGGCGCTTGGGAGGGCTGCTGCTGTTGCCAATTGGCGTATTGCTCCGGTGGAATCCACGTTCCCTTACAGTCAGGACAGCATTGCACCTGCATGGCATCCGCCAAGGTTCCCGCCACTAATTCCACTGCTCTATCTTTTGGGCATTGCACAACCGATCTCCTTGATGCATGAGAGGAGGACTGTACCTCCGATTTGGATTCAGGACGCCGCGTTCGACCAGTGGCACGGGGCGATCGCCCCCAACGCTGACCCTCACTTGGACACCGCCTTTCCGATTAAATCATCCAGACTGGAGGAATCACAAAATAGCGAATTACAAGATTCTGCCATGCTCCCCAATTTCGTGGTGGTGATTTGTAGTGGTGATGATTTTTGGCCGCGTGGGTGGTTCCCAAATT
>CAYSIR010000134.1:0-4709 GCA_964431105.1 uncultured Leptolyngbya sp. | reverse complement strand
GTGGTGGTGATTTGTAGTGGTGATGATTTTTGGCCGCGTGGGTGGTTCCCAAATTATTAAAAATTTTTATGCTGTTGCCCGATTGCCCATTACAGTTCCAATACCCGATCGCAATAGGTGAGCAACAGTTGCAGGCGATCGCGCAGTTGGGCCTGGCGCTGGGTGCGAGTGGCAGACTGCCGCGCCGATTGCAAAAACATAATATCTACCCCCATCAACCGAAATTGCTTGTTCAACTCCACCTCATAGGCCTGCACCTGGGGCAACACCTCCTGTGCCAATTCGTCTCCAGCTCGCACCATGCACTGCTGAAATAACTGCTGGCACTGCAAAAACTGCTGCTGGAGACGTTGGGGATCAGGCTGATTCACGGCGATCGCCGCTGACAACCCTTGAATCTGCTGCCTTAGGTCTTCATACATCTGTTGATACGCGGCTGGTAACACGGTTTTCCTCATCAAGATCATGGCTGTGCCGATCAGTTCCTGAACAGTCTGGATAGACTAAACAGTCTGTAAAGATATGTATATACCTTAATTGGATGGTAGAGAGATATGATAGAGAAACACCGGCAACCAATCTCCTGATCCTCGTGCGCACAATACGAAGAGACTGAATATCCCTATGGCTGCGAGTCCATGCGGGAAACTGCATGGTAGCTAAGTTGCTCTCTCCTCAGCATTATCGATACCCTATACAGTAATCCTGCCGTGCTGGCGAATTGTTGCGATCGCGTTTCGATGGGATTGGCAGCGCAGACAGCTTTTTTGAATCCCCGTTTGCATTCAGCGATCGTTGCAGTAGCATGAGTCTACCTCAGCACGGCCAGGTCAGAAATGCCTCTGAGCTAGTCATTGAAAGCGTTCGGTCGTTAGCCATCTGAAGGCGCGATCGCCGGGTTGTTCTACGAATCGATCGATTGATCCACTCAGGCTCATCTACCCATCAGTGCCCCACCCATCAGCCTTCCCCATCGTGACTGCGCCGCTGCTGGTATCTCCAATCCTGGCGATCGTCACAGCATCCACCGCCAGAATGACAGCCGCCGCCAGCAAACCATACCTCAAGCTTTTTGGGTGGGATGTGCCAACCACAGTCCGCTCCACATCAGGGGGCGCACATCAGCCCCAAAAGTAGCCGCCGGGCATACCATTGAAGCACCATTTTCACTCCCATCTTTCACTCACAAACTGGAGGAATGACTGACGTATTCCACATTCGTGTATTTTGATACACAAAATCCCGATAGGATTAGTGAATACAGTAACAGCTATCCCCCGATTATTGAACTCATCTAGCGACTCTGGGCAAAACCGTTTATGAATGTGACTGCACTTCCCGCCCTTCCCACTGACATCGCGTTACCCGACTGGTTGCGCGACTGCCTTTTGTCTCGTCCCGATCCGCTCCCTGATGACACCTCACAGGAAGACCCGCATTTCAACCAACTGGTTTGCCAAGCCTTTGAGTTTGCCTACTGTCTGCATCAGCAACAGCTCCGGGCATCTGGAGAACCTTACATCGCCCACCCGGTCGCGGTTGCTGAACTGTTGCGTGATCTGGGGGGCAGCGCAGATATGATTGCAGCAGGATTCCTCCACGATATTGTTGAGGATACCGATGTCAGCCTTGACGAAATTGAGGAGCGCTTCGGGGGGGATGTGCGTCGCTTGGTCGAAGGCGTGACCAAGCTTTCTAAGTTCAACTTTTCTAGCAAAACAGAGCGCCAAGCCGAGAACTTCCGTCGGATGTTTGTGGCGATGGCCCAAGATATTCGGGTCATCGTAGTAAAGTTGGCCGATCGCCTTCATAATATGCGCACTCTGGAGCATTTGCCCGATGAGAAGCGCCGCCGCATTTCCCGCGAAACCCGTGAAATTTTTGCGCCCCTGGCCAATCGTCTAGGGATTGGACGCTTCAAATGGGAATTAGAAGACCTCTCATTTAAGTATCTGGAACCTGACAGCTATCGAACTATTCAACAATTGGTGGCTGATAAACGGGGCGATCGCGAAGAGCGTCTACAAAATGTGGCGAATGTCCTGCGCGATCGCCTGACTGAATTAGGGATTGACTGCATTGACATCAGTGGTCGCCCAAAGCACCTTTATGGCATTTATCAAAAAATGCAGCGGCAGGGCAAAGAATTTGAGCAGATCTACGATATAGCCGCGATTCGCATCATTGTGCCCCACAAAAATGACTGTTATCGAGCGCTCGCTGTTGTGCATGATGCCTTTCGTCCGATTCCAGGTCGCTTCAAAGACTACATTGGCTTGCCGAAGCCTAATCGATATCAGTCTTTACACACAGTCGTTATTGGCAATACGGGCCGCCCGATTGAGGTGCAAATTCGCACCATGGAAATGCACCAGATTGCCGAGTATGGGATTGCGGCACATTGGAAGTACAAGGAAGCTGGAAACTCTAGTACCCGTTTGACGGCTGATGATGAAAAGTTTACCTGGCTGCGGCAATTGCTAGACTGGCAAAATGACCTCAAGGATGCCCAAGAATATCTTGATACGGTTCGCGATAATTTATTCGACGATGATGTCTATGCCTTTACGCCGAATGGGGATGTCGTTGCGTTAAATCGAGGGGCGACGACCGTTGACTTTGCCTATCGTATTCATACTGAAGTAGGTAATCACTGTGCGGGTGCCCGCATCAATGGCCGTATTGTGACGCTGGATACATCCCTACAGAATGGCGATATTGTTGAGATTATTACCCAAAAAAATTCGCATCCTAGCCTTGACTGGCTGAATTTTGTGGTTACGCCGGGGGCACGTAATCGGATTCGTCAGTGGTATAAGCGATCGCACCGTGAGGAAAATATCTCCCGTGGTCGAGATATGTTGGAAAAGGAACTGGGTAAATCTGGTTTTGAGGCGTTGCTGAAGTCCGATCCGATGCAGATGGCGGCAGAACGCTGTAACTACCAAATGGTTGATGATGTGCTGGCGGGGCTAGGCTATGGCGAGGTAACGCTGAATTTGGTGGTAAATCGGCTGCGAGAAGCGATTAAAGCGACGCAACCCATTGCAACGGTGGAGGAGACGGATGACGACCTTCAGGAAACGCTGCGCATTACGTCTAGCCCTGCCAAAAAAACAGTTACTCACGATTCCCCGATCGCTGGTATTGAAGGGCTGCTGTACCATTTAGCTGGCTGCTGCAATCCGCTGCCTGGCGAGCCGATTACGGGGGTTGTCACTCTGGGCAGCCGTGGTATTTCGATTCATCGGCAGGGTTGTAAAAATGTAGCGGAGATTCCAGGCGATCGCCTGATCCCTGTTAGTTGGAATCCGCAGGCCCATGCCCAATCGCGACCGCAAACCTATCCAGTCCAGATTCAAATTGAGGTGATCGACCGGGTCGGAGTGCTGAAAGATATTTTGTCTCGCCTCAGTGATTATCACATTAATGTTTGGAGCGCTCAAGTGAAAACATTTCCGGGGCAAACAGCGATCATTGACCTCGGTATTGACATCTGCGATCGCAGCCAACTGGATCGAACGCTGACCCAAATCCGTAAGATGAGTGATGTTCTCAACCTTCACCGCACTGGGCACGTCGAAGAGTAGCCCGGTTGCTCCTGACCTGTGGTTGGCCCAATCTTGCCTGACTCTCCGCTCCCGCACTGATTTGGAGGCATCCGAGTGGCGATCGCACTGAAGCCGGACTGATATCGAGGACAGCCGCACTTCATGATGCGCAGGAACCAAGCAACGGGTGAGGTGGCAGTCGCTCAAATACGAAAATCATCAGAACATTGTTTAAGATATGAATGACTGATGCTCACACTTAGCTCTGGTTCGTCAGTATACCTGCGTCGCCGAGCTGGGGCAATGGACTGAGCTTCGCTAGCTTCTGAAGATGGGGATAGTTTAGGCTCAGGCATGAATCACTGAGACATTCTGAAGCATTGGCTATAGGTTTAATACCGTTCCAACCCGATCGTTCTGATGTTTATGGTGTGAGCTATACTGTGCCAGATTTGTTTTTTTCATCCTTGCGGCGATTGCTGCCATTAGCGGCGGGGTTAGCTATATTTTCTGGAGCGATCGCATGTACGCCTGAACCAAACTCGCTACAACGATTGCTAGATACCAACGCCTGCCCAACCTGCGACTTGTCTAGTCGTGATCTTGAGCAAATTGATCTAAGAAACGCTGACTTGCGCGGAGCAAACTTGCAGAATACTAACCTGCGGCGAACGAATTTACGCAAAGCTCTCTTGATCGGAGCGGATTTAACAGCGGCACAAATGGTCAATGTCAACTTAGATGACGCTATTTTAACCAACGCTAACCTGCAATCGGCGACGCTGAACCGTGCCAGAATTCGCGGTGCTGATTTGCGAGGAGTCCGCTTTGACAACGCCAATCTAGAATCCGCAGACCTGAGCCACTCTGACCTCGATGCCGAAGCGCTGGTCAATGCTATTCTTTGCGACACAGTCCTACCCAATGGCAACATCGAAACGCGGGACTGCGAGTAGCCGTTGCTCCCGATCGCGGCTGACCAATCGCCCGCAAAAAGGTCTGACAAAAGTTTATATTTCTTTAAGATTACGACCCACTGTAGACAGTGGCGATCGCTAGTTGGAACGCATCTAGGTCGAGCAGGTTGAGTAATGTTCAGTCGGTGGGGCACTGCGGGAGCAGCGATTGTCCTGTCATTTATTCAGAGTAGCAATGATT
>CAYSIR010000133.1:0-11148 GCA_964431105.1 uncultured Leptolyngbya sp. | reverse complement strand
CCAGTCAAGGGGGAGTGAAGGCTGAGGAGTTCAGTCAAATTCTGCAACAGTTCCAGGAATTAGAAACCCAGTTACGGGGAACTGTCGCCCAACAGCAGGCATTTTTTAACGATATTTCCCGCAGGATTGATTCTGGTTTTGCGGTCTTTCACGCGATCGCTTTGCACTTTATCAGAGGGCGATCGTTGGGGAAACTATTTCTTACAGTTTGTTGTGTTTTTTTCAGCATGCCCTACTTAGATGTGCCAGAAGTGAATGCAGAAGCTATGGTGATCGCCCAGAAGTACGAAATGACCAGTATGTTTGAAACGGCTCGAATGTATTGTCCAATTATTCCACAACTGCCTACAGAGCGGATTTTTGGCGTGACTACGTTCGAGCTAGGGTAAGTCATAAATTGCTCTGAGCGATCGCAAAAATTATGTCAGGAACCGAAAGTTATTTGTGACTCGATTACTGGGAGGACTCAGAGGGTTTGAAGTTGGGCGTTGGCAACTGATCCAGATGTTTCCAGCAGACGGTACAGGCTGGTAGATCATGTTCGATCGCATAGGGTTCATGCACCGTATCCAGCCAATCAAAAAATGCCTGGAAATTCTCCGCAATCACCTTCGGGTCAGTATTTACATCACCCAGTTGGAAATGGGGTGCTTGATTCTCAACCGCAAACGGACAAGCGTGGAATTTACCGCTGCTCAGCAACACCGGATAACAATGAGGGCATTTATGACTGTCCTGGGGGCGTGTTTCTTCTCCGGAAAACGGGTCAGTTCCCCGCCCTGAATCTACAATGTCAGGATGCCCAATGGCGATCGCACCAGGATGGGTACGTTCATAATCTTCCAGCAAAGCTAAGGATTGTTTGGGCATCTGGGGCGCACCGTCTCCAGTTGCAATAGAATAATTTAGAGATGCCGTCGTCTGATTGAGCGGATCGCTAGTCAGAATCCGTAGTAACCTCTGAGCTTGAATACCGTTGGAGTAAATAACAATCGCCCCTTGAAAGCCTTGCTCTCTCAGATAAGCGATCGCCCATACTACATTATCTACATTCAGCGTCGGTTCACCGCCATAGAACTTAACGGTTCCCAAATCGTGCAGCATTACAGTCCGCAGCACCGCATCTAAATGCTCCGTCGTATAATCAGTGTACCAGCCGTTCGGTGAACCAAAGACCGTGCAAAAATCACAATCTCGATTGCATTGATTGCCTGGATACAAATGCAGCTCCATAATGCGATTTTGCTCAATCACGCCGCGATCGCGCGATGTTCGTTCCTTAAAAACCATGATTTAAGTCTCCAACATTCCTTTATTAAACTAGCTGACGCTATCCTTTCGTCGTTCTATATGACCGGCATCGTAGAAGGCTTTCTTACCGTCCAAATTGACAGTCCCAATAGAATCATTCTTCTTATGATAACGCTATCAGCAAAGCACTATCATCCAGCAATTTCCAACTCCCAGGCATCCTCTAATCGAGTAGTATATTCGACATTAACAACCGGAACAGTGGTTGCCGCCAACTCCGCAAGCGGAATTCCATACTCTGATTCAATCTGCGCGAACTCAGCCTTTAGATTATCTGGTAATTTATCGAGAGTGAGAAGTGGCGGATCACCCCATACCGAGGGCTTAAATTTCTCAAACTGCCCTTCGGGGCTTGATAAGATATTGGCTAAAATCATCCCCGCTGCCGGGTTCGCCGCATTAATCGGAATTGCGGTAAACGATGGATCATTGAGCGAAACGCCGGGCATCGTGAACGCTTCGGTCGTTGGCGGGAACTGACCATTCGCCAATCCTTCTGCAACCCGCGCAATAAACACTGGCATCATCCAAATTTCACCATTGGCGTAAAGCTCATGTAGGCGAGTCTGAGTTGGCGGATACGTTTCGCCACTGCGCCATAGGTAAGACTTTAATTCCTTCAAATACTCAAATACTTGGGGCGAGTTTTCTGTCCACAGCGCCTCATCAAACTCAGGGCCAACATATTGTTCATAGCCACCTGTAATGCCATATAGGGCTGTGAGTAAAAATCGGCTGCCATCAAATGCCGGAGGAGCGACATAGGCAAAGCGTCCGGGGTTCTGCTTTGCCCAGGTCAGTAATTCATCAAATGTTTGGGGCGCTTGGTCAACCTTGCTACGGTTCATCGCCATGACATAGTAAGATCCGGTGTAGGGGGCTTCGTAACCGTCAATAGGTAAGCCAAAGTCGTATAGCACTGATGGATTAGTAAGGTCATAATATTCCATCGCCGGTAGCTTATCGGTAAAGGGACCAAATAGCAAATCACCCTGCTTCAAGGTACGAAAGTTCTCACCGTTGATCCAAATCAGATCAATATTGCCACCAGACGTTAGTCCAGCCTGCACTTCGCCAACAATTTTATTAACGGCTTCGACGGTATCGTTCAGCGGCACACGATTCAATGTAATATTGTATTCAGATTTGAGGCGATCGCCCACCCATTGATCCGCAAACGTATTAACATTATCGCTACCGCCCCACATCGCCCAATTTACAGTTGTACCCCTGGCTGCGATCACAATCTCGTCCCAGGTTGCTGACAGCGGATCGAAGGAAGAATCTGGAGCAGAAGAACGGGCACAGTTGCTCGCGATCGCTGCTAGCCCAGCGCTGGCAGACAGCATTAGAAAACGACGACGTGGTAAACGCATTGAGAAATATGAACGGTAAGACATCGGCTAAATCACTATCAAGTTACGATTGTAAGACAACATACTACGCCACTGCCAACGGCTAAGATGAATCAGCCATCTTGAGCGATAGCACAGATGGCAGTGGAGATAAAGAAGATGGAAACCCCCAGAGTGCATCAGGCGCAATATGCAGAGTGACTGTTTGACCAACTGACACCAGTTGTGATGGCGAGATCCACGCTTGTAGCAAAAATTGTGGCGCTAGCTCGACCGTAACCCGACGCTGCATTCCAGTAAAACGATGCTGAATAACCACACCAGATAAGCAATTTGATGAGGATGGGGTAGCTTTAGCATTGACTACATCAATATGTTCTGGACGCACAGTCGCGCGAATTTTCCCTTGAAACGGGGTTGTGCTAGTTAATACCGAACCATTTGGTAATCGCCATTGATGATCCCTGGCCTCAACTTCAAAAAAGTTGAGGCCACCCATGAACTGAGCCGTTTGTTCATCACAAGGGTAGCGGTATAGCTGTTCAGGTGTAGCGACTTGGCGCAGTTGTCCATCAAACATCAATGCTATTCGCTGAGATAAGATTGCAGCTTCGGTTTGGTCATGGGTAACAATCATAAACGTGATACCTGTCTGGGCCTGCAAGCGCAGAATTAGGTCTTGCATATCTTCCCGTAGGCTAGCATCGAGGGCAGAAAGCGGCTCGTCGAGCAGCAGCAGCTTGGGGCGGATAATTAGCGATCGCGCTAGGGCAACCCGCTGAGCCTGCCCACCCGATAATTCTGACGGTTTCCGCTGGGCAAATCCATCAAGCTGTACCTGTTGTAACATCGCGATCGCGGCCTTCTCTCGATCAACTGGGTTGATGCCGCGCATCTTCAGCCCAAACGCTACATTTTCACCTACCGTGAGATGAGGAAAGAGTAAGCCACGCTGTAATACGAGAGCAATATCTCGCTGTTCTGGAGGAGTAGCATTGAGACGCTGACCGTCGAGAACGATCGCGCCCATATCCGGCTGTTGAATCCCTGCAATCATCTGGAGTGTCGTAGACTTGCCGCACCCAGATGGCCCTAGCAAAGAGACAATTTCACCCTTATCCACCGTTAGCCACATCTGCTGGACGGCTAGAAGGGAGCCAAATCGTTTAGAAATATTTTCTAGACTTAAATACGTCATAATACGGTTATCGAGCAAAACGATTAGTGAGTAGTAATGTTCATATCAGAATTTTTGGTGATGTAGGTATAGACCACACCGTGAAAATCCTGGAATTAAGAAACAACGGAGTTGATTTAGATATTTTAAGTATGAAAATGACACAGAAACGATATAGGTAGGGTCTGGAAAATTGCTCACACATTTCCTAGCCCCCCCAGCGCGATGTGATTATCCAAGGCTCGACTAGCAAATACTAAAAAGATAATACCTGGAATCACAGATGTAATGGCTACGGCCGCAATGAGTCCATTGTTACCACCTTGCAACAAGGTAAATAAAACCATTGGTACCGTAAATACTCGCCCCCCTCCGACAATAAAGGTGAGCAGAAATTCATTCCATGAAATCAAAAATGCAAACAGAGAGCCAACCATGATACCCGGTGCAATGATTGGTAGGGTGACTTGAGTAAGAACTTGTACTGGCGATGCTCCTAGCGATCGCGCTTGGCGTTCATATCCAATATCAAAATTAGAAAACACGCTAGATAATACAAGAGTCATGTAGGGAATAGTTGGCATTAAGTGAACGAGAATGACTCCGATGACGGTTCCAGCAACGCCTAGACGAATCAACATAAACTGAATACCCATCAGTGTTGCTAAGGGTGAAACAATAATGGGCACCAATAAAGACAGTTTTAGAATTGCTTTTCCCGGAAACTGCATCATACCCAGCGCTCGACCTGCGGGTAAGCCAACTAATAATGATAAAGCAGTTGTGGTCAAGGCGATCGCTAAACTTTGCACAATCCCCTCACCCATACGAGACGTTGAGTCAAGTAACTGCTGCCAGTTCTGTAGCGTCCACTGTGCTGGTAGGAGGCTAGGAAAAAACCACTGGCTCGTAAATGACCAAATCAGCAATGGCAAGAATGGCAAGAACAGAACAAAGATAACTAAAATTAAGATGCTATTCCGAATCGTAGCAGACATGACCGCCATTCCTCCTACTGCATTTCCGTGCGCGATCGCTCACGACCAGATGTTAGCCAAAGATAACCAATGATGATGGCGATCGAAACAGCCGACAACAGCAATCCTAGCGCAACTGCCTCTGGTCGTTTACCTAGGTCTGTGTCAGTAAAAGCGCGATATACTAATACTGGAAATGCTCGCGGGCGGGTTGTGCCAAGTAAGAACGGAACCTCAAAGGAGGCGAAAACAAAGCCAAATACGATCAAACTGGCTGATAGGATTCCGGTTTTCATCATTGGCAATGTCACATTCCAAAAACACTGCCACGGGCTTGCTCCCAGCGCTCGGGCCTGCACTTCATAGTCAGAATTGATGCTGCGGAGAACGGCTAGCAAAATTAAAGTAATGAACGGAATTTCTTTCCATAGAAAGTGAATAAGTATGCCTACATGATGACTATCATTAACCAAAAGTGGAAAAGCCTGATCAGACTGAATCAAGCCTATTTTCATCATCAGCCGCGAAATAAAGCCACTAGGAGACAGGAGCATCAAGATGCCAGTAATGCCGACTAGATGGGGGATGGGTAAGGTGATTTGGCAGGCAATACTTGCCCAACGCCCCGCCGATCGCAAAAGCAGGGCTAGCCCAATGCTCAGCACGGTAGACAGGGCTGTGGCGGCGATCGCTAACAATAAGCTCAAACCCAGGGACGAGAGCAGTTCAGGATGGGTAAACGCGCTCTGGTAAGCGGCAAGAGAGACATGGGAATTACTCAAAGCGCTGATCATTCCCAAACTTTGCAGCAGGGCCAACACCAACCCGCCCCCAAACAGCAGGGCAATGCTGCCGACCGCTGGCAACATGAAAATATACGCACGAATTGGCTCTGACCACTGTTCCCATCGTTGTAAACCAGTAGGAGAGCGCTTTAAGGGTGGACTAACCATAACTGTAGATGCGATCGCTGATCACCGTTGATATTGGTCACTAGGTATTTAGCGTAGCAGAATCCCCATCAACGTTCATGAAAATATGCTGAGGAGCGGGGTTTTGCTAAACTTTTTATGTCAAGGTTATGCGACTGTAAAATCCAGCAGGGTTTGACCGCATTCAGGTGCATGCTGTTTCGCCCGCTCCGTTTTGTTTATGGCTTTTGTGGAGCTAAGCATTAATCCCAATCCGTATCAAACCAGCGCATGATGGCTTCATAAAAACCATTAAATTGTTGCCGACTGTGTTCCAGACGGGTTAACCGTTCTGCCGCACTTGGACTGTCTTCGGCTTTGGCATACCAACGGTTGGCCGTTACCCAATACCCCGCCGTCCAACATAGCGATCGCACCGCCGGATAGACCCCAAATGCCGCAAAATGTCGGCGGATTGTATCAGCCAAATTCTTATCTTCTAGGGCATCATAGTAACACTTGAGAAACCAATCGCGATCGCTCTCTGGCATCTGGTATCCCTGACGACGCTGCACCGTCACGGGTGACAGAAAATGTCCCAAATCTCCCGCAGGCGACCCAATTTCCGCCCATTCCCAGTCAATCAGATAAGCGCGATCGCTCCCGATTACCCAATTTTCATAGGTATGATCGCTATGTACCAAACAGCGGTAGGGTGCATCGACTAGCCACTGTTCTCGTTGACACTGCTGGGCTGCCCGGTGCAATACGGTCTGCACCCTTTCGATGACCTCCGCTTCAGCATGGGGCGAGTCAAGATAAGGTTGCGCATAGGCTTCAGCTTCACGATAAAATATGCTGAGGGGTTGGTCAACTACGGGTATCGTTGGCTGCAATGATGACAAATCGTGCCGGGGCGATCGCGGCAGTCGATGAAGATTCGCTAGAGTTTGGGCAGCTTGCTGTAGATCGGCACGGCTGTAGGTTAGCGATCGCCCCTCCAGATAATTAGTAATCAGATAGGTAAAAGGAAAATCATCCGGGGCTGTCATTTGAGCGGCATAAAGTTCATGCCCAATCCCAGACCCCGATAGAAACCGCAAAATAGCAGCTTCAAACTGAGTTACCCGCTGAAACTCACCCTGAAACCGTTGATTGGGGGTATTCACCGCAATACGAACCAGGCGATCGCGGTTCAGTCGAAAAATAATGTTAGCCTCGCCGTGGGCCAACAACTGAAGCTGACAGCTATGGGCATAAGTCGGCTGTTGCTGGAGGTGGGCCGTCAGCGTCGCCTGAAGTTGCTTAAAGTCAATGGATACTGTTTGCAATGCGCTATTCCCCGCTGACTGTCTCTGAATACTATAAACGGATTGGGTCGTCCTCGATTGGTCAAAATTTTGGGTGGTGTGGGCGTCGCTCACACCACCCAAAACCCTAATATGAATACCCCTAGCCACGGATTGTGCAGAATCCTCAGACCAGCAACCGGCTCAGCAGAAAATTCCATGTTGGGCGCGGCAACTAGCTCCACCGTATTGGCTGGTCAGTCCGTCACCGCCGATCCGCTACCGTTTTCCACTCCTGAATAGCAGTAGGTTGAATAGACAGCTTAATTGTGCCAGAGTCAAGAGTTGGCAACTCTATCTCAAGCGGCAGAACCGGATCGAGAGCGTTCACAACGGGTAGCAAATCATACTGACCGATGTGCCCTTTTCGTGAAGATGCATCGGTAAACATCTGCTCCGATGCATCGGCTGCCTGCCAGACATCACCCATCGGATCTCTCAGCGTAATCGGCTGACTGCGATCGATGTCAACAGAATCTGGAAATCCAGAAAGTCGCACAAAAAAACTGGTGCTGCCATCCGGTCGCACCCGATTGAACGCCACTGTCTGCCAGCGGTTATTGTACTGATCGGTCACCGAATGGCGAGACTGATAGACGACCTGCCCTGGCTTTTCCTCAAGCTGCCGAATAGCTGCGGCGGCTGGAGCTGGCATGGCGGCCCAGCTACTCCACATCAACAGCATCCCTAGCCACACACTGAGCAAAATCTGTGAGAGCGATCGCAGCGATCGCTGAAACATCCACCACATACTGTATCCTCGTAATGGTTTTATTCGACTGATGAACGGATGGATCTGAGATGAACGACCGCGCAGATTCAAAATCGGCGAAGCCTAGGGGAGCAATTCTTATCCAGACCAGCCCAGGTTAAGTTACTGAAGCGAATCATTAATGGCTGCCTGCACATCCGGTAAAAAGACAGCGTACATTCCTCGGAGATCCCCTACATTAAAATCATAGGCTCGGTCTTGGGGATAATTCTCCTTCACGAATTGAGGGCGGCTATCTTCTGCCCCATGACAGGCCAAACAACTGGCTTCAACGTTGATGCGGCGATAATAGCGGGTTCCCTCCTGACCATTCAACGTTTCCCGCTCCCAAAAGCCCACTAATTCGGGGTTTTGGTCAAATTCTGCCAGCGCCATGCGAGAGTGCAAATTGTCTGGAGCATGAGCCGGGTTACGGTACTTGTTCGCAATCTGTTTTACCTGCCAACCATTGTCCTGACTCAGTTTCATCGCCTGCATCCCCACAGGCTTACAAACTTCTTTCATGGTTTGCATCGTCGGTTCTTCGCTGCTGTCGATGGTGGATGCTAGTCCAGACCGCAGCGCATCTAATTGCTCGATGGACTCTACCGCTTTGGCCAACTCACTCGGATTGGTCTGGGCCTGAGCTGGGAGCGCGATCGCACCTGCTATGATGGCTGCCAAAACAGCTACCCCAACATGACGCAACCGTTGTTGCATCATGGCTATCGTTGTTGCCAGCAATTGCTTTATCATGAGCATTATTCCTTAACTTTGATGAACATTTCTAAGCCGCACCTAGCAATATCTCCAACGCTAGCTCGTCCAGCAGCGATCGCTTGGACTGCAAACGCCACTGATTATAGACCGTTCTATTTACAAACTACTATCAGATTACTATATGGTTATGCTTGCAACTCAAGGGACTTATGTCAACTGCCGCCAGATTGAGTTAGCCCGTTTAACAGCTAGTGATTGGTATTCCAGTCAGGATTTTTGATGGGGTAGATGCAGCCCACGCTATAAAAAATCCTGGACACTAAGCTTGACCAAGAACAAGCGCTAGTTTTTAGAGCAAACGGTTGACGACAGACACAGGGAACTCTGCCACTACCCAGAGACAATGCTGACATTTGGTGAGGACGTTATGAATAAAGCCAGTCAAGAACTCATCGGTAGTCCTTTATTGGTCAGGACTTTGGCGGGTGTGGGCAACGCTCACACTAGCCAAAAGCCTGAGATGAATCCCACTACCAACTCATCGACCATGAGTCATCAAAATGAGTAATCAATCGGTGCGATCGCCCCTTCGCTACCCTGGCGGCAAACAAAAATCAATCCCATTCCTATCTAAAGTTATTCACGCTTATCAAAGCACCTACAGCATTACCGAGTACAGAGAACCCTTCTTGGGGGGCGGCAGTGTTTTACTCTATGCTGTTAGCCATCGTCTAGGTAAGACATTTTGGGGCAATGATGCCAATAGCCTATTGATGGATTTCTGGAAACAAGTTCAGGCAGATGTTGACGCTCTGTGTGATAAGGTTGAAGACTTTCGTATTCAAATGCCCTATGACGGCCCCAAGCAAAAAAGTCCCCAATGGACTCAGTTCCGAGATCAAATTCTCAATCGGCTCAATAACCTTCCAGATGACCAATTGCACAATGCAACGCGATTTTTTGTCCTGAACCGAAGCACATCTAGCGGCGTTACAGAATCTGGGGGGTTAACGCCGTTGGCCTACTGTGAACGATTCACGCTATCTAGTATTGAACGTCTAGGCAAATTGAAGGGCCAGCTTGGCAGCAATGTCAAGCTAACCTGTAGTGATTACGCTCCCGTTTTGCAGCATCCTGGAGAAGATGTATTTATCTTTCTCGATCCGCCCTATCTGGCTGCTGAAGGGTCACGCTTGTACGGTAAGCAGGGTGATTTGCATAAAGGTTTTGACCATGGGGCACTTGCTGCTGAGTTAAAGAACTGTAATCACAGATGGTTAATGACAATTGACAATTCTCCTAAAATTCAGGAGCTTTATGGTGCATGGGCTTGGCTTTATCCCTGGAGCAAGGCCTATGGCATGACTAATGTTAACGGTAGCAAATCAAAGATTGGAGCCGAACTCTTAGTTGCCAATTTCGACTTTTTATCTGCTTTTCAAGATAATGCATCGCTTCAAGCTGATTCAACCCCATAGCGACTGCTTAGGACTGCCCTTTAACAGATGGATGCGCTTTCGACTTGGAGCGATCGCGCGGCTGCTTTTATGGGGGCTAATAAATCTAGTGGGAGGTGCAAATCATTGAGCTGGGAGTAGCTATCACTCGGCCCGTGGTAATCACTGCCGCCGGTTTTTAGTAACCCATACCGATCGCACAAGTCTTCCAATCGACGGCGATCGCGCTGAGCATGATTGGGATGATAGACCTCGACCCCCATCAAACCTGCCTCTACCAGCACCGGCAATACCTCCGGCACTGGTCCGCCTCGGAATAAGTAGGGATGCGCCCACACCGGCACAGCCCCGCAGCGTCGGAGTAGCTGGATACCTTCCACTGCTGAAAACTTTTCGTACTCAACATAGGCCGGCTTGCCTTCTCCCAGCCATCGCTCAAAGGCTTCCTGCGGCTGGTTAATATATCCCGCTGCCACCAGTGCAGATGCAATGTGTGGTCGCCCCGGAGCCATACTGTCTGGCATATCGGGTAAGGCGATGGGATAGCCTAGTTCGGCTAACTTGTTGGCCATAGCATGGGCGCGGCGGTGCCGCCCTTGGGTCCGTTCCCGCAGTTGGCTGCCGATAGCCGTTGCGTTGGGATAATAGCCCAAAATATGGAGCGATCGCCCATTGTAGGACGTACTCAACTCTACACCGGGCACAATTTCAATAGTCGTTCTTGCAGCCTGCTGCGCCTCTTGCCATCCCAGCACCGTGTCATGGTCGGTAATGGCTAATGCCTGAACTCCTGTAGCGATCGCCAGTTCAACCAATTGGCTAGGAGTCAGTTTTCCATCAGAGTACGTCGTATGGCAGTGGAGGTCTAGCATTTCAATTTCTAGGTAAATAGCCGTGGTCTAAATTTTGGTTAGACGACACCCTTATAAGATGACACTAACCCATCCACTTGAACCATTCTTGTACTCATTTTTTAGGCTAATTTTTGGGTAGCCCTTTATGGGTAAGGATTTTTGGATTTATAAAAGAGGCCCCTAAATGACAGCTAGAACGGTAGTAGGGCAGACGGTCTAGCGACATTTGCACGGGAGCATCCCACTTTTGCAAATCGCCCTCATCCCCCAGCCCCCCTTCGACAAG